>OMZA01000003.1 GCA_900315425.1 uncultured Eubacteriales bacterium
CATACCAAGATATTTTCCGTTAAGGCCTTTTTTCTTATTATCTTCCATACTTAATTAGCCTCCTCTTCTGTAGTCTCTGAAGCAGAAGGCTGATATCCAGTGATAACACCTTCATCTATATAATCTTTCAAATACTTATCTGATGCTATATTAAATGCAATATCTGCAGTTAACTTTTCAACAGTCTTTGAATTATCTGCTGTTTCAAGCCCTAATGCAACTTTAGGGTCCAAATCAGATGAATAACCTCCAACTGTTAAATTATAAATATGAGTATACGTATTCATATCTTTTTCTTCATCAGAATCTTTCTTAGTATCCTTATCATCCGATTTTTCATCAGAATTTTTCTTAGCATCCTTATTATCTGATTCTTTATCAGAATCTTTCTCAATAATTCCATCTTCAACAAGTTTATCCTCTAACTCATCATATGTAATGGAATCCCCTTCTTCAAGACCTTCTACAAATCCAATAAGCTGAAGTCTGTCTGTATATTCTACAGTAACAGATACCTGATTATTAGTAACATTAAAAGACGTAACCTGCATATCCTTTGGAACTATCTTTTCAAAATACTTTAATAAATCATATGTATATTCTGCATTAGAATGTGTTGCCGAATCAAAAAGTTCTGCATCTAAAAGATCAGTTTTTGACTTCTCATTTTCCTCATATACTTTATGAATACCTTCTTTATTGCTAATCTCTGCTTTAATATCATCTAATTTATTATTGAGTTCCTTATTTTTAAGATTAGGATATACAAAAAGTCCTATAGCAGCTATTGCAAATATTCCTGCCAATAAAAAGTATGGAACACCACTATCATTAGAAGAATCGGTACTCTTAACCATCTTTGCAGACTTTGGTTCAAGATGTATAGGATCAAGAGAAGCTCCAAAGTTAGCCATGTAATTACGTAGAACAGAATTACTAATTTTCATACGGTTATATGGCTCAACGTTCTTAAGCATTGTTAATCTTTCAGCAGGAAGACCTGTTTCATTACTAAACAGGATATCCATACCCATAACATCTGCACCTTCACCTATGATTACAATTTTTTCAATTGGTGTATCTGTATTTCTACTTGAATAATACTCAATTACACGGTTTACGTTATTAATCAGATACTTTAGTGAACCTGTTGTTTCATCAGCATCTAAAGATTCTTTGACAATCTGAGCCTGACTTAATAACTCAAGAGCCACCTTTGTAGAAACCTTTCTACTTTCCACAACTGACTGTAAAAGTAAAGATTCACCATATGGGATGGTTCTTTGAAGTCTAAGAACATCATCAACCATTACTGAAGCGATTGTTGTATCCATTCCCAGCTGAACTACCAATGTTGGTTTTTTATCAATCTGAATCTTAATTAACTGTAATGTAGAGTTACCGGAATAATCTACTGCTTTTACTTTCATTCCAAGTGTAGCAGCTAACTCATAATAACTCTGTACCATCATATCAGGAGCTGCATAAACAAGAACACGAGTCTTTTGTTCCTCTTTTGTCTTAATCGCCTCAAGAACTGTGTAAGAGAATACATATTCTTCTACATTAATTGGAAAATACTCCGAAGCATTTGTATCAATGAGTTCCTGAATCTTAACTTTCTTACCACCTGGAAGTATTACCTCTTTTGAAGCTATCCTAGATGAAGAAAGTACGAAAACAACTTCTTTTGCTGTAATCTGTTCCTGAGTCATCGCCTGTCTGATGGCCGTAGATACAAGCATGTTGTTTCTTATAAAACCATCTTCAACTGACTCTTCCGGTGTCTGTACTGAGACTGCGGTATGAACTATAATCTGATCTCTTCTTCTTTCTGATTCACAGATCTTGATAAATTCATTACCAATCTCAATGGTTAATGTTTTAGATGCCATTTCTTAGCCTCCCTCAATAGTTTATTAATGAATGAATGAATTAATATACCAATCAATAATCTGATTACCACATAACATGGAAATAAATATTCCGATTGATAAATAAGGTCCAAATGCAAGCACTCTATCCTTATCCTGCACTTTCATAAGTATTATATGAATTATAGAACCTATCACACATCCTAAGCCCAAAGAAAGGATAATTAGTTTCCAACCTATTAACAGGCCAGCAGCAGCCATGAGTTTAATATCTCCGCCACCTATACCTCTTCCTTTAGTAATTAAATATAATAAATACAAAAAACCACTTACACATATAGCACCTATCACATATTCATACCAATGTGATAAATCAGTAAGTAATTTTATAATGCCTAAAACGCCGATGAAGACGTTAAAGGCAAGAAGAAAAACATAAACAATATAAGATACTTACTAAATCGAATCCTCTAATAAGAATAATAATCGCATACCCGATTCCGTTTAAGAATTCAATAAGTGGATATTGAGCAGATAATTTAGTTTTACAATATCTGCATTTGCCACCAAGTATAAGAAAACTAAATATTGGTACTAAATCATACCATTTAATATTCTTACCACAATTCATACAATGTGATCTTATTACTACTACACTTTCTTTTTTAGGTATTCTATATATACATACATTTAAAAAACTACCTATAAATATTCCATATATAAAAGTGATAATAGCATATATTATATTTTCCATATTATTAGTCCTTAAGTGTGATTATTTTTTAACACTCATACTGCCTATCGTTACTACAATATTATAACCTTGTTCAATATCAGGTCCTCTTCTTGTAATAATCGCATACGCATATGAATTATCTTCTTTTGATGCAGTATGTGCTGTAACAACTTCGTTGATATATCTATCAAAAACCGTATTCCTAGGCGAAGTGTAATATGACAAAGACGGATCCCAGTCCACTCTAAGAGTAACATCAGGATCATCTATCAATGTACCTACTTCTGTTTCATAATCAGTTATACAATTATGAAGCTGATAAGCTGTCTCTTCTGCATTCTTTTCATCAGTTCTTTTTTTAGACTTACCAAGATACTTTGTTAAATTTGGTGCTATAATGGCTATTAAAATAGCCATTATAGCAATTACAATGATTATCTCAATAAGTGAAAAACCATTGTTTCTTTTCATACCATAAAATTATCTAGATGTTGATTCATTACCAACTGTAACTGTTATAGTATATTTACCTGAAGCTTTAGCAATTGTTGCAGTTGCATCAGCACCTGTTTCTTTACTCTTTGTGCTGTTTGTGACGTTATCATTAACAATAGTTAAAAAGGCAGTTGGAGCGGTTACAGTGCCACTATTATCAGCAGCGGTTGAACCATTCCATTTTAATTTAACATCTTCGTCATCTGCACAAAGTGCACCATTATCTGTTTCATAATCTGTTATAGCTGTCTGAAGCTGCTGAGCAATTTCATCTGCGTTCTTTGCATCTGTTTTCTTCTTAGATTTTCCAAGATACTTTGTTAAGTTTGGTGCAATGATTGCTACTAAGATAGCCATAATAGCAATAACGATAATAAGTTCGATTAATGAGAAACCTTTGTTGTTCGAGAAACCTTTGTTGTTCATTTTTTTCATAATACATGTCTCCTTTTCTTTTTGGTATTATTTTGTTATTTTGTTTCTATATAATTGTTACCTTGGTATGAGATAACATTTATATCTAATTATATTTGTTAGCACTATTCATTATTCTTCACCATCTGCCAAGCTATACATACCAAACATCGGTATAAGAATAGCCATAATGATTGTACCAACAATTCCTGCCATGACAACTACTATCAATGGCTCAATCAAGGCTGTTACTGATTGCGTTGTAACTTCAACTTCTTCTTCATAATAAGAAGCTGCTGTATTAAGCATATCCTCCATATTACCTGTCTCTTCACCAATACTTATCATATGAACAATCATCTTTGGAAAAACACCTGAGGCTTCAAGTGGTTCAGAAAGTGGTCGTCCTTGGGCAACCTTTTCTTTAGCTTCTAACACAGCATCTTTAAAGTAAGGATTTTTCATCGTCTTAGCCGTTATTTCTAAAGCGTCTATCATAGCGATACCAGATGCCGTAAGGGTTGAAAGCGTTCTGGCAAAATTACCAAAGAAATATGTTCCTATCTCGGTTGATTTAAATAATTTAATCCCGACAACAATTGCAACAACCGCTATTATAACAATATACCATTTAGCCACCAAAAAATCACTTATATCAACAAGTAACTGTGTAATTAATGGTAATTTTTGTCCCATATCAGCATACATATCCGAGAATGTCGGAATAACCAATATCATCATTGCAGCAACAACCGCTATAATAATAACGATAAGTGCTATTGGATACATAAGAGATTTTTTAACAAGTCCATTTAACCTTTGTTGTTTTTCAAACTGTACACCAACCCTGTCAAATGCTGTCTCAAGATTACCGGAAGCCTCACCGGCTTCAACCATGTTAATCATAACAGCAGGAAATATATCTGTTCCCTGTCGTTTTAATCCGTTAGCTAAAGTTTCACCCTTCTTTACTGAAGTACTCGTATCCATAATTGCAGCCTGAAGCGTGGGATTCTCAGTCTGCATAGCTAACATTTCAAGAGCATCTACAATCGTTACACCAGCTGTGGTTATACTAACAAACTGTCTGCAGAATACACTTAAATCTCTGGGCGTTACCTTCTTTTTACCAAAATTAAAATTGAGATCTTTATCAAAAAGCGATTCCTCTTTGATATTCTCAATCATTGTATATCCCTGAGTTCGAAGCATTTCCTGGGCAAGAACCGCATCATCTGCTTCTATCTTACTGCTTATCTTTTCCCCTGCCTGATTAACAGCGGTAAATTTATAATTTGGCATTTTGCACTCCTCTCCCGAGTTTTACGAAGTAATTTCGTTCATTTTTACTAAAATTATAATATCATATATAACAAAAATTTACAACTCGTCTTTTAAATATTAACATTTTGTTAATATTTACCTGTTTTATTTATTTTTAAACCTATATTTGTTTATAATTTACAATTTTATAACCATTAAATTAAACCACGTATTCTCTTTTCCATATTAAGAATATCCTGAGAATAGTTAAGACAGTTTGCAGATGATATAATACCTCTTCTATATAAATCATACAGATTATCATCCATAGTCATCATACCTATCTTTCTGTTAGTCTGAATCATTGATTGAATCTGATATGTTTTACCTTCTCGAATAAGATTCTTAATAGCAGGATTAGTTATCATAACTTCGAATGCAGCAACTCGTTTCTTATGATCTGCAGTTGGAAGCAACTGCTGAGATATAACTGCCTCAAGAACCATAGACAGCTGAACTCTAATCTGCTGTTGCTGATGAACAGGGAATACATCAATAATTCTGTCTACTGTAGCTGCAGAACCAATTGTATGCAATGTAGAGAACACCAAATGTCCTGTTTCTGCCGCAGTTACCGCAATTGAGATAGTTTCAAAATCTCGCATCTCACCTACAAGAATAACATCAGGATCTTCTCGAAGAGCTGCTCTAAGGGCATTATTGTAAGATAATGAATCCAAACCAATTTCTCTTTGGTTAACCATTGCTTTTTTATGTTTGTGCATATATTCAATAGGATCTTCCAAAGTAATAATATGGCAAGATCTATTCTCATTTACGAGATTCAAGATAGATGCCAAAGTTGTTGATTTACCGGAACCTGTAGGTCCTGTAACAAGAACGAGACCTCTTTTTCTTTTATAAAGTTCCTGAACCGCTGCCGGAACACCCAAATCATTAGGATTAGGTATCTCTGTACCAACCACACGAAGCGAAGCCGCCATCGAACCCCTTTGTTTAAATACATTAACTCTGTATCTTCCAACTTCCGGAACAGATATAGAAAAATCCACTTCTCCTCTTTCCTTGAATATCTCTTTTCTTCTTTTGTCTAATACACCACTGATGATTTGTTCAGAATCTTCCGGTAATAATCTGTCATAGTCCATATTAATAAGTTCGCCGTTAACTCTCATCTTTGGCGGTACACCTACCGTAATATGAACATCGGATGCATTATACTCTGCTGCTTTAAAAAGTATTTCTTCAATTGTTACCATTTGCTGTCCTCCTGATGCTTTTAATTATATATTATTTATTATTCTGATTCATAAGCTATCTTAAGTGCTTCTTTATATGATGTAATTCCTTCCTTACATAATCTGGCTGCTGACATTGCTAAGGTTTCCATACCATGTTCCAATGCAACTTTTTTTATCTGATCAGCTCTTGCTCCTGCCGCTATCTCAGCTCTCAAAGCTGCATTAACCTGCATTATCTCATATACACCTATTCGACCTCTATATCCTGTATTATTGCAGCCCTCACATCCAACCGGTTCATAAATCGGCATATCCCCTTCAACGTTCAGTCCCAGAATCTTTTTCTGATCTTCATCTGCATATACAAGCCTTTTACAATCAGGGCATAATCTTCTAACCAGACGCTGAGCTATAACACCTACTAAAGAATCACCTACAAGGTATGGCTCAATACCCATATCTACCAAACGGGAAATTGTACTTGCTGTACCATTAGTATGCAATGTACTAACAACCAAGTGTCCTGTGATAGCAGCTTTAACCGCAATATCCGCTGTCTCACCGTCTCGAATCTCTCCAATCATTATGATATCCGGATCCTGACGAAGTATTGATCTAAGTGCAGCTGCAAAGGTAAGTCCTGCTTTTTCATTAACATGAACCTGATTAATACCTTCCATGTTAGCCTCTACAGGGTCCTCAACAGTGATTATATTAACATCTTCTGTATTTAATTCTGAAAGCGCTGTATAAAGAGTTGTAGATTTACCGGAACCTGTAGGTCCTGTAACCAATATAATTCCATGTGGATTCTTAAGGATTCTATCAAACTTAACCAGCTCTTCTGCAGAAAAGCCAAGATTCTTCTTATCTCTAGTAAGATTTTCTTTTGAGGTAAGACGCATAACCGTCTTTTCTCCATTAATTGTTGGCAAGATAGATACACGGACGTCATAATCTCTACGATCAACTGTCATAGCAATACGACCATCCTGTGGTTTTCTCTTCTCAGAAATGTCCATACCACCGATAATCTTAATACGAGCTGAAATAGCCGGAAGCATATCTATCTCATACATCATAGCAACTACTAGGGCACCATCAATTCGATACCTAACCCTAACTTGAAATTCCAATGCCTCAATATGAATATCGGAAGCCCTTCTTCTAACTCCCTGTTCGAGAATACTTCTAACCAGCTGAACAATAGGTGAGTTCTCAACCTCATCATCACCTTGAGTTGTATCATCCTCAGTAGTGGCTCCTATTCTTTCCTTATCTTTTTGTCTTTCTTTTCGATACATTTCAGCAGCCTGCATAGCCTGACTGGCTCCGAACAATCTGTCCAAAGCAACATTAATCTGTCCTTTAGTAGAAAGTACAGGATCAACCTGAAAATTAGTCATAATACTGATATCATCAACAACCATGATATCCATTGGATCTGCCATAGCTACTTTTACAACATTAGGAAGAAGTGGGTCGAAGGCATAAGGAAGAACCGAATTCTTTCTCATGTAATCCTCTCTAACAAGCTTCGTACATTCTTCATCAATCTTAATTCTTCGAACATCCACATATTCAACGCCTAACTGTTCTGTTAAAGCATCAATAAGATCTCCTTCAGTGACAAGTCCCATTTCAAGAACCGTCTCTCCGAACTTTTCTCCTGTTTCTTTTTGTTTTTCTACAACCAATGGTATCTGTTCTTCTTCCAAAAGTCCCTTCGATACCAAAAGGTCTCCTAATCTCATTTTATTAGATCTTGCCATTAGATTACCCTCATTCTTATGTAAATATAATAACTCGCTTCAATCATTTTACCACAATTTCATTTTATTCCTTCTTAGATATACCGTTATAATAAATCCTACAATACCAATACTTGATATTATTATCCCCGCCCCTCTTCCTGGTGAAGTATATTTCATTTCCACTTCATGGCTTCCAGCATCAACCTCAAATTTTATTAATGCATTAAAATTCTTATCAATTTTTACCTTTTTACCATCCACATATACCATCCATCCTTTATCATATGGTATTGAGGTAAATAGTTCTGTTTTTTTATCCGTATCTATTTTTCCTCTAATATAACCACTTTTAACTTCTGATATTTTAAATGAATCATCATATAATGCTTGATTAAACTTTGCTAGTTTGTCAGAATTATATGTATAAGCATAAATCAAATTATCGTTGTATTTATCACCTTCATCCGTTACCTCTATTTCTACAATATCTCCCTTTTTCAAAAAGTCAACATAAGTTATAAAAGTATACAAATCATAATAATATTCTTCGTCCCTTATTATTTCATCATTTCTAATAACACGTACCCTAATGTTATACGGATCCATTTCACTTTTAAAAAACACATTACCATCTTTTAAAACTTTATACACCCATAGCTTACTTGGTGAATTGCCTTCAACACACCCCAAAGAATCATATATATTCTCATCATCCAATGTAATATTTTTATACAATGAGTTTAAATTAATAAATGGATTTTTTTCATTACAAGAAATATTCTTATCCACATCATATTCATACGGAAATATTAATGGTGCTGAATCTTTATTTTCAAAAACTTTATATTCTTCGTTTTCACTAACCATTTTTAAATTGTTAATTTCTTCACTTATGCTATTATCTTTAGCAGTTATAAAATAATCCATTGAAAGTATATTATTAATAATTGGCGTATATCCATCATAAATATACACATTATTAAAAATTTTCATACCAAACATATCGTACATCTTTATCATGTTATAATTAGATGTAGACGAAAAAATGCTTCCGCTATTATATCCTTGCATTTCACCATCATCATAACCAACTCTATTTGTTTTTTCGATTCTAATTAATTTTTCATCTGATTTTTCATTTATCACTTTTAAAGCATCATTGGTATTTTTATCGTCCACATATATTATTTCTCTGGAAGTTGTTGAACCTATAGCTTCTCCTGCATTCATATATAATTCATATGACATAACGATAAGAAGCATTACTTTCACAATATAAGCTACATTTTTTTTACCTCTTAGCATTATGAAAATCCCAATATATGCAACAATGAAGAAAATGGAGAGTATAAATATTTTTTCTCTGTATTCATTTCCTGTGATTTTCCATAACAACACAATATATATAGCCGAAATCAAAGCACTAGCACTATATACCTTATCGTTAATTTTTTGAATATTTATCAGAACTTCATAACTAATGGATAACACAAAAAATATGTATATAAATGAGTTTCTCGCAAATAATCCATTAGAAAAATGAAGTCCTCCCCAAATATAGTCGAATACATTAACCTCAAAACTTAACAACATTGTAGTTATTATTAACAAAAACCCTATTTTTTTCTTTAATTTAAACCTTTTATCCAATAAATATATAGGAATGATTATTAAAACAATAACTGAACAAAATATATTGGGGTTTTTATCCATAATATCCTTAGATGTGCATACTAAAGTTCTTATTGCTAAATCTGTAAAAGACGAATATATTTTTAAAGTCTTAGGAAATGACATATCACTTGATTGTGTTGCTGAAAGCCCCAAAATCGCTGGCAATATAACCACAGCCGAAGTAGCTCCTGCCAACAAGGAATACAGTATAAAATCCTTTATTCTTAACAAATTGCTTTTTATCACCGATATACCTTCATCTTGTATATCTTCAGATATCATTAATACAAAAAAATATATCACTAGAAACATACATATCATCATAGATATGTAATAATTAGCAATAATAGAAATAGAAAGCACAATGTAATACATATTGCACTTTCTATCTTTATACAATCTCTCAATAGCAAGAATTATAAGTGGAAACATTATCAAACAATCCATCCACATTATATTCGCACAATACCATACCATATAAGATGATAAAGCATAACATACAGATATACATATGGTAAATACAGAAAGCTTTTCATATTTGTGTATAAGATAGTATGCAAATATCACTCCGCATAAAGCCACCTTAAAACATACATAGAAATAATAATAATCCGTAATATATTTAAAAGGCAAAAGCATAAATATCCAATTCAATGGACTTGATAAATAATATGCGTACATAGGTGCATAATTTGTTCCAAGTCCTAAATTCCACGTATAATCTAATCCTTCACCATTTAATAATTTTCTTTTAAGGCCCTTTAACATAGGAACATATTGATATAAAGAATCATAATTTAAGAAATCAAAATCTCCAAATGGATATATTTTACTTTCATACGCAATTAATATAAAAACAATAACCGGAATAATAAATGACAAAAAATATATTATCGTCTTTTTTAAACTATCGCTCACCTTTTTCCTCCTCAAACACATAAAAAGAGAAGTCTTCTTGACTTCTCTTTAATTTTTACCTAGTATTCTTTACTCATCCTTCTTTACCCTCAAAATATCATACACTTCAGCTTCCTTATCCAAAGCTATGTATAACTTCTCCTTTGGATGTGGTGCAGATTCTCTAGATTCACCTTTTTCTGTATATATCCCAACGACTTTACTATTTATATTTTCTCCATTAGGCTTCATTATCTCAATCACATCACCTACGCCAAACTTGTTTCGCTGTTCTATGCGAATAAGCTTGTCCACTGAATCTTCCGGTAACTGAATCTCTCTTGGAAGTGTATCTAAAGAAACCTTTTCTTCAACATATCCAAGATATGTATATTCCCTCAGATATGTGTTGGAATCATATATTTGAGTTTCTTCATTTGGTTTACCAAAAAAGAACCCAGTGGTGAACTGTCTATAGGTACATTTTCTGATTTCCTCTTGATACCAAGGAAGTCTTTCTTTGTATAGTTCCGGATCTTTTTTATAATCATCTATTGCACATCTATAGGTTCTTGCAACTGTTGCCACGTATAATGCGGTTTTCATTCTGCCCTCAATTTTAAGACTATCAATGCCGGAATCCATAAGTTCCGGTATGTGTTCTATCATGCAAAGATCCTTAGAGTTGAATATATATGTACCTCTATCATTTTCATATACCGGCATGTACTGACCCGGACGGGATTCCTCCACCACTGCATATTTCCATCTGCAAGGATGGGTGCAGGCTCCCTGATTAGCATCTCTACCAGCGAGGAAAGAGCTTAAAAGGCAACGGCCTGAATATGATATACACATTGCACCATGAATAAATGTCTCTATCTCGAGGTCATCCGGAATATTTGCTCTAATTTCTTTAATCTCTTCCAAAGACAATTCTCTTGCAGTCACTACTCTTGTAGCACCAAGGCTGTGCCAGAAGTTATAAGTTCCGTAGTTACAGTTGTTAGCCTGGGTGGAAATATGAATATCCATATCTGGCAACACCTGTTTTGCTATGGTAAATATAGCAGGATCAGAGATAATTAAAGCATCCGGTTTAACAGTATCTCTAAGCTCTTCAAAATAAGTTTTGGCACCTTCTAAATCTTTGTTATGAGCAATTATATTGGCAGTAACATAAACTTTAACATTGTGAGCATGGGCAAATTCCACCCCTTCTTTCATCTCTTCAATGGTAAAATTCTTAGCTTTTGCTCTAAGGCCAAAGGCTTCGCCTCCAATATACACTGCATCCGCACCAAACATTACAGCTATTCTTAAAACCTCCAAACTACTTGCAGGTATTAAAAGTTCTGGGTGTCTTCTTAATTTAAAATCACTAATAAACTCCGACATATAATCAAATCCTAACTTTCTTTTATACGTAATGTATAATAACTATTTTTTGCAACTAAGCATCATTCCATCACCTATTGGAATAATGCTGGACTCATAATCTTTTCTATTCTTTATCTCATAAAGAAATTCCCGCATCCTACTGTGAATTGTACGATTTCTTCTTTCAACAGCAAATCTGCTTTCTACTATATCACCTTCCTGCAGTACATTATCAGAAAGGATAATACCATTGGAAGTCACCATTCTATCTGCCTGTTGAAAATACTGCATATACTGACCTTTTGCAGCATCTATAAAAATAAAATCAAATTCATTATTATCATCTGCCAGTTTTTTAAGAACTTCATTTGCATCACCTTCAATAAGTTCTATATTTTTAAACCCTGACAATTTTATGTTCTTAGAAGCTTCTTCTATTCTTGGTGGATAATTCTCTATAGTGACTATTTTCCAATCCTTCATATAATCATCCATGGCATTTGCCATAATGATTGTAGAATACGCAATTGCTGTACCAACCTCAAGAATTCTCTTAGGCTTCCTAATAGTTATGAGAGTTCTTAAAAAGCTTTCAACTTCTTTTCTTATAATGGGAACATCTGTATCATGGGCATATTTTTCCATATCATCCAATAAGTTTCCATTACTTTTTTCAAGAGAATGAATATATGATACTATTCTCTCATCTGTAATTCCAGACATATATACTCCTAACTTATGATTCCTCTGTTTCTTCAACTTCCCCTGATAATATCGCAATTACATCCTCTGGAGAAGAGGAAGTATTAACAGTGTAACTTCCTGCTTTAAATTTACCTTCGTAAAGTATAGTCTGAATTTTGAATACAAATTTATCACTAATTACATTTTTTTCCAAAAGTTTATCGGCTACATCTGCGGTTGAATCTCCTGAAGTTACTTCTATAACTACATCAGCCCCTGGAGAAGGTTGACCGCCTTCTTCAGAAAAGATTTTTAAACCAATTTTGTATCCTCTTATACATAAAATAATAACAAGAACAACTAATAAAGAATAAATTGCTACACTAACAATGCTTCCTGCAATCTTTTTACCAATTTTTCCTTTTTTTGATTTTCTTTTTTTAACATTTTTCTTTGAATCTACTTTAACAGCCATAAAAACTCATTTCCGCATAAAAGATTATAAAAAATCTGTTTCCATTTCAATCTTCTCTGCTATTTTAGCACTTATTTTTTGGATAAATCTACATAATACAAGTTCTCTTCTTAAGTAATCCTTAACAAGTTTATTGGATAATATATCATGAAACTCGTTTTGCATATTATCAATATTACCTTGTTTTACGTCATCATCACAGTTTTGTAAAAAGAAATTCCTCTTTCTATATTCCATAACTCTTGCCCAAAGCTCAGGATTCTCCTTAACCTTGGCTTTGGAATCAAGATATTTATGATAAACTGTTGTATTTAAAATATTTTCAGAAATCTGTTCAGCCTGTTCTATAACCACCGACCTGCTAATGTAATTATTCTCTTGGAACTCACTCATCATTATCACTCAACTTCCATAATAATTGGTAAAATCATAGGACGTCTCTTCATCTTCTTCCAAAGGAAATCACTTAAACTATCCTTAACTACCATTTTTATTTTACCCCAGTCAGAGACTTTCTTTTCAAGGCACTCTCTAACTGTATCAAATACAACTTCTCTTGCTTCCTCTATAAGATTTTCAGATTCTCGGACATACACAAAACCTCTTGTCACAATGTCCGGGCCTGAAAGTAGCTGGCTTGTATATTTTTCCAAAGTCATTACCACAATAATAATACCATTTTCAGCCAAATTCTGTCTGTCTCTTAATACTATATTACCAACATCACCAACTCCAAGACCATCCACTAATACTTCTCCAGCCTGAACTTTATCAACAACCTTCGCTCCAGTCTCTCCAATCTCTAGCACATCACCTGAATACATAATACATACATTTTCAGGTTTAACTCCCACCTCGGTAGCTAACTGTCCATGAGCCTTTAAATGTCTATATTCTCCATGAACCGGAATAGCAAACTGAGGTTTTACTAAAGTATATATAAGTTTTATCTCTTCTTGACATGCATGTCCTGATACATGTGTATCCTGGAAAATAACTTCTGCTCCCTTTCTTGTTAATTCATTAATAACATTAGAAACAGCCTTTTCATTTCCCGGAATCGGAGTAGAACTAAATACAATTGTGTCATTATCAGATATAGAGACTTTCTTATGAACATCTGCAGCCATCCTTGAAAGCGCTGCCATAGACTCACCCTGACTACCTGTAGTAATAAGAACAATCTGATTGTCCGGATAATTCTTCAACTGATCAATATCTATTAAAGTACCATCAGGAATGTTTATATAACCCAATTCCTGAGCTTTATTAATAACATTTATCATGCTTCGACCTTCAATAACAGCCTTTCTGTTATATTTACAAGCCGAATTAATAATCTGTTGAACCCTGTCTACGTTAGAGGCAAATGTTGCCACAATAATTCTCTTTTCAATATTTTCAGCAAATATATGATCAAATCTAACACCAACAGTTTTTTCAGACATGGTAAAACCAGGTCTTAAAACATTAGTACTATCGCACATTAATGCCAGAACGCCTTTTTTACCAAGCTCTCCGAATCTGGCAAGGTCAATAGCATCTCCAAATACCGGTGTATAATCAATTTTGAAATCACCTGTATGAACAATAACACCTGCCGGCGAATATATGGCCAATGCTGCTGCATCTACAATACTGTGATTTGTCCTTATAAACTCTACCTTGAAATCTCCCAAGGTAACTGTTTGTCCATATTTAACAACTTTTCTTTTTACCGATTTTGTTATATTATGCTCTTCAAGTTTTCCTTCGATAATGCCCATTGTTAACTTTGTGGCATATACAGGAACGTTTATTTTCTGAAGAACATATGGAAGTGCTCCAATGTGATCTTCATGTCCATGAGTAATAACAAAACCTTTTACTCTATCTAAATTCTCCTCAAGATATGTAACATCCGGAATTACCATATCTATTCCTAACATATCATCTTCAGGAAATGCCATACCACAATCCACTACCATTATGCTATCACCATATTCAAATGCAGTAATATTCATACCGATTTGTTCAAGACCGCCAAGAGGTATTATTTTGATTTTTTCCTGATTAACCTCATTCGTTTTTTTACTTTTTCTCTTATATACAGAATTAGGTCTTTGATTAACTCTTATTCCTCGATGCTTTGTTCTCTCCTTGTTTATAGCATCACCATTCACTGCATTATTCTTATTCATATTTTCATTATTCACGTTCAAATATTCCTTTCATTTCTGTCATTCAATTTCTGTATCGTCCCCTAATAATTCATCAAAGATTTTTGCTATACTTTGAAGTTCTATATCATCACTAACGATTTCATAAGAAGCTTCTGCATCTTCCGGATTCGACATATCTTTTAAAATAAGGGCATCGCCTGTTTCTTCTTCATCAATAACTTCAGCCACCAATAGATAACTAATGTTATTAACTTTTGTTTCTTCGATTACTTCAAATGCAACTTCTTCCTGGGTTTCATTATCAGTAAACATAATTACCTTATCTGACATAATCACTCTTTCCACAAATCTTGTATATTAGTCCAAGACCGTTATTTATATATTTTTGCACATTAAAAAATTCCATGAGTTCATCATGGTTTATTATCGTAAAAATATTATTGTATCTCTGTCACATCATCTTTAATAGATAGACTATCAAGATATCCCTGTAAAATAAAAGTAGCTGCTATAGAATCCACGTACTGCTTCCTATCTTCTCTACGAACTCCCACTTCCATCATGGTCTTGTCAGCAGAAACTGTTGTAAGGCGTTCATCCCACATAATAACAGGTATATTTAATCTCTTCTCTAGCATCTCTTTAAATTCTAATGTTTTATTACCACGTTCGCCAATTGTATTATTCATATTCTTAGGGAATCCAAGAACTATTCGATCAACTTCATTAGTCTCCACTATCTCTTGTATTCTTGCTAATGTCTTTCTAATCTTATTCTCTTTATCCCTTCGAATAATCTCTAATCCCTGGGCTGTTACCAGCAAAGGATCTGACAATGCTACTCCAACTGTCTTAGAGCCAAAATCCAGTCCTAATACCCTCATTACTGTCTATATGGCCTTTTAAATTTAACATCAATATAAAAACGAAGAGCTTCTTCAATGAGTTCATCTCTTTCGACTTTCATAATAATGCTTCTAGCGTTATGATAGCTAGTAATATATGTTGGATCACCAGACATGATGTAACCAACAATCTGATTAACAGGATTATATCCTTTCTCTGCTAATGCTCTATAAACTTTCTCTATAACCTGAGCAACATCCGGTGTCCCTTCCATTCCAGTTTTAAAATATCTTGTGTTGTTTAAATCACTCATAACAAGCCTCCAATATCCTTTAATTCACGGGCAAAAACATCTTCACTAATAATAATATAATTTTTAAAACATAGCAAGCATTATTTCGTCCGTAACGTAATCAGTAATCTTAACATTTATAATCTCATTAGTGAGATCATCATCAGTCTCCACTGCTACTTTCACGTACTCTCTGGTGTGCCCAACAAAGTATCTTTTATTATTAATAGACATTTCCTCTTCGAAAAGTACTTCTTTGCACTTACCAATCTGCCCATCCAAAAACTCCTTGTGCATAATGGCATCTAGAGAAAGCAAATCCTCACTTCTTATATTCTTAACTTGTGGATCCACCTGATTATCCATATGAGCAGCTCTAGTTCCCTTACGCATAGAGTATTTAAAAATATGCATTTGAGAAAAATGTACCTTTTCTAGAAAATCATGGGTGATTTTGTGTTCTTCTTCTGTTTCTCCCACGAATCCAACTATTACATCAGTGGTTATAGCAGCTTCCGGATAATATTTTCTAATTAACTCTACACCATTGTAGAATTCCTCTGTATTATATCTACGATTCATTCTTTTAAGAACCGTGTCACATCCACTTTGTAAAGACAAATGAAAATGCGGACACATACTTTCAATTCCTGCAATAGTTTCCATGAAATCTTCTGTAATAATTCTTGGTTCTAACGACCCCAAACGAATTCTTTTAATTCTAGGCTCCATGGAAATAAGCTTAACTATATCCTTAAGCGTATAATTAATTCCATTTTCTTCATAGGTGTAAGATGAAATATGTATTCCAGTTAATACAAGTTCTTTATAGCCTCTATCTGCAAGACGCTTCACTTCTTTACGGATATTTTCCGGTTTCCTGCATCTCACCCTACCTCTGGCAAATGGAATAATACAATACGAACAAAATTGATTGCAGCCATCTTGTATCTTAATATATGCCCTGGCACGTTCTTCCATACTTTCTTCAATATTAAGCTCTTCAAATTCACGTTTAACCTTGGCATCGTTAATATCAACGAGAGTCTCCATCTTTCCATCACTTTCTATGATTTCAACAATGTTTCTCTTCATATCATTTCCAACAACAATATCAATGGCAGAATCCTTCTCTATATCTTTTGCAGTAGCCTGAGCATAACAACCGGCAGCTATAACCTTTCCTTTTGGATTCATTTTTTTTGCCTTGTGAAGCATCTGTCTGGATTTTCTATCAGCAATATTTGTGACTGTACAAGTATTTATAATATAGATATCAGCACCTTCTTCAAAAGGTACTATATCATATCCTGCTTTCTTTAATAGCTCTGTCATAGCCTCTGTTTCATATGCATTCACCTTGCATCCTAAGTTATGAAGAGCAACTTTCTTTTTAGAATTAGAATTATTATCCATTACAATATTCCTTTACATAATTTCACTGTATTGTAACACTTTACACCATAAACTTCAAAGCCTACACACAAAATATTGTGTTTTTATACAGTTATTACCCGATAATCTCGTTTTTTTATTGCAACAATTACGGTTGACTTTTAACCGGTCAAAATGTAGTATATACATTGAAGAGAAGCTATTTAGTAGAACGAATGGAGGTAATAGTTATGAAGACAGTTAAAATTAGTCTTAATTCAATCGATAAGGTAAAGGCTTTCGTTAACGATATTACAAAGTTTGATTCAGACTTTGATCTCGTTTCTGGAAGATATGTAATCGATGCTAAATCTATCATGGGAATCTTCAGTCTTGATCTTTCAAAAGATATTGATTTAAATATTCATTCAGAAGATAACATTGATGAAATCCTTACAGTATTAAAACCTTATATCGTTGAATAATTGTTCAGAAGGCAATAATATAAGATAAAATGGGGCTGTCGCTTTAGATGATTAAATCATCTGGGCGAAGCCCCTTTTTCATGCCAATTTTTGCGGATTCGAGCCACAAATTCTTTGCTAGTTTGCTAAAATAGAGTACTTTAACAGACCGATATTATTATCGGTCTGTAACGAGTGTTTTTAATTTTGAGATGTTAAAAATTATGACGCCTTTTTTAGTTTAAACAGATGCTTACCTGTTCGCTTAGCCACGATTTTGTGATGTAACTTATTTATGTCATAGCCAATTGCCAATAGTATACTCTGTGCAAGTACATTTTCTTTTCCACGATATAGGTATCTTCTAAAATTCATGTTCTCTTTCACATTGGCAAAAGAACCCTCTGCCTGTATGCTTCGATTCATTCTCAGTTGTGTTCCATAATCGCTGGTTATTCGTTCAAGACATTCTGCTCTCTTTTCTTCCATCTTTCTTGATACAGAAAGCTTCTTATTTCTGTCTTCAAAAGCTGTCATACAGTTGTTTCCTTTAATACAATCTTTCTTGTAAGGACAACTATCGCAGCTGTCACATTCATAAATCGTTATCTCACGCCGATAGCCTGTAGCTGTTTTTCTTGTGTTTTGGGATACTGCGGTAAGCTGCTTACCATTTCTGCATGTGTAACTGTCTGATTCAGGATTGTAATCCATGTTTTCTCTTCGGCTTATATCATTCCTGAATTTCTTTGTTTTTGAAAGTTCATAATTCTGAGGTTTGATATATGCGATCTGTTCATTGGTTTCAATAAAGATATAGTTTTCTTCACTTTCATAGCCGGCATCAGCCACGATGTTTTTATACTTGAATGTAAGGTGATTCTCCATATCTTTTAGAAATGGAATCAGCGTAGTGGTATCTGTTGGAGCTGGGAAAATATTGAGCCATGTAACATACTCCGAATCAACACCACGTTGTAAATTATACGCCGGTTTAAGCTGACCATTGAGCATGGCATCTTCTTTCATTCTCATGAATGTTGCATCCGGATCTGTCTTTGAATAGCTGTTTCTGGTGCCACATACATAAAGCTTATGAGTGTATTCTTTGAGCTTTTCAATAAATTCTTCAAGAGTTTCTTTCTCAGTCGTTTCAAAGTATGCAATGATATCTGATCATTGTAGACAACCTTTGAGCCATAGAGTTCTTTACATTCAGCGCAGAATACACATATCTTTTCAGTCAGCTTTTCCATGTTTTTTGATATAGCTTTCTTCCACACAAAGGTGTATTTGTTGGCAACGGATTCGATTTTTGTGTTAAATACAGTATCTCAGCACGAAAAAAGGACCTCGCACTAATTACTTAGTGCGACAGCCCCTTTTTGGGTTGTGTGAAGTTGATATTGTGATGTGTACAGCATATTGGCTGAAACCTTTAATTATGCTGTATTGCTCTAGTTTGAGAAAAAGCAAACTTCTTTATATGCTGTATATTGAGATAATTTGATTT
Organism: uncultured Eubacteriales bacterium; assembly: GCA_900315425.1. Lineage (GTDB taxonomy): Bacteria > Bacillota > Clostridia > Lachnospirales > Lachnospiraceae > Bovifimicola. The sequence goes on from OMZA01000003.1 coordinate 19,560, forward strand.
TCTTCATTACAGCATATTCTTGAGAAAATCATGCTATGCTGTAATATCTCAATACATTGAGATAATTTGAATTCAACTCATGCAGTAGATTTAGCAAAAACACTTGATATACTGTACAATCTTGAATTCAATAAAATCACAGACAGCAGATTCGCGAAAACCTTGAGTTATACTGTAACCCCCTGGCATGCCACCTGGAAGCTTTGGGCATAGTCAGCAGATTCGCGAAAACCTTGAGTTATACTGTATTGCTCCATGTTGAGAAAAAGCAAGAGTACAGTATATTAGCCAGAACTTCTTTATATGCTGTAATGGGGCTGTCGCACTAATTACTTAGTGCGACAGCCCCATTTTTTTGTTTTTTATATGAATATTTAAAAAATGAATTTGAATTTTTAAAAATTTAGAGTATAATACACCAATGAAAATTAAAGAAAACACATATCGACGTTTTATGAGGGATTAAAACGTTATAGGAGTAAATAATACGGGTTATAGGTAATCGAGAAAACCGATAGTATTAGAAAAAGGATGTGTTATTATGAATTGTATCGTTGATGAAATTATAGACATGGAATTTGGATGTGAGGGCAGACCAGATGATATGAAAGGTAAAGTTTTTGTTAGACTTCGTATGCCAGAGGGAAACAAAAAACTTATTAGGTACGATGATGAGGAGTTATTTGAAAAAAATATACATGAGGGGAATCTTGTAGAGTTTGATGGAAACACCTTAATTAAAAAGCCATATAAAAAGGCTGTAGGTGATACATTTTAATTGTGCTTTAAATTTTACAATTACGCTTATAAATGTTAAAATTAAGAAGCATGTGACAATGCACACAAATTTTAGGAGGATGTTTTAATGAAATTAGTCTCTATTGAAAATGAATTAAAAGGCAATGCATATCCTGGAAGAGGTATTGTTCTTGGAAAGACTCCAGATGGAAGTAAAGCTGTAGCTGCTTATTTTATCATGGGTAGAAGCGAGAATAGCCGAAACAGAGTATTCGTTGAAGAAGGTGAGGGAATCAGAACTCAAGCTTTTGATCCATCAAAGATGGAAGACCCAAGTCTTATTATCTATGCACCAGTAAGAGTATTAGGAAAAGATACAATTGTTACAAATGGTGATCAAACTGATACTGTATATGATCTTATGAGTGAAGGTAAGACTTTTGAAGAATCTTTAAGAACAAGGGAATTTGAGCCGGATGCACCTAATTATACACCTAGAATATCAGGTATTATGCATGTTGAAGGTGGAAGTTATGATTATGCAATGTCTATTTTAAAAAGTAACAATGGTAATCCAGAAGCTTGTAACCGTTATACATTTTCATACAGTAACCCTGTAAATGGTGAGGGACATTTCATTCACACATATATGGGAGATGGCAATCCACTTCCAAGTTATGAAGGTGAACCAACGCTTGTTGATGTATTAGATGATATCAACGAGTATACAGAACTTCTTTGGAACTCGCTTAATGCAGACAATAAAGTATCTTTATTTGTTAGATACATTGATATTGCTACAGGCAAATACGAGACAAGGATTGTTAATAAAAATAAATAATTTAAATTAGAAAGGATCACCAAAATGAAAGAACTTGAATTAAAATATGGATGTAACCCTAATCAGAAGCCATCAAAGATTTTTATGGAAGATGGTAGTGAACTTCCAATAACAGTACTTAATGGTAAACCAGGATATATTAATTTTTTAGATGCTTTTAATGGATGGCAGTTAGTCAAAGAATTAAAGAAAGCAACAGGATTAGCAGCTGCAACTTCATTTAAGCATGTTTCACCGGCAGGTGCTGCAGTAGGTCTTCCTCTTAGTGATGTAGAAAAAAAGATTTACTGGGTAGAGGACATGGATATAGAATTCACACCTATCGCAAATGCTTATGCCAGAGCAAGAGGCGCTGATAGAATGTCTTCTTTTGGAGATTTTATCTCATTATCAGATGTATGTGATGAAGCAACTGCTTTACTTATAAAGAGAGAAGTATCAGATGGTGTAATCGCACCTGGTTATACAGATAAAGCTTTAGAGATTCTTAAAGCTAAAAAGAATGGTAATTATAATGTTATTCAGATTGATGAAGAATATGTTCCTGCTGAAATAGAACGTAAACAGGTTTATGGAATTACATTTGAACAGGGAAGAAATGAATTAAAAATCGATAATGACTTCCTTGGTAATATTGTAACAGAGAATAAAGAAATACCGGATTCAGCAAAGATTGACCTTATTATTTCTCTTATTACTCTTAAGTATACACAGTCTAATTCAGTATGTTATGCATATAAAGGACAGGCTATAGGTATTGGTGCAGGTCAGCAGTCAAGAATTCATTGTACAAGACTTGCAGGTTCAAAAGCTGATAATTGGTTCCTTCGTCAGTCACCACAGGTACTTGGTCTTGAATTTGTAGATAACATTAGAAGAGCAGATAGAGATAATGCCATTGATCTTTATATTGGAGAAGATTATATGGATGTACTTGCAGATGGAGCTTGGGAAAAGATTTTCAAAGTTAAACCTGCTGTATTTACAAAAGAAGAGAAGAGAGCCTGGTTAGATCAGATGACAGATGTTGCTCTTGGATCAGATGCGTTCTTCCCATTTGGTGATAACATTGAAAGAGCTCATAAGAGTGGTGTTAAATATGTTGCACAGCCAGGTGGTTCAATTAGAGATGATAATGTAATCGATACATGTAATAAATATGGAATGGCTATGTGCTTTACAGGAATCAGACTATTCCATCATTAATTAGAACTTTTATTAAAATATAAGTCCGTCATGATATTTTTCTAAAATCAGATAAATATCTGGCGGATTTTTTCATTTGTTCAAAAATTTTTCATAAATTTCATATTGCAATTTACAAATACGGTGTTATATTTTATATAGAACACTAAATAGTCAGAAGGGAGCTGATATTATGAATATAAACAAATTTACAAGGAAGTCTCAGGAGGCAATTGAAGAATGCCAGAAGCTGGCATACAAATATGGTAACCAGGAAATAGATGAAGAACATTTATTATATGCTTTATTAACTATTGATGAAAGTCTTATTTTGCAGTTAATAGAAAAAATGGGAATTGATAAGAACTATTTTCTTAATAGTGCTGAACAGACTTTGAATAAGAAAGTTAAAGTTCAGGGTGGAGAACTTAGAATTAGTCAAAGTCTCAATCAAGTACTTATAAATGCAGAAGATGAAATAAAGGTTATGGGAGATGAGTATGTTTCTGTAGAACATCTTTTTCTGGCATTGATTAAATATCCTAATAACGCGATTAAAGAACTATTTAGACAATTTGGGATTACAAGAGAAAGGTTTTTAGAGGCTTTAAAATCAATAAGAGGAAGTCAATCAGTTACTACTGATAATCCGGAGGATACTTATGATACTCTGAATAAATTTGCCAGGGATCTTGTTGAAGAGGCAAGAAATCAAAAGTTAGATCCGGTTATTGGAAGAGATTCGGAAATACGTAATGTTATTAGAATCTTGTCCCGAAAGACCAAGAACAATCCTGTTCTAATTGGAGAACCAGGTGTCGGAAAAACAGCTGCTGTGGAAGGGCTTGCCCAGAGAATTGTTAGAGGTGATGTACCGGAGGCACTTCAGAATAAAAAGGTATATGCACTGGATATGGGTGCTTTGGTTGCTGGTGCAAAATATAGAGGAGAGTTTGAAGAACGTCTCAAATCTGTTTTAAATGAAGTTAAAAATAGTGGTGGAGAGATTATTTTATTTATTGATGAGTTACATACCATAGTTGGAGCCGGTAAAACAGAAGGTTCCATGGATGCTGGAAATATGCTTAAACCAATGTTGGCAAGAGGGGAACTTCATTGTATTGGAGCAACAACCCTTGATGAGTATAGAAAATATATTGAAAAAGATGCTGCTTTGGAAAGACGTTTTCAGCCTGTTATGGTTAATGAGCCAACAGTTGAAGATACTATTTCTATTTTAAGAGGTATTAAAGAAAGGTATGAGGTATTTCATGGTGTGAAGATTACAGACTCTGCCTTGGTTAGCGCCGCAGTTTTATCAAATAGATATATATCTGATAGATTTCTTCCGGATAAGGCAATCGACCTTATTGATGAAGCTTGTGCCTCAATTAAGACAGATATGGACTCAATGCCAGCTGAACTGGATGAATTGAGAAGAAAAGTGATGCAGCTTCAGATTGAAGAAACAGCGCTTAAAAAAGAAGATGACAGATTAAGTAAAGAAAGACTTAATGAGCTTCAAATGGAATTATCGGAATTACAGACCGAGTTAGATACAAAAATGGCTCAGTGGAAAAATGAGAAAGCCAGTGTTGACAATGTATCTAAAATCAGAGAGCAGATTGAAGAATTAAATAACCAGATTCAAATAGCTGAAAGAGCCTATGATTTAGAAAAAGTTGCAAAACTAAGATATGGAGAACTTACAAAACTTAATCAACAGTTACAGATTGAAGAGGCAAAGATAAAAGAAAAGAATCTATCCTTAGTTCATGAAGCAGTTACTGAAGATGAAATCACAGCAATTATTTCTAGATGGACTGGAATACCTGTTATGAAACTTAATGAATCTGAGAGAAATAAGACATTACATTTGGATCAGGAAATTCATAAGAGAGTTATAGGCCAAGATGAAGCTGTAAAGAAAGTTACAGAAGCAATTATTAGGTCTAGAGCCGGTATTAAAGATCCATCAAAACCAATTGGTTCGTTCTTATTCTTAGGACCTACTGGTGTAGGAAAAACAGAATTGGCTAAATCATTGGCAGAGAATCTATTTGATGATGAGAATAATATTGTACGTATTGATATGAGCGAATATATGGAGAAATTCTCAGTGTCTAGACTTGTAGGAGCTCCTCCGGGATATGTTGGCTATGACGAAGGTGGTCAGTTGACGGAGGCAGTTAGAAGAAAACCATATAGTGTTGTTCTTTTTGATGAAATAGAAAAAGCTCATCCAGATGTATTTAATATTTTATTACAAGTACTTGATGATGGTAGAATTACAGATTCACAAGGAAGGACTGTAGATTTTAAAAACACTATTTTAATAATGACTTCAAATATTGGCTCGACATATTTGTTAGATGGAATAAATGCAGATGGAGATATTTCTACAGCGGCAAGAGAAATGGTAGAAGGTGAATTAAAGAATCATTTTAGACCGGAGTTTATAAACAGGCTTGATGAGATAATAATGTTCAAACCTCTTACAAAGGATAATATTACCCATATCATTGATTTACTTATAACTAATCTTAATAAAAGAATTGAAGACAAAGGTATTAGCATAGAAATATCAAAAGAAGCTAAAGAATTCATAGTAAAACAGGGATATGATCCAGTATATGGTGCACGTCCATTAAAGAGATATTTGCAAAAAACAGTGGAAACTTTAGCTGCAAAGCTTATATTGTCGGATTCTCTAAAAGAAGGGGATACTATAAAAATAGTTGTTGAAAATAATGAACTTATTGCAAAAAATTGATATAAACCCTTTAATTTGATATAATGTAACGGTTAGAAATCTTAAATTTGTATAAGATTAAATTAACTATTATATATGTATTAAGGGAAGGCACAGAATATGGAGAATTTCAAAAAAATAATGTCAATAATACTAGTTCCAATGGTATTTGCTATAACAGTTATTCTTGTGGTGACAGCAATCGTTGTAAATGTACCAACGGTTGATAAAACTGCAAATGATTTTATGGCAAAATACACTAGAGGACAATATGGGGATGCTTATTTAATGGTTGCGCATAATGTGGCTTATAATTTGAATTTTGTGAAGGATACAGAAAGCTATGCTACAAATCTAGCAGAGGATAACAATATAGATTACGAAGGTTATAAATTCAAACTAAAAAGTAGTAAAGCCTTATCTGATAAGGAAATGGATGAACTTTGGGGAGAAGATAATAGTATGTATGGTACTAATCTATACGTAAGAAAAGATCAGGCAGAAGATGTAGTTGTGAGAACCTACGAGCTATCAAAGAAAAATAAAGATACTAAAAAAACAATTATTTACATGGGAAAAATAGACGGTGAATGGAAAGTTCTAAAAGCAATATTTCAGAATAATACAGGTAGTGAAGTAGTATTTAATTAATTTTGTTTGATCACAGAAAGGGCTAGTATGAGCAACTTATTTAAAAAAGAAAAAGAAGTAGAGATTATTACAGATAAACATGAAGAAATGAGAAAGAGATCTAAAAAACGTAAGAAGAAACGTAAAATAATTCTTTCAATTGCTGCTGTAGCACTTATAATAATAGTAGTTGCAGTTATGGTGTCTTTAATAATCCAGGGAAATGGTTCACAAAAAAAATGTGCTAAAAAGTTTTTAGAGGCTGAAATTAAAGAAGATAAGAGTCTTGTGGAAAAATGTTATGCACATAAAAATGAGCTTACAGACTATGACTATAGTAGTATTATGTATGATATGGATGGATATGAATTTGATATATATAATACAGAAAACATTTCTAAGTCCCATATAGAAGAGATATTTAATACATATTCTTACAAGACATTTGTTAAAAAAGAAGATGTACAGAAAATGACAGCGGTATATGTAAAATGTTCAAAGAAATTAGAAGAATATACAGATGAAAGCTATATGGTTGTATATGTTGGTAAGTATAAAGGTGAATGGAAAGTTATATGCATAGTATAAATTCTTTATAATTTTTCTTGAAATATATAACCTACTATGTTAAAATATCACAGGTTAATGCAATCGATGTTTAGGAGGTAACACTTTGAGCACTAAGGAAATAGTTGAAATAGTATTTGTAATTGTTTGTATAGTATTGACAATCGTTGTTATGATGCAGGAGAGTAAGAATCAGGGACTTGGTGGAGCTCTTGGAGGCGGAATGAGTAACAATGATACATATTGGAGCAAGAATAAAAAACATTCGTTAGAAGGTAGACTTGCAATGATTACAAGAATTACAGCTGTTATTATGATAATTCTTGCAATACTTATCAATTCAAAATTTTTATAAAAGAATTAAATGGGCTTTGTTTTAGGTGTTTAACGTCTAAGCAAAGCCTTTTTTTTTGTTGAAATTCCTTTAATTAAGGGGTTATTTGGTGTATTATTAACTGGGGTGTTATGTGTATAAAGAAATGGAGGTATTCTTATGGATTCTGAATTATTTGAAGAAAGAAAAAAAATTGTTTTAGATATAATTAGTTCTCCTCATTACGTGCCTATGAAAGCTAAGGAATTGGCAATGGTTCTTAATGTTAAAAAGGAGGATAGAGAAGAACTTAATGAGGTATTAGATGCTTTGTTAAGTGACGGTAAAATAATGGTTACAAAAAGAGGAAAATATAAAAAACCTGATAGTGATCATGTTATTGGAACTTTTGAAAGACATGAAAAAGGTTTTGGTTTTGTAACTTCTGAATGTATGGAAGAAGACATATATATTGCTGAAAGCGAAACAAATGGTGCAATGAATGAAGACACTGTAGAAGTAGCTATACATAAAGGATCTTCCGGAGTTAAGAGGGCAGAAGGAACAATTATTAGAATAATTACTCATGGTGTAGACGAAGTGGTGGGTCTATATCAGGATTGTAAAAACTATGGCTTTGTTGTATGTGATAGAAAAAAAGTAAGTCCGGATATATTTATTCCTAAAGGAAAAAGTATGGGAGCTGTTAATGGACATAAGGTAGTGGTCAAACTTACAGATTATGGTGGAAATAATAAAAAACCAGAAGGTGAGGTAATTGAGATAATTGGTCATGTAAATGATCCGGGTACAGACATACTTTCTATTGTTAAAGACTTAAAGATTCCAATGGAATATCCTAATTCAGTTATGGAATATGTTGAAAAGAATATTCCTGATGAAGTACCAGAAGAAGAAAAAGTTAACCGAGAAGATTTTAGAAATATTATGATGGTTACTATTGATGGGGAAGATGCTAAAGACTTAGATGATGCAGTATCCCTTGAAATTCAAGGAAATGAATATGTATTAGGTGTGCATATTGCAGATGTTTCTAATTATGTAACAGAAAACAGTGTACTTGATAAAGAAGCGTTAAAGAGAAGTACCAGTGTTTATCTTGTGGATAGAGTTATACCAATGATTCCTCATAAATTATCAAATGGGATATGTTCTCTTAATGAGGGAGAGGATAGACTTGCTCTTAGTGTAATTATGAGAATTGATAAAAAGGGAAATGTTATATCTCACAAAATATGTGAATCAGTGGTTAATATAGATAAGAGAATGGATTATACAACTGTAAATAAAATTATTGAGTTTGGAGATCCGGTTGCTATTAATGAGAATAAAGAATTAGTACCAATGCTACAAAAAATGAATGAACTTGCTTTAATCCTAAGAAGTAAAAGGCATCAGCAGGGATCTATTGATTTCGAATTTCCTGAAAGTAAAATAATTCTTGACGAAAAAGGACATCCGGTGGATATTCTTCCTCATGAAAGAAATTTAGCGACAAAACTTATTGAGGATTTCATGTTAATTGCAAATGAGACTGTTGCAGAAGAATACTATTGGTTGGAATTACCTTTTGTATATAGAATACATGAAAGTCCGGATCCTGAAAAAATCCAGAAGTTGGCTACATTTATTGCTAATTTTGGATATGGAATTAAAACTGACAAAGAAGAGGTTCATCCAAAGGAAATTCAAAAACTATTAACTAAACTTGAAGGAACCAGTGAAGAAGCACTTATATCAAGACTTACATTAAGGTCAATGAAACAAGCCAAGTATTCAACTATTTGCAGCGGACACTTTGGCTTGGCATTTAAATACTATTGTCATTATACTTCACCTATCAGACGTTATCCGGATTTACAGATTCATAGAATTATTAAAGAGAATCTCAGGGGAAATCTGACAGAGAAAAGAATCAGACATTATGAATCAATTCTCCCAGGTGTAGCAGAACAGACAAGTAAATGCGAAAGAAGAGCTGATGAGGCTGAAAGAGATACAGATAAATTAAAAATGGTAGAATACATGTCGGATCATATTGGAGAAGATTTTACAGGAGTTATATCATCAATTACCAATTGGGGAATGTATGTAGAACTTCCTAATACGGTTGAGGGATTAATCCATGTAAATAATATGACAGACGATTATTACTACTATGATGAAGAAAAATATAAGATGATTGGACAGGAAAGTAAAAAAGAATTTAAACTAGGTCAAAAAATAGATGTCACCGTTCTTGGTACAGATAAAGAAAGGATGACAATTGACTTTGTTATTAAAGGAATGGAAGGGACATCATGAGCAAAGAGTCAATAAAACTGATTGCCAACAATAAAAAAGCATATCATGATTACTTCATAGAAGAAAAATATGAAGCAGGTATCGTGCTGCATGGAACAGAAGTAAAATCATTAAGAATGGGAAAATGTAGCATTAAAGAGGCATTTGTTAGAATAGAAGACGGCGAGTTGTTTATATATGGTATGCATATAAGTCCATATGAAAAAGGAAATATTTTTAATAAAGACCCTTTAAGAATAAAAAAACTAATGATGCATGGATATGAAATAAATAAGATATCAGGAAAAATTGCTGAAAAGGGATACACATTAGTTCCTTTGCAGGTTTATTTTAAAGGAAGTCTCGTTAAAGTTGAAATTGGACTGGCAAAAGGTAAAAAACTGTATGATAAACGTGCAGATATTGCAAAGAAAGATCAAAGAAGAGAAGCTGAAAGGGATTTTAAGATTAGAAATTTAAAATAGGTAGTTTTGATGGTGGGTAAGATAAATAAACGAAAAATAAAAAAAATGTTTATTAGATTTTCTCCAATAATAGCCATAGTTGTAGTTATGGCTATTGTTGCCGGAAATATATTAGGACATTTATATAACAAAGAATCATATGCCGGAATTATAAAGTATTCTGTTGCAGTACCAACAGAGTTAAGAGTAAATGGCATAAAAAATAATTATAACGCAAGAATAGATGGAATTACATTTTCATGGAAATATAATAGCGATGATTACCGTAACAATAATCAAAAAAAATATCAGGTAGTTATATATAAAAGCGGCGACGAAACTATGGAAGTATATAACTCAGGAGTTGTTACTTCGTCTAAAAATAATAGTGTATCATTAGAAAACATTGAAAATACACTAAAACCTGATACTTTATATACCTGGAAAGTTAAAACAGTAGGAAGTAATGGTACAGAGAGTGACTTTTCAGAACCAGGAGTGTTTGTAACAGAGTCAAAGACAGACTATTACAGTTGGTCTAGTATATGGGCAAATCCAGTTAATACAGAAACTTCTCAAAGTGATTATGTATTCATAAAGTCAAATAATTTTTCTATACCAAATGCTGGAAATGTTGCTAAAGTTATAGCAAGAGTGGCATGTAAAGGTACTTTGACAGATAAAATGGCAATTGGTAATTTTTATTTTAACGGAAAATTATATGGAATGGCTGGGGCAACTTCTCTTTTAAAGAATGGAGTATATGAATGCTACTACATGGCATATGATATTACGGATTTAATAACAAGTGAATATAATAGTGTATCCTTAACCGGATATAGTAGAGATAATGGTCGTGGATTCATGGTTGATGTGACCGCATACTATAATGATGGTACAAAAGAACAGCTTATAAATACTAATGATGTAAGTAATTGGAAGGCTATGGATGCAGACAATGATGTATTTGGCTATGAAAGTGGAAATACTGCTCAAAGAAATACATATTTAAGCAGCACCGGATATTATAAGGTTCCTATGGAGAATATTAATACTAATTATTATCCATATGGATTCAAAGAAGCAACATATGATGCCTCTGCCTGGAACACGGCTGTGGAGAATTATTATGATTCTACAATTACAGACGGTTATTATATTGAATTAAAACCATATCAATCAGAAAATGTTATGGCAAATGTGGTAGCTTCACAAAATGTTTTCCAAAACAGTGAGGGAGATATAATATTTGATATAGGAGAGCAGACTTTTGGTCTATTAAGAATAAATTTTAATTCCAACATTGCTACAGATATTAACGTATATCAGGGATATATGATGGATGGAGATAATGTGGATTACACTCTCAATAGTGGAATTAAATATAATGAAACATGGACGATAAAAGAAGGAAGCAACTCCTTTGATACGGTCATTAATAAGAATTTCAGATATTTACAAATTGAAACTGATAATTTAGATGAAGCAACAATTATAAGTATAATGTCCTCATTGAATAATGTTAAAGCCATTGAGATGAGAAAAGAGTTTGATGATTTTGCATCTTCTTTTTCATCTAGTGATGGAATGTTAAATATACTTTACGAAATGAGTAAAAAAACATATAAACAAACGTCATTGGATATAATGACAGATTCAGTAGAGCGTGAACGTATAGCTTATGAGGGAGACGTTCTTATTAATTCTCAGTTGGATTATATGTTTACTAATGATTATTCTTATTCAAGAGAATCAATAGAACATTTAATTGAGAATCCTCAATGGCCGGGGGATTATAAATGTTTTTCTGTTTGGAATACATATAATTACTATATGAACACAGGTGATGTTGAATTTGTAAAAAAACATTTAGATAGGTTAATAAAAAATTTAAGTAATGATGTGGAATATCAGGATTTAAAAACAGGTTTTGTGCGTTCAAAGTCCCACAGAAATAATATTAATGGTTCAATTGTAGATTGGCCAAGAAATGTAGCTAACATGCCAATGGGATTTTCTGATGCCGGATACTATAATGTTCCATATCTTTGTGAACTTACATATACCTATAAGTTGATGGCTGAACTTGGCAATATTACAGGGAAAAGTAATATATATACTACATATATTGGTAAATATAATACTTTAAAAGCTAATCTTATAAAATATGGGTATAATACTACAAATGGTAGATTTTACGATTCTCTTAATAAAAATGGAACACCTTACAATACCCATGAATCCATGCATTCTACGGCTTATGCTTTAGCGTGTGAAATATATAATAGTGACCAGATGGCTAAAGCAATGGCCGCTAATGTATATAATGATAACAAAGATGGATTTGTTTGTTCGATATACATGTCATATTTTGTATTACGTGGATTATTTAATGCAGGTGATAGTACAGATGCAACTACACTAATGACTATGAAGAATTCTGGCACCAGTGGTGATGCATCGTATTGGGCTGTTGTTAACAAAAATGTAAATGAATTAGCACCGGAAGCCTGGAGCGAGGCTTTTAAAGCAAATATGTCTCATTCTCATCCTTGGGGAGCGGCGGCAGGAACCGTAATAAGTTCTGGAATATTTGGTATTAAACCATTAAATGCAGGACAGGAATTCATGGAAGTTAAAATTCAGCCGGGAATAATAAATGAGGCTAGTATTGATGTACCAACCTTGCAGGGTGATTTAAATATTAGCTATATAAACCAAGAAGATAGAATCACAGGAACGATTGTTGTACCTAAGAATATGAAAGTAAGACTTTTACTTCCTCATAAAAATTCTACGGATGAAATAAGTATTAATGGTAAAGTGGTTTCATCAATTGACGCAGCATTTGGTTTTTCATATGTACAGTTATCTGCTGGTACATATGAATTCTCGAAATAAGGAAGGATAACAAACATGAATATTAAAAAGAGTTTATTTATTAGTTTAATACTATCTGCAGTTATGATTATTACTTCCTTGAATTCCTGGGAATTTGATGCAGCTATGTGTACCATACCTCCCAATGTTGTATATGATACTCATTGTGAAAAGATTGGTTGGCAGGTATGGCAGCAGTGTGGTAATACATCAGGAACTATAGCAAGATCTAAAAGAATTGAATGTATAAAAATAAAACTAGATGATTTAACGGGAGATTATCTGGATTCTCATGTAGAATACAGAGTTCATTGTCAAAGTTATGGATGGATGTCTTGGGTTAAGGACGGTGCTTTAGCAGGAACAACGGGACAGGCTAAGAGAGTTGAAGCCATAAATATAAGGTTACAGGGAAGTATATCCAATGATTATGACATATATTATAGAGTACATGTACAAAAACACGGATGGATGCCTTGGGTAAAAAATGGAGAGTTAGCAGGAACAACGGGACAGAAAAAAAGAATCGAAGCGATACAAATAATGTTAGTTGAAAAGAATTGATAGAAAAATATGAAAACTTCTATTTTGAATTTAATTAAATTTTTAATAATTATAGTATTAGTTAATGTTGTTATGATATTTAATCCAAAAGAAATATATGCAACAGATAATACTTATGTATCAGGTTTACAAACCTACCAATATACAATTAATACAGATAATACTGTAAATATAACCGGATATGAAGGTAGTGAATATGTAGTTAATATCCCTCAAAAAATAAATAATATGAATGTGGTGAGTATTGATAACTACGCATTTCAAAATGCCACTAGAATGCAACAGATATCCATACCTTCAACTGTTACAAGCATAGGGGATTATGCATTTTTAGGATGCTATAGTTTGGAATGTATAAATATTCCGGAATCAGTATCAAAAATAAATAGTCATACATTTTCAGGATGTTTATCATTAGAAGAGATAAATATGCCGGAAAGCATTACAGACATTGGCTCGTATGCCTTTGAAAAATGTGTTTCTCTGATAAATATAAATATCCCCCAAAGTATAACATATATTGGAGAAGGCGCATTTAAAGATTGTTATAACTTGGAATCCATTGAATTACCAGATGGAATAAGCAGTATAAGTAGATATACTTTTTTGAACTGTGAAAATATAAGGACGTTAAATATACCTGAGAATATAAATGAAATTGGGGATTATGCATTTCGTAACTGTTATAAATTGAATGATATTGTTTTACCTGATTGTATAGATACAATTTCTCAGGGGATGTTTTATAATTGTGAATCTCTGGAAAATATAGTATTTCCAAAGGAAACTACTTGTGTAGAGGCTTATGCTTTCTTCTCATGTAAAAGCCTTAGTTCTATAAAAATAAATGAAAAATGTACTTATATTGGGGATGTTGCCTTTGGAAAATGTATCAATCTTCAATCGGTGGAGATTCCTAATACTATATATGATTTAGGGGATTTGGTTTTTAGCAATATAAATAATTTGGTTATATACGGATATTGTAACACAGTAGTTGAAAGATATAGCAACACTTACGGCTTAAAATTTGTAGCTTTAGATGAAGTAGATACAAAGGATGTTACTTTATCATACGCATCTCATGTTCAGACTTATGGTTGGCAGAAAAGTGTAAGTGACAAAAAAATATCAGGTACATTAAATGAAGCCAAGAGATTAGAAGGAATCGTCATTAGTGTGCAGGGTAATGAGAAGCTTGGTATTCAATATACAACTCACTGTCAAAGTTATGGATGGCTTCCTTGGTCATGTAATGGAGAAGTGAATGGAACCTCAGGAGAATCCAAGAGATTAGAGGCTATAAAGATACAGTTAACAGGGGAGGAAGCAGATTTATATGACATATATTACAGAGTTCATGTTCAATCCTTTGGTTGGCTTAACTGGGCAAAAAACGGTGAAGCAGCAGGTACTGCCGGATATTCAAAACGTTTAGAAGCTATTCAGATAATCATAATTAAAAAGGGACATGCAGCACCTGAAAAGACCTATTACAAATTAAGCTCTACAAATGATAGTGCTTATATTTATACCACGGGAGGTAGTAATCCTAAGGTGGAAGGCGCTGACAAGATAAATGTTTGGTATAGAGCTTATGTACAAGGTGCTGGCTGGCAGGAATGGAAATGGAACGGAAAAACATCAGGAACTTCAGGAAAAGGTTTAAGAATAGAATCTATTCAATTAAAGCTTACCAATAACATTTATGGAGGAACTATAATATACAGAGTCCATATGCAAAATTATGGATGGTTGGATTATGTAGAAGATGGAACTGAATGTGGATATAAAGGAAAAGGTAAAAGAATCGAGGCCATTAACATTGCTTTGAATGGAGAAATTGCAAAGCATTATAATATAGTTTACAGAACTCATGTTCAAAATTATGGATGGATGGAATGGGTATCTAATGGAAAATTATCAGGTACAACGGGAAAAGCAAAAAGAATTGAAGCATATAAAGTGAAATTGGAGGATAAAGTTTGAGTGGATTTTTATATTTAATAATAACATTAGCTGTTGTCTTCACATTTATAATAGTAAATGGGAAGGCAAAAGATAATGCAAAAAGAGGTTGGGATTACAATTTATATATAATAATTCAGGGAGTTGTCAGCTTTGCAGGAATACTAATTATTTTAATTAGTTGCGTTATAGGTCATAAAAGTCTTTATATAATTATTCCTTTTGGAGTTATCTACATGATGTTGCCGGTGTTTGTTTATCGTATAAGCAAGGAAGCAGATAGAGAACGAATAAGGGAAAATGCAATGCTTAACAGATTACAAACTATACGCAATCAAAAAAATAAGGAAAACGATGATGAAGATAAATTGTTTGAAGCAGATGAAAAGATGTTTGATAACACAGAGATAAATGAGAATAAATCTGATGATTTGGATAAACAGATTGCAGATGTTAAAAAGATTAAAGAGTTATTCGATGCCGGAATTCTTTCAGAAGAAGAATTTAATAAAAAGAAAAAAGAAATTATGAAATTATAATAATTGGAAATGAAGTGAAAAGAGAAGAAACATTTAATGCCCTAGATTATATAAAATAGTTTGATTAAATTATAAAAATATGTATAATATTTACTTGTGTGGTTAAACACAAAAAAAATATAAATGCTTAGGAGGATTAATAATGAGAAGAAAAATCGCATTAATTTTATCAACCACAATGATTTTAACATCTGTTCTTACAGGATGTACAAAGGATTCGGGAGATGGAAAATCATCTTCTTCAAAAGGAGGAAAATATAAGACTGCAAAAGAACTTGTTGAAGCTTATGTTGAATCAGATCAAGATAATATGAAAATGAATATGGATCTTGATTTAAATGTAGTTATGAGTTCTGAAGGAACAGAGTTTGAAATTCCTGTTACTCTTGACGGAGATATTGATGTTGCAGGTGATGCATACCACGGAAATATGAATATGACAATGGAGATGATGGGTCAGTCTCAGGAAATGTCATACGAAATGTATTCAGCTAAAGACGGAGATGAGACAATTGTTTATACATATGATGAAAATAGTGATAAATGGTCAAAAACTTCAAATGAAGCTGTTGCAGTTGATGCATCTGCAATTGATAAAATGTTAGAAAGTGATGCATTAAACAAGGCAGATTTATCTTTCAAAAATAACGAATATACAGTAAAAGTTTCTATAGGTGATATTATGGAAAGTGCAAATGTTGAAGATAAGATTTCTGAATATTCTGATTCATTATCATCAATGGGACTTGATGAGGACATGGTAAAAGAAATAATTGATGCATTATCAGACAGTAATATGGTTTATGTATTTGATGAAGATCTTAATCTTACAAAAATAAGCATTAAAGATATGAAGTATGAAACAACTATTGATCAGGACGGATATACAATGGATTTATCAATGGAACTTAAATTGACAATTAAATGTTCTGATTTCGGAAAAGTATCTGAGGATGATGTTACAGTTCCAGATGAAGTTGTTAAAGAAGCAGTTGAAGCTGATATGAATGATCTTCTTGAAGAGAACATGTATTAATAAGTATTTTACAGGCTGTATTATTACAGCCTGTTTTTTTATGGTGTGAAATAGTTGGATTATAGCTTTTAATAATGTATAATGTAAGTGTATGTTTTTAACTATAAATAATTAAAATTAGGAGGAGAAAATTATGAAACGAAAACTTGCAATAATTTTATCAACCACAATGATTTTAACATCAGCTTTAACAGGATGTACTAAGGATTCAGGAGACGAAGGCTCGTCTTCATCATCTTCAAAGGGTGGAAAGTATAAGAAAGCTGAAGATCTTATTGAAGCCTATACTAAAGAAGATCATGACAACATGAAGATGAATATGGATCTTGGAGTTAATGCTGTTATATCATCAGATGGCACAGAGTTTGAAATTCCAGCCACTCTCAAAGGTGATATGGAGGTTGCTAAAGAAGCTAGCCATGGTAACATGGAAATGAGTGTGGAATTCATGGGTGAGTCTCAGAAAATGTCATATGAAATGTATACAGTGAAGGATGGAAAAGATACAGTAGTTTACACATGCGATAAGGAAACTGACGAGTGGACAAAATCCTCTAGTGATGGTGTATCTATAGATGTTTCGGCACTTAATGAGATTTTAGAAAATGACGCTTTTAAAGATGCAGATCTTTCTTACAAGAAAGGTGAATATACAATGACTGTATCAATTGAAGAACTTTTAGAAAGCAAAGATATTAAAGATAAGATATCTGATTTATCAGATTCAGTGTCATCATTAGGAATTGATGAAGATACGGTGAATGATATGATAAAGTCAGCAGCTGATAGCGAAATGGTTTATGTATTTGATGATGATCTTAATATGACAAAGTTTACTATCAAAGATATGAAGCTTAAAACAAGTATGGAACAAGACGGGTATTCAATGGATATAGAAGTGGAATTAAATGCTACAGTTGAGTGTTCTGATTTTGGAAAAGTTGACGAGGACGATGTTAAAGTTCCTGATGAAGTAGTTGATGAAGCATCTGAAAGTAGTTCAGAAAGCTTTGATGACATCCTTGACGCAGGAGATGCAGATGATGCAGATGATGAATCAGATGATGACGATGACTACATAGTAAATGATGATGTTGATAGATCAGATTTTAAAGCTAAAGAAGACGTACTTGGCTCAATAGACGGAAAAACTCTTAGTGTTGATTCTAAGTGGGATGATACATTTGGTAAAGCTGGATTTGAATTTGATTCAGATGAAGAGGAGTATACAATTTCTGCTTCTAGCGATGATTATGAAAGTGTTTATTTACACATTTATGGTCTAGATTGGGACGAAGAGATTGTTAAAGTAGAAGACATTAAGAAAGATGGCATGGGTGGATACAGTATTGATGTTTCATGGGCTGAGGATAAACCAGAAATGACTTGGAACGGCTTGACATGGGGCGCATCTGCAGAAGATATTGTAAAAGCATATGGAGAACCTGATTACAAATATGAAGGTTCAATGTATGATACATATGAATATAGTACGTTACCTGATATAGATTCAACCATTGAATTTTACGTATATCATGATGATGAATATGATTCGGGACTTCAGCAGGTAGATGTTGATTTTGAATAAAAATAATAAATGTAATTTTACTCCAGGCTGCCATTGCGTAGCCTGGTTTTATTATTTTTTAATGAGGTGATCCGTTGGATAGAAGAAAAATATTTATTTATATAATTATTGTTATTATTCTTATATGGTTAGGAAAAATTTATTTTAAAGATACTCCGGCTAAAAAAGAAACAAATGAAAACGAGACTACAGTTGTTAGTTACAATACAAAAGACAGTTATGCAGAATCAGATAATAACAATAATGATGATTATCTAAATGCAACAACTATACAAAGTCAGGTTATAGATGCTATTGAAAGATATGAAAAATTAAATGATTCGCTATTACGTAAAGGGGAATCACTATCATTTACATTTGATGAAGATGGGAATAATACTATTTCGGATGAAGAATTCAGTAAAATTGTAAATAGATATGTTTCAGCTCAAGTTGAAAGTACTGAAACACCTGGAACATTTGCTAATATAAGTATTTCTTATTATGATGATTATGTTGTACAGGTTAAGTTAGGTTCAGCTTTTGTAGGTGGTGAAGAAGTATCCGAAGAAACGACAGAAGAACAGGAAGCCCAAGAAGAAACGAAGAAAGATTTTTTTGCTGAAAAGAATGCGAAGCTGGATATGGAAAATGCAACTACATTACAAGCACAGATTTATAATTGTATAGATTTGTATGAATCAGAGGAAAAGCAAGAACTTATGAAAAATGGTACAAGGCTTTCGTTTGGGTTTAATGAAAAAGGAAAAGCTGATGTAAGTATAAAAGAGTTTAAAAATATAATAGAAAAAAATGTTACTGTAGAAACAGAAAGCAAAGAGTTAGAAGAAAATTATGCAGTTGTAAACATTTTGAAAAACAACGATAAATATAGTGTGTCAGTAACTATTGGTAATGCTATAGCATATTCGGAGACGGAGAGTTCAGGAGATACAGCATCAGAAGAAGAGACAACGATTAAAAGAAATATTAAACCAAGCTCAGGTGTGAGTTGATAAGTATAAAAAATCACCACTCATAGGTGGTGATTTTTATTTGAAAAATAAGTGGAGCTGAGGGGAATCGAACCCCTGTCCGAAATCCTATTCATAAGAACTTCTTCCATCACAGTCAATATTTTAAGTTTCCCTCATATCTACTCGTATTGACACGATTAAATATTTAGTAGCTTCATATATCTTCTTTCTACTCAAAGCTTTGTAAAAAGAGTGCCCCGCTGGTTTGATGCTGGGTCCGTCAATCACGGGAGAATCGGCGGTCAGCAAGCTGCAATTAGGCAGCTACTGCTAAATTATTGTTAGCGTTTAATTTTAAATTTCTAAGTTTTTACGTGGGCCTAGTCCACGGATGGCTATTCAAACTTCAAGAACCCCGTCGAAACCAGTACAACCCCAGGTTTATACCGGATGTGTATATATGATAACCTTTTTAATTATTAAAGTCAAATAATAAAAATAAAGTTCGTTTTGATTGTTTTATGCTATAATGTATAAGGATAATATACAAATGAGGCTATGGATATGAAGAGAATAAAAAATGTTTTTTTAATGTTATCTTATAATCTGGATATACTTGTAAGATTTATTATAATTTATAATTTTTTATATCTTTTATTTTCGAGAATTGTTTTTAGTTTTGTTTTAAGATTTATAATTAATGTTAGTGGATTTAAATATATTACAAAATCTAATTACAAAGAGTTCTTCGTACATCCAATGACTATAACTTTTGCAGTTGTTGTTATGTTGTTTTTGTCAATTTTCTTTTTTATAGAGATTGTGGCCATCATGTATATTTTGGATCAATCTTTTCAAAGAAGTAGGACATCATTAAGAAGAGTTATAGTTTATTGCTTGAAGAATTTATTAAGGGTTTTAGCACCTTTTAATATAATTGCATTGTTTGTTATTCTATTTACAATATTATATCCCGGATTTGGAGTCGCTACAGACTTTTTTGGATCCTTTAATCTTCCGGGAATATTGGCAAAGTATTTAGATGCTATTATAAATTTAAGATTATTTCTAGTTGTTTTATGGGTATTAATGATCGCTCTTTTCTTTAGATGGATGTATTCAATGAATTATTATCTAACAGAAAAGAAGAATTTTATAAAATCCATGCACATGAGTGCCAAATTAAGAAAAGGCAATAGAATAAAAGATATTTTATTTATATTGATTTCGATTGTATTGATAACTGTTGTGTTCGTGGCATTTATAGCATTATTTGTTTTAATTATAGTGGTTATACAAAATTTTATAAAAGATTACTATATGGCAAAGTCCATAATATCATCTATATTGGTTGCATTATCAATTTTAGTATCAATTATATATATGTCACTAAGCTTTCCAATTATATGCGCGATTATCACATCTTTGTATTACGATAAAGTTACTAATGAAGACAACGAATATCATCATTTACCTGCAGACAATATGGTTATGTCTAAAAAATTAAAAAAGTTTAGAATTCTAATTTTGGGATTTGCAGGTGTGATTGCAATTGCAGGTTTGACATTCTATTTCAATGGAATGCAAAAAGGTGAGTATTCACTAAAAATAAGTCATGTTAGAAATATTGAGATATCAGCACATAGAGGTGGAATGGCTACAAGGCCTGAGAATACCATGGTTGCTTTTAAAAATGCATATAAACAAGGAGCCGACTGGATTGAAATAGATGTTCAACAGAGTAAAGACGGCGTTTTATATATAATGCATGATTATAATTTTAAGAGAACAACCGGGGTAAATAAAAAAGCATGGGAACTCACTTGGGAAGAGATTCGAGAATTAGATGCAGGGTCTTATTTCAGTGATAAATATGAAGGTGAGAAAATTCCTTCTTTGGAAGCAGTTATAATATATGCAAAGAAAAAAGGAATTGGATTAAACATTGAGTTAAAAGCGAATAAACATAATGTGAATTATGAAGAGTCTGTAGTTGAGTTGATAAATAAATATGATTTTGCAGATCAGTGTGTTGTAACATCCCAGAAATATAGTCTTGTAAAAAATGTGAAAAAGCTTGACCCTAATATTGATACAGTATATGTTATGAGTATTGCATTGGGAAATATTGAAAAATTTAAATATGCAGACGCATTTAGTATTAACCAGTTTTTTGCAACGAAAGATATAGTTGACAGAATGCATAGTTACGGAAAAGAAGTCTACGTTTGGACAGTGGATGATACTGAAGACATCGATAAAATGATTGGACTTGGAGTTGATAATATAGTTACAAATGATGTAGATTTAGTTAAAAGTAGAATAAATAAAAGCAAGACTAGTAATATTATTGTAGATATATATTATAAACTTGCCGAATTCTTTTATAGAGTAAATTAATTATGTTTTTATTTTGGAGGATAGTATTATGAGAAATATATTAAAAAAATCAACAGCGGTATTATTGGTAGGTGCATTATCAGTCAGTTTGGTAGCATGTGACAGTAAGAAAGTTGGCAAAAAAGAAGAAAAGAAAATTACTAAAGATGAGTTAAAGGAAAATTTTGAAAATTCGTTGAACAATGTTGATAAGGAAATTAAGAGTGGTACCATAAAAGTAGGTGCTGAGCTGGATGCAGAACTTTTAGGTAATGAAATAAAAGCAAAGGTTGAAAATCTTGATGCATTTAACATTGAGGATCAAATGTATCGTGTGGATTTTGAATATAATCTGAAAGCTATGGATGAAAAGGAAAGCGGATTATATGATTCTTATTATGTACTTAATGATAATCTTTTAAAAGTATATTACCAAACAGATGATAATGATTGGACATTTGATGAAATTACTATGGCTGAGGTAATTGAGAAAACTGGATTAGAAGATGTAACAAAAAGATGTGTAGAATCATTTAAAGATAAAAGTTATGTAAAAGAAATATCTTCTATTTTAGACTACATTGGTGAAAAAGTAGAAAAAGATGGCGATAATTATGTAGTTAAAGGAAAGTATAATTTGTCATCAATTAAAGAGCTTTTAAACGAATTTTCTAAAGAAGATATTACCAAAGAAGGAATTGTAGACCTTATTGAAGCCAATGATTATGAAAAATATTTAAAAGAATTAGATTTATCAACAGAAGATGTAGCAGACTTTTTAATTGGTATCCAAAAGAATATACCTGAAATATGTGAATATATTCCAGATGCAGACTATGAGGTTTCTTTTGGTTTTGATAATAAAAGTTTTAATCTTGTGGATATAACAGTAAAAATATTAGATGATAAGGTTGACATTGCAGGAGCACAGATTAAGTTAAACACATGTAAGCTTTATTTTAACTTTACAGATGTTAACAACACAAGTGTCATTCTTTCGGACGAGGCTCTTAGCGCAGAATAACTTTCAGGAGGTTTTACTATGAAAAGACTAAAAATACTAGTTGTTGATGATGAAAGCCGCATGAGAAAATTGGTAAATGATTTTCTTTCTAAACAGGGATATGAAGTTATAGAGGCAGCCGATGGTGAAGAAGCATTGGATGTTTATTATAAACATGATGACATTGCATTAATTATTTTGGATGTTATGATGCCTAAAATGGATGGCTGGATGGTTTGTAGAGAAATTAGAAAAGACTCTAAAGTACCAATTGTTATGCTAACAGCCAAGGCTGAGGAACACGATGAACTTTTAGGATTCGACTTAGGTGTAGATGAATATATTTCAAAGCCATTTAGTCCAAAGATTCTAGTGGCTAGAGTTGATTCTATTTTAAGAAGAACAAACAAAATTGGAACAGCGGATTCTATTAAAGCTGGAAATATTGTTGTAGATAAGTCGGCTCATACTGTTAAAGTTGGAGAAAAAATGGTGGAACTTAGCTTTAAAGAGTTTGAATTATTGACTTATTTTATTGAGAATAAAGGAATTGCATTATCAAGAGAAAATATTTTAAATAATGTATGGAATTATGATTACTTTGGTGATGCACGTACAATAGATACTCATGTAAAAAAACTTAGGAATAAATTAGGTGAATCCGGTAATTACATTAAAACAATCTGGGGTATGGGATACAAATTTGAAGTAGAAGAATAATGGAGCATCAAGATGGAGATTAAACATTCAGTTAAAACTAAAATAGCTTTTTTTATATTTTTGACAACGTTTATTTCCTTTGTTGTTCTTATACTGGCAAATAACTTTTTATTGCCAACTTATTATATAAATCGAAAACAAAATGTTTTATTAAAGGCATATAAGCAAGTTAAGAATATTGTTGGAGATAAAACTACATTAACAGCTGCTGAAACACAAGAGATAATTACCCTTTGTGATAATAGTGCTATTGATATAATTCTTATTGATAATAATACGAATCAATCCATGGTTATTAATGGAAATACAGATATATTATCCAGCAGATTAGATTCTATTGAATTCAGGTTAAATAGTTCAGAAGCTGTTACTGTTATTGAAAAAACACAGAATTATACTTTAAGTAAAATAAACTTTTCAGGAAATAAAAAAAATGCTGAAGGTTTCTTAGAAATTTATGGTATATATGAAAATAATCAGTCTTGTCTGATGAGAATTGCTTATAAAAATATTAATGAAAGTATTTTAATTTCAAATAGATTCTTTATTATGATTGGTATTTTTATAACTATTTTTGAGTTTTGCTTATCATATCTATATATTAGACATTATGCCAATCCTATTCTTAAGATGTCAAAGATTTCACAGGAAATGTCAGAATTAAATTTTAATGTTAAATCAGATGTTAATTCTAAAGATGAGTTAGGGGTTCTTAGTCATAATCTTAATGATATGTCGTACAAACTTCAGCAGACAATTGAAGAACTAAAAGAAGCAAACAAGAAGCTGAAAAAGGACATTGAACATAAAGAAGAGGTTGATAAAATGAGAAAAGAGTTTATCTCAAATGTTTCTCATGAGCTTAAGACACCGATTGCTTTAATTCAGGGTTATGCAGAAGGTCTTGAAGAATGTGTTAATGATGATGCCGAATCAAGAGAGTTTTACTGTAGTGTTATAGCAGATGAAGCTTCTAAAATGAATAAGATGGTTAAGGAATTGCTATCCCTTAACCAATTAGAATATGGAGACAATATTCTTGAAATAGACGAATTTAGTCTGAATATGGTAGTTAAGGGAGTTATCTCTAGAATTAACTATATGAGTCAGCAAAAGAATGTTAATATAAGATTTATTGCAGATAAAGACTATACAATTTTTGCAGATGAGTTTAAGATTGAAGAAGTTATTACTAATTATGTCACAAATGCTCTTAATCATGTTGATGACAATAGAGTTGTGGAAGTCACCATTAAAGAAACTTCTGATAATAAAATTAGACTTAGCGTATATAATTCCGGAGAAAACATTCCAAATGAGGATTTGGAAAATATTTGGATTAAGTTTTATAAAGTTGACAAGGCGAGAACGAGAGCTTATGGTGGAAGCGGAATAGGACTTTCCATTGTAAAAGCTATTACAGATGCCCATGGAGGGAAATGCGGAGTTATTAATAAGGAACATGGGGTAGAGTTTTGGTTTGAAATTTCAAAGGAAGCTCATAATAACTAGTATTATTTAGGAGACAAAAGATGATTGCAATAATTGATTACGATGCAGGTAATTTAAAGAGTGTTGAAAAGGCAATACAATTTTTAGGGGAAGATGTTATTGCTTCAAGGGATAAAGAGGTTATTAAAAATGCAGACAAAGTTATTCTGCCTGGAGTAGGTAATTTTGGGGATTGCATGGATAAACTTAAAAGGTATGATTTGATTGATACAATAAATGAAGTTGTAGATAAAAAAACACCTTTCTTAGGTATATGTCTTGGACTTCAGCTTTTATTTAAAGATAGCGAAGAAGCCCCTGGAGTAGCAGGACTTGGAATTCTTCCCGGAAAAATAGTTAGAATTCCTGAAGGAGAAGGACTTAAGATTCCTCACATAGGTTGGAATTCCTTAGCGCTAAAGAATAATGGTCGTTTATTCAATGGATTGGATAATGAATCATTTGTTTATTTCGTCCATTCATATTATTTAAAAGCGGATGATGAAAGTATTGTAAAAGCAACTACTAACTACGGTGTAAATATAGACGCTTCAGTGGAAAAAGATAATGTATTTGCATGTCAGTTTCATCCGGAAAAAAGTGGAGATGTAGGATTAAAGATTTTATCAAACTTCGCTTCAATTTAAATTTTGACTAAATATGACTTTGCAATGAAAGAGGAAATATTATGCATACAAAAAGAATTATTCCATGTCTTGATGTTAATAACAATAGAGTAGTTAAAGGCATTAATTTTGTTAATTTAAAAGATGCCGGTGACCCGGTTGAGGTTGCTAAAGCTTATGATAAAGCAGGTGCAGATGAACTTGTATTCCTGGATATTACAGCGTCTTCTGATCATAGAGAAACTGTAGTTGATATGGTTAGACGTGTTGCTGAACAGGTTTTTATTCCATTTACTGTTGGTGGCGGTATAAGAACAGTGGACAATTTCAAAGAACTTCTTCGTGAAGGTGCTGATAAAATCTCAATTAATTCATCTGCAATTGATAATCCCAGATTAATTAGCGATGCCGCAGATAAATTTGGCAGTCAATGTGTAGTAGTTGCCATTGATGCTAAAAGAAGAGAAGATGGAAGTGGTTGGAATATATATAAGCATGGAGGAAGAATTGATACAGGAATTGATGCTGTAGAATGGGCTATGAAAGCTGATAAATTAGGGGCAGGTGAAATTCTGTTAACCAGCATGGATTGTGATGGCACTAAGGCTGGTTATGATATTGAACTAACTAAGATTATCAGTGAAAGTGTATCAATCCCGGTTATTGCCTCTGGTGGTGCAGGTACAAAGGAGCATTTTTATGATGCCTTTGAAGCAGGAGCTGAAGCAGCGTTAGCAGCATCTTTATTTCATTATAAGGAATTGGAAATAAATGATTTGAAACAATTTTTAAATGAAAGAGGAGTTCCGGTTAGATATGTCCCAAATAAATAATGATTGGTTAGAACCTTTAAAACCTGAATTTTCAAAGGAATATTATAAAAATTTATTCTACACATTAAAAAATGAATATTCAAACAACATCATTTATCCAGATTCTAACGATATTTTCAATGCATTTCATTTAACCCCACTTAGTAAGGTTAAGGTTGTAATAATAGGTCAGGATCCATACCATGAATCGGGACAGGCACATGGTCTTAGTTTTTCAGTTAAGCCGGGGATAGATATACCACCAAGTCTTGCAAATATATATAAGGAATTACACGATGAAATGGGAACTTATATACCAAACAACGGTTACCTTGAAAAATGGGCAAAAGAGGGAGTTCTTTTATTAAATACAATTTTAACTGTCAGAGCACATTCGGCTATGTCTCATTGTAAAATCGGATGGCAGGAATTTACTGATGCAGCCATTAGAGCGGTAAATGAACAAGACAGACCTATTGTATATCTTTTATGGGGTAAACCGGCCAGAGAAAAAGCTAAAATGCTTAATAATCCTAAGCATTTAGTTTTGGAAACAGTTCATCCAAGTCCACTGTCAGCTTATAGGGGATTTTTTGGTTGTGGACATTTTAAGAAAGCAAATGAATTCTTAATAGAAAATGGTGAAACGCCAATTGATTGGCAAATTGAAAATATATGATTAGTAAAAGAAGCATTTATATGCTTCTTTTTTTTACATATGAGTCCTGACAGCACACATTAATAAAGGTATTTTTTTATATAATTGTAAATAGGAAATATTATGTGCTATAAGCAAGCTAGAATAAAAAAGGGGATAGGTGAAGTGAGATGTTAATGACAATAGCAGCTTTATATGCAGGAAAAAAAATATTAGATCATGCCACAAAGAATACCGCAGCGGCTGCAGGAGCAGCAGCTAGTGCGGCAGTTCTAGGGGCGGCGATTACAGCCGGTAATAAGAAAAAAATAAAAGACTATAATTATTCAGATGATTATTCAGATGATTATCAAGATAACTATACAAATAACATGAATCATGTAGAAACTAAAATCATTGAAAAGGTTCAAGTTCCGGTTTTAGTTACTCAAAAATGTATTTCATGTAGAGCCTATGTTACAGGTTATACAGATGAAATAATAAAATGTGAATACTGTGATACAGAGCAAAATGTTTCAAAAGATAACGAAGAAAAGAATTAAGGGGGAATTACCATGGGAATAATAAAGGCATTTTCAGGTGCTTTAGAAGGCACATTTGCAGATCAATGGAAAGAGATTATAACAGTTGAAAATTTTGACGAGCATGTGATAGTCGCTCCAGGAGTTCAGATTTCAACTAATAAAGGTAGAGGCTCAAATACTAAAGGATCAGATGGTGTTATTTCAAATGGTTCAAGGATATATGTGCCAGAAAATACAGCAGCATTTATCTTTGATCAGTCCGGTATTGAAACCATAATCACAGATCCCGGTGGATATGTATATGACAACGGACAGGAAACTGTATTTAATGGAGATGGAATTGGTAAATCAATAATCAATCAAATATCAGATAGAATTGGGTATGGTGGAATAACAAAGGATAATAAAAAAATTTCTTTTGTTAATAAAAGAGAAATAAGAAATATAAAATTTGGTACTCATGGACCTCTTGTATATAACGATATTTATTATGGTGTGGATTTAGAAATATTTTCACATGGTACATTTTCAATAATTGTAACGGATCCGGTGTTATTAATTAGAAACTTTGTACCACCTAATATCAATTTTTATACAGTTGATTTCCCAAAAGTAAGAGAACAATTAACAGCTGATTTTTTACAATCCTTTAACGTGGCAGTTAATTCGTTATCATCTCAATTCAGGGTATCTCAATTACCATCAAAGTTAAATGAGATATCTGCCGAGATTATGAAAGATGAATTAAACGCAGGTACCTGGGAAGAAAGATTCGGATTAAAAATTGTAAAAGTATCTGTAGAAAGTGTTGAATTATCTGATGAGTCTAGAGAGTTAATTAATAAGTTTGCATCAAATAAGATGAATGTTAAAGCATACGAAGATGTATCAAATAAAGCTTCAGATATTGCTGCACAACAAAAAATTGCCAGTGGTATTGAACAACATGGTATGGGAGATGGTGCAGGAATGTTGTTTGGAATGAACCTGGCTCAAAACATGAATGCAGTTGCTAGTACAAGAAAAACACTTTCATTTGATGAACAGATAGATGCACTTAAAAAGCTTAAAGAATTATTAGATGCTGGAATACTGAGTCAGGAAGAATTTGATATAAAGAAGAAAGAGATAATGGGTCTATGATTAGGAGGATAAAATGTATTTAAAATTATTAAATGAAGAGCAAAAAGAATTATTCTTGGATTTAGCATTAATAATTGCACAAGCTGATGGAGTTTATGCTGAATCAGAAGTCAATACAATACAGGAGTATTGTTATGAGATGAATATTCCGTTAGATAGAACGACACCTAAATTTACATTGAACCAATTGGTAGAAGTTATGGCTAATTCTACAAATGAAACTGAAAAACGAATTATCGTATTCGAGGCATTAGGACTTGCAATGGTAGACGAAATATTTGATGAGGCAGAAGCTAAAATAATTGAACTAGTATCTCTGTATTTTTGTATGGAAAATGATTACATATCTCAATGTAAAGAAATAATTAATGAATACATAAAGTTACAAAACAAGATAAATACAACAGTACTTGGTTAATGGAGGGGAATGGCAATGGATAATAAAATCAAATGTAATAAATGTGGTTCCATGGTCTCTGATGACTACAAAATTGATAATAGTACCTATATATGTCCATACTGCGGAAATAAAATTCCTATTAATACCGGCGTAGACAATGGTAATAATCAAAATGATGAGCAAAAAAGTAAAGCAGATTATATTCGGGAAAAGTCAAAGGCAGAAAATAAGAAAACAATAATTATAGTAATTGCAGCTCTAATATGCATTGGTATACTTGGAAATATGTACAATTGTGCAAAAGGTTGTATCATGGGAGGACAAGAAAAATATAAAGTTGGTTCATCTCGTGATTATATAAATAAGAATTACAAGGAAGTAGTTGCTAAGTTTGAATCAATGGGATTTACAAATATTGAATTAGTTGATCTTGATGATGCGGGTGTCCTTACCGGAGAGGTGGATACAGTTAAGTCAGTTAGTATTGGAGGGGATGATAGTTTCACAGATTTTGATTATTTTTCTAAAGATGAAAAGGTAACGATAATATATCATTGATATAAATAATCATAGGTAGTTACGAATAAAAAATGGTGCCCGTAGGCACCATTTTTTATTCGTTAACGGCCTTGTCTTCAAGGTCCTTTTTCAGATTCTTCATTGCAGTTGACATCATAAGTTTGATTCTGTTAAGCTGGTTTACTTCGCTGGCACCTGGATCGTAGTCTACTGCAACGATATTTGAACCAGGATGTGTACGACGTATTTCCTTTATTACGCCTTTTCCTACGATGTGGTTTGGTAAGCAGCCAAATGGCTGAGTACATACGATGTTATTTACACCACTTTCTATAAGTTCTAACATTTCTCCGGTAAGGAACCATCCTTCACCAGTTTGGTTACCGATGTTTGCAATCGGATTTGCTAATTCTGCAAGATGCTTAATCTTAGCAGGAGGAGTAAAACGATTACTCTTTGCAAAGCATACTGCGGCTGGTTTTCTTACGTATTCGATAAATTTAATACCTAGATTTGATATGTTAGCAGTTGACTTCTTAAATCCCAGATTTTCAGCTTTGTAATTGGTGTTATAAAAGCTGTAAAGTAAGAAGTCTAATAGATCCGGAACAACAGCCTCAGCACCTTCCTGTTCAAGGAGCTCAACTAAGTGATTGTTAGCAGCTGGAAGGAATTTAACAAGGATTTCCCCAACTACACCAACTTTAGGTTTTATTTCGTCTGTAAGTGGAAGATTATCAAAATCCTTTATTATTCCACGTACATTTTTCTTATATTCATTAAGTCCAAGACCAGGCTTTTTAAGAGATTCCTGGCATATTTTAAGCCATTTTTTATGTAATTCGTTAGCAGAACCTGGAACTTTTTCGTAAGGTCTTGTTCTGTAAAGAACTTTCATGAATATATCTCCATATTCTGCAGCCTGAATTCCTTTAAATAAAAGAGTAGGAGTAATTTTAAATCCTTCATTCTTCTCTAATCCTTGAGCACTGAGAGATATAACAGGAATTTGCTCCATACCTGCCTTTTTGAAAGCTCTTCTAAGGAAGCCCACATAGTTACTTGCACGGCATCCTCCACCTGTTTGCGACATAATAACAGCAACTTTATCAAGGTCGTATTCCCCGGATTGTAGGCAATCCATAATCTGACCAATTGTAATTAAAGAAGGGTAGCAAGCATCATTATTTACGTATTTAAGACCTACATCAACAGCTCGTCTTTCATCTCTGTTCATAACAACTACATTGTAGCCACCGGCTCTAAAAGCAGTTTCAAGTAAATCAAAGTGAATAGGAGACATCTGAGGACAAAGGATTGTATAGTTTTTCTTCATTTCCTTTGTGAACTCAACTCTTTCAATGTTAGAAGGTTTTATTGTTCTTTCAAAATGCTTCATTTCTCTAACCTTAAGGGCTGATATAAGAGAACGTATTCTGATTCTGGCAGCACCAAGGTTATTAACCTCATCAATTTTAAGAACTGTATATATTTTGCCGGAATTAGTAAGAATATCACTAACCTGATCCGTAGTAACTGCATCTAATCCACAACCAAAGGAATTAAGCTGAATAAGGTCAAGATTTTCCTGGGTTTTAACAAAGTTAGCAGCCTTATATAATCTTGAATGATACATCCACTGATCCAACACAATAAGAGGTCTTTCTACCTGACCTAAATGAGATATTGAGTCTTCAGTTAAAACGGCAATGCCATAAGAAGTTATAAGTTCAGGTATACCATGGTTAATCTCTGGATCCACATGATATGGACGTCCAGCAAGGACAATACCGTGTTTTCCTGTATCTTTGAGATATTGAAGAACTTCTTCGCCTTTCTTTTCAATATCTGTTCTAACATTATCCATTTCCTGCCAAGCAGCGTCAACGACTTCATTAATCTCTTTGGAAGCAATACCGAATTCCTTATCAAATACTTTAACAAGCTGTTTAGCTAATGTTTCTTTGTTGGTCATGGCCATAAATGGATTTAAGAAACGTACGTCACCATTAACGATTTCCTCAACGTTATTCTTTATGTTTTCAGCATAAGAAGTAACAATAGGGCAGTTGTAGTGGTTATTAGCATCAGGAGTTTCATTTCTTTCATATGGTATACATGGATAGAAAATGAAATCCACATCATTTTTAATAAGCCACTGAATATGTCCATGAGCTAATTTCGCAGGATAACACTCTGATTCGCTAGGGATAGATTCAATACCTAATTCATATATTTTTCTATTTGATCTAGGTGAAAGAACTACCTTGAATCCTAATTTTGTGAAAAATGTAGCCCAGAATGGATAATTCTCATACATATTAAGGACTCTTGGAATACCGACAGTACCTCTGATTGCTTCATCAGAAGTAAGAGCCTTGTAATTAAAGAGTCTGTTAAGTTTATATTCAAATAAGTTAGGAATATTTTCTTTATTCTTAACCTTTCCTAAACCACGTTCACATCTATTTCCTGTAATAAATTGTCTGCCACCGGTAAATTTGTTGATAGTTAATAAGCAGTGGTTTGTACAACCTTTACATCTTGACATAGAAGTAGAGTACTGAAGATTATTAATCTGATCAATGGTGAGCATAGATGATTCTTTTGGATCCATCTCGTATCTTTCTCTAGCAACTAAGGCAGCACCAAAAGCACCCATTATACCGGCAATATCCGGTCTAACAGCTTCGCATCCTGATATCTTTTCAAAGCTTCTTAGTACAGCATCATTATAGAAAGTTCCACCCTGAACAACAACCTTATTACCAAGGTCCTTAGGGTCAGTAAGTTTAATAACTTTGTATAATGCGTTTTTAATAACAGAATAAGCAAGTCCGGCAGAAATATCAGCAACGGAAGATCCTTCTTTCTGAGCCTGCTTTACATTTGAATTCATAAATACAGTACAACGAGTACCAAGATCTACCGGATTCTTGGCAAATAGAGCCTCTTTTGCAAAGTCAATAACTGAAAAATTGAGAGATTTTGCAAAGGTTTCTATAAATGAACCACAACCTGAAGAACATGCTTCATTTAACTGAACACTGTCTACGGTCTGGTCTTTTATCTTGATACATTTCATATCCTGACCACCAATGTCAAGAATACAATCTACATCTGGTTCGAAGAAAGAAGCAGCATAGTAGTGAGCAACTGTTTCAACTTCACCTTCATCAAGCATAAGTGCTGCTTTTAGAAGAGCTTCTCCATAACCTGTAGAACATGAGTAAACAATTCTTGCACTGTCTGGAAGGATTGAATATATTTCTTTAATTGATTTAATAGCAGTAGCAAGGGGGCTACCATTATTGTTGCTGTAAAAAGAATATAGAAGAGTACCATCTTCGCCAACTACAGCAACTTTTGTTGTAGTAGAACCGGCATCAATTCCAAGGAAACAATCACCTTCGTAGTCTTCAAGCTTAGCTGAAGCAACTTTATGCTGATCGTGACGGGTTGTAAAATCGTCATATTCTTTCTGGCTTGCAAATAGCGGTTCCATACGTTTTATTTCAAAATTCATTTTGATTCCATGAGAAAGCTTCTCAATCATATCTGTTAGTGAATTAGAAATTTCTTCTTTATAATTAAGGGCAGATCCTCTAGCGGCAAATAAATGAGAATCATCTGGAGCAATTATATGTTCTTCAGTAAGATTTAATGTTCTTATGAATGCATTTCTAAGTTCAGGTAAGAAATGAAGTGGACCACCAAGAAATGCAACATTTCCTCTAATTGGTTTACCACAGGCAAGACCACTTATGGTCTGATTAACAACAGCCTGGAAGATAGAAGCTGCTAAGTCTTCCTTTGTAGCACCTTCATTAATAAGTGGCTGTATATCAGTTTTAGCAAATACACCACATCTGGCAGCAATTGGATAAATAGCCTTGTAATCTTTTGCATACACGTTAAGACCAGCTGCATCAGTTTGAAGAAGAGATGCCATCTGATCAATGAAAGAACCGGTACCTCCTGCACAGATACCGTTCATTCTCATTTCTATACTATCACCAAAATAAATGATTTTAGCGTCTTCACCACCTAATTCAATACACACATCTGTCTGAGGAGCATAATCATGTAAAGCAGAAGAAACTGCTACAACCTCCTGAACAAAAGGTATATTTAAATGTTTAGCCAATGTTAATCCGCCAGAACCGGTTATAACCGGATGAATATCTATTTCACCAGTGATTTCTTTTCCCTTTGCTAAAAGGCCTGCAAGGGTTTCCTGTATATTTGCATAGTGTCTTTCGTAATCTGAAAAAAGCATATTGTGTTTAGAATCAAGGATTGCTACTTTAACAGTAGTTGAACCTATGTCGATTCCTAATGAATATGTTTCACTCATATATTTCTCCGTCCTTATCTTATTAACTAAATTCAAAACTCTATTGAAACCAATATATTATAAGATAAATAATCTAAAGAATCAACCTTGTTTGAATTGACAAAGAATATGTAGAAATTTATAATCTAGGGTATGTTGTAAATTTTTAAGATTGAAACAAGCAAATAAACATAAGTAGGTGACAAATGAAATTCATGAACAAACTTGAAAGAAAATTTGGAAAATACGCAATTAAGAATCTGATGCTATATATAATTGGACTGTATGCACTAGGTTTTTTTATTGAATTATTAACACCTAATGTATATACACAGTATTTGTCGTTGAATATGGAAATGATTTTTAAAGGTCAAATATGGCGATTAGTTACTTTTACAATTGCACCACCCCAGACCTCAAGTCCTATATTTATAATATTCTCTTTATATCTTTATTATATAATAGGTATTAATTTGGAAAGAGTTTGGGGAGCGTTTAGATTTAATTTTTATTTCTTTATGGGAGTTATATTTCAGATTCTTGCAGCTTTAATAATATATCTTAGTACAGGGTATTCCTTAGGACTTACTACATATTATTTAAATATGTCACTATTTCTTGCCTTTGCTGCAGTATTTCCGGATATGCAGCTATTATTGTTCTTTATAATTCCAATAAA
This sequence comes from uncultured Eubacteriales bacterium, assembly GCA_900315425.1. Classification (GTDB taxonomy): domain Bacteria; phylum Bacillota; class Clostridia; order Lachnospirales; family Lachnospiraceae; genus Bovifimicola. Next base: position 54,175 of record OMZA01000003.1, read on the forward strand.
GATGAAGTGGTTGGGAATATTAGATGGGGCGTTATTGTTGTTTAACGTAATTAGGTATACATATTTTGCGATAACTGTTCCTATACATGCCTATTCTGTTATATATTGGGCTATGGCAGTATCAATAATTGTTTCCTTATTGAATTTCATAATATTCTTTGCATTAACAAGGGATTATAATAGGATTAATCCAAAGGAAATACAAAGAAAGAAAAAATTTAAGGCAGAAACAAAAAGAGAAAATGGAAGATTAGTACACAAATGTGCTGTATGTGGAAGAACAAGTGAGGATTATCCGGAGCTTACCTTTAGATACTGTAGTAAATGTGATGGCAATTACGAGTACTGTAATGAACACATATTTACACATGAACATGTTAAAAACAAGTAATGATTTTTCAATAAAAATACAAGTAAAAAAACCATAGGCGTAAACCTATGGTTTTTATTATCTACTCTTTATCTTAAGCTCTCTCTACTAAACCAGATCTTAAGCAAGATGTGCAAACATACATTTTTTTAACTGAACCATTGTCATTAACTCTTACAGACTTAACGTTTGACTTCCACATTCTGCTTGATCTTCTATGTGAATGACTCACATTAGCTCCGAAATGAGCACCTTTACTACAAATTGCGCACTTTGCCATTACTAGCACCTCCTCAGGCATCATATTAGCTATATTTTAGCCTAACACGCTGAATATTTTATCAAAGATTATTTTATATTGCAAGCAGTTTTTATTTTGTTCTTTATTTTTTTTTGAAAAATGTTATAATATCTACATTAATGCGTATCTATTATATATTTGCAAAGTAATGCGAGGAAATGGAGGACACCTATGAAAGGGAAAATTAATTCCGAACTTGGAGACATCGTAATAGATAATTCCGTAATTGCTAAGTGTGCAGGTAACATTGCCGTTGAGTGTTTCGGTATTGTTGGTATGGCAGCAGTTAGTGTGAAAGACGGACTTGTTAAACTAGTCAAGAGAGAACATTTAACAAAGGGTATAAATGTTGAAGTTGACGAAGATAACAATATCACATTGGATTTTCATGTGATAGTAGCTTACGGAGTAAGCATTTCAGCTGTTGCAGATAATCTTATATCAACTGTTGAGTATCAAGTCGAAGAAATGACAGGCCTTACAGTGAAAAAAATTAATATATTTGTTGAAGGCGTTCGCGTCATAGACTAATTTAGGAGGATTTAATCGTGATAACAAGTTTAGATTTAGCAACACTTCGTAATATGTTTTTAGCAGGTGCGAAGAATCTTGAAGCTAATAAAGCATGGATTAATGAGTTGAATGTATTTCCGGTTCCAGATGGTGATACGGGTACTAATATGACACTTACCATTATGTCTGCTGCAAAGGAAGTAGCAGCTATTGAGGAACTTGAGATGAAGCCACTTTGTAAAGCTATTTCATCAGGTTCTTTAAGAGGTGCCAGAGGTAACTCAGGTGTAATTCTCTCACAGCTTTTTAGAGGATTTACAAAGGAAATCAAAGGTTGCGATGAAATTGATGCACTTACTATAAGTAAAGCTTGCGAAAGAGCTGTTGAGTCAGCATATAAAGCAGTCATGAAACCTAAGGAGGGAACAATTCTTACAGTTGCTAAGGCTATTTCTGATAGGGCAAGTGAAGTTGTTCTTGAAACGGACGATATAGATCTTCTTATTCAAGAGGCAATTAAGGCTGGTGATTATGCTCTTAGTCAGACACCAGAAATGTTGCCTGTATTAAAACAGGCAGGCGTTGTAGATTCAGGTGGACAAGGTCTTATGGCAGTTATTAAAGGTGCTTATGATGGACTTAATGGTAAGACATACGATCTTTCGTCATTCTCTGATGAAGTTAAATCAGAAGAGGAAGAGACAGCTGAGAAGTTTAAGTATGATACTAATTTGACTGTAAGTATTAACAAATTATTTGACAACAATAAGGAAAAAGATTTAAAGAAATTCTTAGATGCAGTTGGAACAAGTGTAAATATATCTGTAAATAAGAATATTATGAATATTCATATCTCAACTAATGAACCGGGACAGGTTCTTACAAAAGCTCTTGGATTTGGTGATTTAACAAAGATTGATATTAAGAATACAGTAGATGCACCTGCAGCTTCAGCACCTACAAGTACACCTGCACCAATAGAAAAAGAGGCACCGGCTAAAGAAGTTGGATTTATAGCAGTATCTATTGGAGATGGAATGAATGATATCTTAAAGGGATTAGGAGTTGACGAAATCATTGAAGGTGGTCAGACAATGAACCCAAGTACCGATGATGTGTTACAGGCCATTTCTAAGGTAAATGCCAAGACTATTTATGTACTTCCTAATAATAAGAATATTGTTCTTGCAGCTAATCAGGCAGCATCAATTACAAAAGATAAAGAAATAGTAGTTATCCCATCTAAGAATGTACCTCAGGGTATATCAGCTATTATTGGTTATGTTCAAGGTCAGGATGTTGAAACCAACAAAGAAAGCATGTTAGAAGCTATGGCTAATGTTAAGACAGGATCAGTTACATATGCTGTTAGAGATACAGTAATAGATGATAAAGAGATTAAAGAAAATGATATTATGGGAATCGGTGATGATGGTATCGTATCTGTAGGAACTGATGTAAAAGATACAACAGTTGATATGATTTGTTCATTTATCGATGAGAACTCAGAGATTATTAGTATTTATTTTGGCCAGGATGTTACTGAAGATGATGCGAAAGAAGTATCAGAAGCTATTTCAGAGAAGTATCCTGATGTAGAGGTAGATATTAACTATGGCGGACAGCCAATTTATTATTATGTGGTGTCTGTTGAATAATATTTTTATTAATCTGTGGTGATTATATGAGACTTACGGATATTAAAGGCGTTGGTGATAAAACCAGCGCCTTATTTAACAAATTAAACATTTATACTCCTGAAGATTTATTAGCTTACTATCCTAGAAATTATGATATTTATGAAGAACCTATTTGTGTAAAAGATATTGATAATAAGCTTGTAGTATCCATAGAAGGTGTGGTTATGAGGACTTTGGATGTTAAACATTTTAAAAACATATCCATTGCCTCCACAGTAATAAAAGATAAATCAGGGGATACAATTAAAGTTACCTGGTTTAACATGCCTTATCTTAGGAATACTGTTAAATATGGTGAAAAATATGTATTTAGGGGCAGGATTAAATATAGTGGCATAACACCAACACTTGAACAGCCTCAAATATTTCCATTGGGCAAATATGCAGAAAAGCTGAATTATATGCAACCTATTTATTCTTTGACAAAAGGGATTAATAATAACACATTTGTTAAAGCAATCTCTAATGCGTTGATTATATGTAGCTGTGATGATTATTTACCTGAAGATATAAGAGAACAGTATAATTTGGTAGATTATAAAAAAGCTATTAAAAATATTCACTTTCCGGAAGATATGGAATCTCTTAAGAATGCCAGAAGAAGGCTTATCTTTGATGAATTTTTTTCTTTTATTATGAATATGGAAAAGTTAAAGGAAAAAGAAAGCGTTGTAATTAACCAATATGTTGTTGATAATTTTGAAACGTCTGAAAGTGTTATTAAGAATTTGCCATATGAATTAACAAATGCCCAGATGAGGTGTCTTAAAGATATCAGACAGGATATTAGCGGAAGTTTTGTAATGCAAAGATTACTACAAGGAGATGTAGGTTCAGGTAAGACTATAATAGCCTTTCTTACTGCGCTTGATTTTGCAAGGTCTGGTTTACAATCGGTAATTATGGCCCCAACAGAGGTATTATGCGAGCAACATTATAAAAAACTTGTAGACTTAATAAATGATAATTCGTTGCAGTATAAAGTATGTCTTCTTACAGGTTCTCTAAGTATTAAGAAAAAAAGGGAAGCCTATGAAAAAATCGAAAATGGAGAATATCAGATTATTATTGGTACCCATGCTGTTTTTCAGGAAGGAGTGGTCTATAATAATCTATCATTAGTGGTGATTGATGAACAACACCGCTTTGGAGTGTTGCAAAGAGGAAAGCTTATGAATAAAGGTATGAAGCCACATACCTTAGTGATGTCAGCAACTCCGATACCTAGAACTTTAGCTATTATTCTCTATGGAGACATGGATATTTCGGTTATAGATGAACTTCCACAAAACAGAAAGAGTATTAAGAATTGTGTAGTTACAAAAGACTATAGACCTAAGGTATATAAATTTATTACAAACCAGGTTAATGATGGCAGACAAGTATATGTTATCTGTCCTATGATCGAAGAAAATGATACTCTTCAGGCGGAAAATGTTGTGGATTATACGGATATATTAAAGGAAAATCTACCGGCCAATATAAAAATACAGTATCTTCATGGAAAAATGTCTTCAGAAGAGAAAAATGAGATATTAAGAAAATTTGAAACAAATGAAATTAATGTATTAGTTTCAACTACTGTTATTGAGGTTGGAATAGATGTTCCAAATGCAACAGTAATGGTGGTAGAGAATTCAGAAAGATTCGGACTTTCCAGTCTTCATCAACTAAGAGGCCGTGTTGGTAGAGGAAATCATCAATCATATGCTGTATTTGTAAGTGCTACAAAAGATAAGGATAAACTGGAAAAATTAGGCATTCTTAATAAATCCAACGATGGCTTTTACATAGCTAGTGAAGATTTAAGGCTTAGAGGACCGGGAGATTTCTTTGGTATCAGACAAAGTGGAGAAATGGGATTTAATTTAGCAGATGTTTACACTGACGGAGACATTCTCAAAGATGCTAAAAGTGCTGTTGAGGAATATAACTCCAGGGGCCTTGAGTTTATTGACAAAAAAATTAATGATGATATAGTAATTTACTAGAAATAATTTAATAAATATGAATGGAGACAAATCATGAATATTGTAGTTCTTTGTGGTGGTACAAGTTCAGAACGAGAAGTATCTATTGTATCAGGTACCAATGTTGCAAAGGCCCTTATTTCAAAAGGACACAATGCCAGACTTTTAGATGTATTTTTTGGAACATATAAAACAAATAAAACTGTAAATAGTTTTTTCGAAGATGAATATGATAATGATAAAGAGAGCATGCATATTTCTTCATTAAATGATGAGGTTTTATCCACTTCTCAAAATAGAAAAGGTTTTTTTGGAGAAAATGTTATTGAAATTTGTAACAAAGCAGATGTTGTTTTTATGGCTCTTCACGGTGCAAATGGTGAGGATGGTAAGGTTCAGGCAACATTTGAATTATTTGGTATAAAATATACCGGAACAGATTATTTAGGAAGTGCCCTTGCAATGGATAAGGGATTGGCAAAGCAGTTATTTATATATAATAATGTGCCTACTCCAAAGGGATTCGAAATTGAGAAAAATGACGGACTTGATTATTTGAAGATGTTAAAGGACAATAATATTGATTATCCGGTTGTTGTTAAACCTTGTTGTGGTGGCTCCAGCGTTGGAGTTTCACTGCCAAATAATGACGAAGAATATAAAAAAGCACTTGAAGAGGCCTTTAAGTATGAAGATAAGATAGTTGTTGAAAAATACATAAAGGGAAGAGAGTATTCTATTGGTGTTATTAATGGAAAAGCTTTGCCGGTTATCGAGATAATTCCTGATGGTTGGTATGATTACGAGAATAAATACAATGGTAATACAAAAGAAGTATGTCCGGCCGAAATAAATGATACTCTAAAGGAAAAACTTCAAAAAGAGGCTGAGCATGTTGCGAAAGTGCTTAAGTTAGGTGTGTATTCAAGAATTGATTTCTTAAGTGATGAAAATGAAGATATATATTGCTTAGAAGCAAATACTCTTCCGGGCATGACGCCTACAAGTCTTTTACCACAGGAAGCAGCAGTTATGGGAATAGAGTATCCGGAACTTTGCGAAATGCTTATAAATGAATCTTTAAAAAATTAAGTAGATTGGAGATCAATGATGAAGAATCTTACTTTAATTAATATAGCAAATTCATGTGATGGAAAGCTTTATTGCCAGGACGATAATATTGCAAATACAGAGGTATCAGCCATTGTAACAGATAACAGACAGGTGACAAAAGACTCCATGTTTATAGCAATTCCGGGAGCAAAGGTTGATGGTCATGATTTTATAGAGGATGCCTATAATAAAGGTGCTATGGCGGTAATTGCTGAACATGAATTAGATATAGATAAACCATACATTGTTGTGGAGAATTCTTTGATAGCAATTAAAGCCATTGCTACGTTTTACAGACAACAGTTAGATATCAAAGTTGTGGGAATAACTGGAAGTGTTGGAAAAACCAGTACAAAAGAAACGATATATTCTGTACTTTCTCAGAAATACAACACTTTAAAAACAAATGGCAATTTTAATAACGAGTTAGGTCTTCCTCTTACCATTTTTAGATTGAGAGATGAGCATGAAATAGCTGTTCTCGAAATGGGAATTAATAGTTTTGGAGAAATGACAAGATTATCTGCAATTGCAAAACCTGACATTGCAGTAATTACCAATATTGGACTGTGTCATTTGGAAAATCTAAAATCCAGAGATGGAATTCTTAAGGCTAAGACAGAAATGTTTACCAGTCTTAATCCAAATGGAAAAATTATTCTTAATGGTGATGATGATAAACTATCAACAATCCAGGATTACAACGGTATTAAGCCGGTATTTTACTACGTTGATGATGTGAAAAATAAAAAAATATATGCAGATAATATAAGCTATGAAGGAATAAAAGAGACTAACTGTGATATTCATTATGGTGATGAAACGATAAAGGCTTGCATACATGTTCCCGGTAAACACATGATTTCTAATGCATTGGCAGCAGTATGTGTTGCCAAGGAATTAGGGCTTTCCAAGGAAGAGATAGAGGTAGGTCTTGATAGTTTAAATACGATTCAAGGAAGAAATAATTTTGTAAACACAGGATATTTAACTGTTATAGATGACTGTTATAATGCCAATCCGGTATCTATGAAAGCCAGTATAGATGTGCTTAATCAGGGAAATACAAGAAAAGTTGCCATACTTGGTGATATGTTTGAACTTGGTAAGAACGAGGAAAAATATCATGAAGAAATAGGACAATATCTTATAGATACAGATATTGAAGTTGTAGTATTTATCGGAAGTCTTATGAAAAATGCCTTTGATTACTTAAAAGATAATCTGGAAAATACTCAAATGAAGATTTATTATTTTGACGAACTAAAGGGATTTATGGATATTTATAAGAATATCCTTGAAAAGAACGATCTTGTGTTAGTTAAAGCCAGTCATGGTATGGAATTTACTAAAATAGTAGATGAGTTAAAAGAATATAATATATAATAATTAAGAGATATGTACCCCTTTTACTGGACATCCAGTGAAAGGGGTATTTTTATGACAATATATTACATATAACGTCGGATACGTATTCGTTTATATTAGGTAGATCTGATAAGGTATCCCCATCAATATATTTTATTTTTGAATTGCATTCAGTTTTAAAAGTATTTAAATCACAGTCTGAAAACACAGGTAAAAAGTATCCGGATTTTTTTGTATAGCAATTATTTTTAGTTGCTTTTACTCGATGATTTTTGTCTACAAATTGGGCAATAGATTTATGAATAGCCTCGTCTTCATCAGGAAGGTAGAAGTAATCTTTGTAATTTTCAAAGAAATATTTCAATTCCCCATTTAAAGTTTTTATATATACAGACATATCTTCATTATAGGCTTGTATGGAAGCATCTTTTGCTGATAACCATAGTTTATGGTTTAGTGGATTATTTAAATGGCATTTGAAAACAAATATATCTTCATCTCTTTTATAATCATTTACTATAAAATTTCCTTTAAATATATCTATGTATGAAAAAATATCACAGACTTTAATTAAACCCAAAACATCGTCATGATTATGAAGTAATAGGCTTTCAAGTAAGTCAGGACTTTTAGTAGCCAGATATGAAAGGTAAACCTGGATTAGTTCACCACCAGATGCAAAATCCTCTCTGTTAATACCTAGAAATTGCTCTATGCTTTTTTGCTTTAAAGAAGAAAATTTCAAAGGTTTTTTTAAACATTTTACGCTTCTGTATATATCAATAGTTGCTATATTACTTATAAAATCAGGGATTTTATTAATTTTACATCTTTCTTTAACGAAGGGAATATCAAAGCTGTCTCCGTTAAATTCAATTAAAATATCTAAGTTATAAGTTTTGATATATTTTAAAAACTCAATTAATAGCTGACTTTCTGATATACCATCATCGTTAAAAAGCAGAGTGATTTCATAGGTATCTGTACTTAAGGGTACAGATAAACCGATGAGATAAATAGAATCTCTATGCCTGCTTAATCCTGTTGTTTCTATGTCAAAGTACCCATAATTCTTATCTTTTGTTAAATTTTCTATCTTATATTTTGTTGAAACCTTTTCGGTATATTTAATAATCTTCATAAACACAATGTTAGCACAAATAAATATTCTTAACAATATTCATGGCTAAAGGGGTTATTGTACAAAATACACGACAAACACTATAAATTATTGTTTTTAAATGGTAAATCCTTTATAATTTATAAGGACTATTGGTTAAATTTTTTCAATAAAACAGAAGAAAGTAGAGATATATTTATGGCAAAGATTACGTTCAAGGGTGGAGTGCACCCTTATGAAGGTAAAGAACTTTCAAAAGACAAACCCATTTCTGAATATCTTCCTAAAGAAGAAGTAGCAATCCCTATTTCCCAACATATTGGAGCACCGGCAAAACCTATTGTAAAAAAAGGCGATGAAGTACTTATAGGTCAATTAATTGCAGAGGCTAGTGGATTTATTTCTGCTAATGTACATGCATCGGTGTCCGGTACTGTAAAAAAAATAGAACCACGACTTTTGGCGAATGGCAGCAAGTGTGACTGTATTATTATTGAAAATGACTGTGTTTTCAAGGAAATCAATTACGAAAAACCAAAGCCATTAGATGAATTAAGTAGAGAAGAGATTGTTGATCTTGTAAAAAAGGCAGGAATTGTTGGTATGGGTGGAGCTGGTTTTCCGACTAATGTAAAGCTTTCACCGAAAGAGCCGGACAAGATAGATTATGTAATAGTAAATGGAAGTGAGTGTGAACCATATCTTACTTCGGATTACAGAAGGCTTATTGAAGATCCGGAAGATCTTATTTTAGGTCTTAAATGTATGCTTAAGATTTTTCCTAATGCGCAAGGAATTATAGGCATTGAAGATAATAAAATGGATGCCATAAAAAAGATTAGTCAAATTGTAGAAGACGAGGAAAGAATCACTGTTAAAAAGCTTCAAACAAAGTATCCTCAAGGTGCAGAAAGAATGCTTATTTACGCATTAACCGGTAGAAAAGTTAATTCGGCAATGCTTCCAGCGGATGCAGGATGTGTAGTTGATAATGTTGATACGGTATTTGCTATCCAAAATGCAGTTATTAATGGGATTCCATTAACAAGGAGAATTGTTACTGTAACAGGTGACGCTATAGCAAATCCACAGAACTTCTGGGTTCCTATAGGAACTAATCAAAGAGATCTTGTGGAGGCTGCTGGTGGATTTATAGAAGAACCGGAGAAAATAATTTCCGGTGGACCTATGATGGGTATGGCATTATCTTCTATCGATATTCCGATTACAAAGGGAAGTTCTGCTATTTTAGCATTTATTAAAGATCCATTAAATGACGTTACTCAGACAGCATGTATAAACTGCGGTCGTTGTGTGGAAATATGTCCGGGAAGAGTTGTTCCTACTAAACTTGCTAAACTGGCGGCAAAGGGAGATATGGAAGGATTCCTTAAAAATTACGGTCTTGAATGTTGCGAATGTGGTTGTTGTTCATATATTTGTCCGGCAAAACGTGACTTAACTCAGGCTATTAAAACTATGAGAAAACGTGCTTTAGCACAGAGAAAGAAGTAATAGGAGGTGGAAAATGAGTAATTTATTGCATGTGTCATCAAATCCTCATGTTAGAGATGATGCTACTACAACAACAGTTATGCTTGACGTAATTATAGCTCTTATTCCAGCTACCTTTTTCGGTATATATAATTTTGGAATTAGAGCACTATTAGTGATTTTAATTACAATAGCTTCCTGTGTTGCCACAGAGGCTGTTTATGAAATTATCATGAAAAAGCAACTAACAATTAAAGATTTAAGTGCAGTGGTAACCGGGTTATTATTAGCACTTAATTTACCACCACAGATTCCGTTTTGGATTGCGATTATTGGAGGTATATTTGCAATTTTCGTTGTTAAAATGATATTTGGTGGACTTGGTCAGAATTTTATGAATCCGGCTTTGGCTGCAAGATGTTTTCTACTATTGTCATTTACAGGTCAGATGACAAATTTTACGCTTGATGGAATATCTACAGCAACACCGTTATATAATATTAAACACGGCGAAACTTATGATGTTTTGAATATGTTTGTTGGTAAAGAAGCAGGTACCATTGGTGAAACTTCTGTAATTGCTTTACTTATTGGTGCTATTTATCTGTTAACAAAGAGAATTATTAATTATAGAATTCCTGTATATTACATAGCTACATTTACAATATTTGCAGGTATATATGCTGCTGCAAATGGTTTTGGAATTAGATTTGTATTAGGACAGTTATGTGGTGGTGGTCTTATGTTAGGAGCATTTTTTATGGCAACAGACTACGTGACTTCACCAATAACTCATAAAGGTAAAGTGGTATATGGAATTCTTTTAGGTATAATTACCGGTTTGTTTAGATTAATTGCATCATCAACAGCAGCTCCAGAAGGTGTTTCTTATGCGATTATCTTTTGTAATCTTTTAGTTCCAATGATTGATAATTATACAATGCCTATTGCATTTGGCTGGAAAGGGGTAAAGAATGAAGAAAATAGTTAGTGATACTTTAGTTCTTGTTATTATTACCCTTGTAGCAGGTTTCTTATTAGGCGGTGTTTATGAAATTACAAAGAAACCAAGAGAAGCCCAGGAAGAAAAAACAAAACAGGCCGCTTATAAAAAAGTCTTTTCTGAAAAAGGTGTTGAGTTTAAAGAATACGAGTATGACAAAAAGGCTATGAGTGCCTATTTAAAAGATAATAAAATATCTGAAAAGAAGGCAGAGATTAACGAAATTGTTAAAGCTGTTTCATCGGGAAAAGAAATTGGATATGTAATAACCGTTACTGACCATGAAGGATATGGTGGAGATATCCAGTTTACATTAGGTATTACAACTGATGGAACTATAACCGGAATTTCATATCTTTCTATAGAGGAAACAGCAGGTGTTGGTATGAAGGTTACCCAGAAAGGATTTACCAATCAGTTTAAGGGTAAAAAAGTTGATAGTATCATTTATACAAAAAACGGTGCCAGTGCAGATAATGAGATTGATGCTATATCAGGAGCCACAGTTTCCACTAATGCTGTAACAAATGGTGTAAATGCTGGATTATTGGCATATCAATACATAACAAATAATCAGAAGGGAGAGGTGACAAATGAATAAATGCGTAGAACGTTTACATAACGGTATCATTAAAGAAAATCCGGTATTTGTTCTTGTACTTGGTATTTGTCCAACTCTTGCTGTTACATCTACTATGATGAATGGTATTGGTATGGGACTTACAACAACAGTGGTTCTTACCTGCTCTAATATACTTGTATCATTGTTAAGAAAAGTTATTCCGGATAGAGTAAGAATGCCGGCATATATCGTTATCGTCGCAAGTTTTGTGACTCTGGTACAGTTTTTATTGCAGGCCTATTTACCGTCTCTTAATGCAGCATTGGGCATTTATATTCCTTTGATAGTTGTTAACTGCATTATTTTAGGAAGAGCAGAATCTTATGCTTCTAAAAATGATGTTGTTTCTTCGTTATTTGACGGATTGGGAATGGGACTTGGATTTACAGTGGCTCTTACTTTTTTAGGATTTTTCAGAGAACTTATTGGCTCAGGAACAATTCTTTCTCATACTGTAATTCCTGAGGAGTACAGTATAAAGGTTATAGCCTTAGCTCCTGGTGCATTTTTTGTATTGGCTGCTTTAATAGCGGTAAGAAATAAAATTATGATGAGTCATGGAAAAGATCCTGATGCAACAGGCTGTATGGCTGATTGTAAAAATTGTCTTAAAGATTGTGACAATAGATTAAAAGAATTTGAAGAAGAAAAAGCAAAGGAAACGGAGGTGGCTGAATAATGAAAAGTTTACTTTTGATTGCAGTGGCTGCTGCGTTGGTAAATAACGTTGTATTAAGCCAGTTCCTTGGCTTATGTGCATTTCTAGGTGTATCTAAGAAGGTAAAGACAGCTCTGGGAATGGGAGCGGCAGTAATCTTTGTTATTACAGCGGCATCTTTTATAACCGGACTATTGTATAAATTTATCATGGTGCCATTAAAGATTACTTATTTAAACACGATTGTGTTTATATTAGTTATTGCAGCATTGGTTCAGTTTGTAGAAATGGTTGTAAAAAAATATAGTCCGGCGCTTTATAAGGCTTTGGGAGTATATCTTCCGCTTATAACAACTAACTGTGCAGTACTTGGTGTTGCATTGCTTAATGTTCAAAACAGTTATAGTATTTTACAAGGTGTTGTATATGGACTTGGTACAGCTATCGGATTCACAATTGCTATTGTAATTCTAGCGGGAATCCGTGAAAAGATTGAAGATAACGACATTTCCCCGGCTTTACAGGGAATGCCTATTGTATTGGTAACAGCAGGACTTATGGCAATCGCTTTTTCGGGATTTGCCGGTTTGTTATAGACGGGAGGTAAATATGGATTTTGTAGGAATTCTTACAGCCTGTCTGGTTGTTGGTGGTACAGGACTTGTGATAGGACTTTTATTAGGGTTTGCAGGAAAAACTTTTGAAGTAAAAGTTGATGAAAGAGTTGCAGCGGTAAGAGAGGCACTTCCAAGTAATAACTGTGGTGCATGCGGTTATGCCGGATGCGATGCATGTGCTGAAGCTATTGTGGCAGGAAAAGCAAGTGTTAATGCTTGCCCGGTAGGTGGTGAAGCTTGTGCAAATGCCATTGCAGAGATAATGGGTACAACTTCAGAAGAAACACAAAAAATGGTTGCGTTTGTTAAATGTAATGGAACCTGTGATAAGACCAAAGATAGATTCGAATATTATGGAAGTCATGATTGCTATGAAGCAGCTATGTCAACAGGTGGAGGAGCTAAGCAATGTTCTTATGGATGTCTTGGATTAGGGTCATGTGTTAAGGCTTGTCAGTTCGATGCTTTATCTATTGTTAATGGAATAGCTAAAGTAGATCCTGAAAAATGTACATCTTGTGGTCAGTGTATAAAAGCTTGTCCAAAGGGGCTAATAGAACTTGTCCCTTATGGTAAAAAGTATCATATTGCTTGTAACTCACATGATATGGGTAAAGATGTTATAGCTTCTTGTGAAAATGGTTGTATTGGGTGTACCATGTGCGTAAGAAACTGCCCGGTTCAGGCCGTAACAATGGATAATTTTGTTGCAGTAATTGATTATGATAAATGTGTTGAATGTGGAAAATGCGATGAAGTATGCAAACGTGATATAATTATCTAGATATTTGAGAGCTAAGTATGATTTATTTATAAAATCACTTGGCTCTTAAAAAATATGTTAATGTATAAGGAGTATGTTTTGAAAAATAACAAAAGAATACCAGTTATAATTGGAATTATTTTGGGAATTGCCATATTAGCTTTATTATTTGTAACCCAGTTGGTTAATAATAATTCCGGTACAAATGATTCGAAAAATAAATTAATTGTGGGATTTGATGCGGAATTTCCACCTTATGGATTTAAAGACCAGGAAACCGGGGAATATATAGGTTTTGACCTGGATTTGGCACAGGAAGTATGTAAACGAAACGGATGGACTTTGATAAAACAGCCTATAGCTTGGGATTCAAAGGATATGGAACTAAATACAGGTTCCATTGATTGTATATGGAATGGATTTACTATTAATGGTCGAGAAAGTGATTATACCTGGACAAAACCATACCTGGATAATAAACAGGTGGTGGTTGTAAGGAAAAGTGACAGTATTAACAATCTAAAGGATTTAAAGAATAAAATTGTAGCTGTGCAAACTGATTCCTCAGCTTTAGCAGCTTTTACGGCCGAGGATGCAACAAAAGAAAATAAGGCACTTAAAGAGTCATTTAAGGAACTTCAGGAAATTGCTGACTATAATACTGCATTTATGAACCTTGAATCCGGTGCTATTGACGCGGTTTGCCTGGATATTGGTGTTGCATATAGTCAGATAAATAATAGAAACGATGTATATAAGGTTTTAGATGAATCTGTATCCTCAGAAAAATACGGAATAGGATTTAAACTTGGAAATACTGAATTAAGAGATACTATACAGGATACTCTTAACGACATGTATGAAGATGGTACTGTAGATAAAATAGCACAAAAATGGAACGATTATGGAATCTCTGAAATGGTATGTATAGGAAATGATGACGGAAGTGTTGATACTTCAGATAAAGATGTTTCCTTTAATAAACAGACATTTAAAGAGAAACTACCTAAAGTTCTACAAGAATTATCTAAAGGTGTACTTGCCACGCTATCAATATTCTTTTTAACATTATTATTCTCATTACCATTGGGTCTTGTGATTATGTTTATGAGAAAATCCAAATTATTTATTTTAAGATGGATTGCTAAAATATACATATCAGTCCTTAGAGGAACACCATTAATGCTACAGCTGTTGGTGGTATATTTTGGACCTTATTATGTATTTCATATAAATACATCCTCAAATTTTAGATTTATAGCGGTTATCATAGGATTTTCTCTTAATTATGCAGCGTATTTTGCAGAAATATATAGATCAGGAATTGAAGCAATTCCAAAGGGACAAAAAGAAGCGGCAGATGTATTGGGATACACAAGATTCCAAACATTTTGGAAAATCATTTTCCCTCAAATGGTTAAAATTGTTATTCCACCGGTTACTAACGAAGTAATAACTCTTGTTAAAGATACATCCTTAGCATTTGCATTATCTTATACGGAAATGTTTACCATTGCAAAACAGGTGTCAGCATCTATGGCCAGCGTAATGCCATTATTTGTTGCAGGAGTTTACTACTATGTATTTAATGCGATTGTTGCATTTGTAATGTCAAAGATAGAAAAAAGTGTAAATAAATATTAAAGAGTTGGGAGAATTATATGTCAGAATATGTATTACAAATTAATCATTTAAAGAAAACATTTGATGATACCGAAGTTCTAAAAGATATTTCCTTAAAAGTAAAAAAGGGAGAGGTTATATCTATATTAGGACCTTCCGGTTCTGGTAAATCAACACTTTTAAGATGTGCCACTCTTTTAGAAAAAATGGATGACGGAGATTTGATTTATCAAGAAAAATATGCAGCTAAAAGTAATGGTGATGGCAAGTGTGAATATGCATCAAAAGCTGAAATTAGAGATATAAAAAATGTATTTGGACTGGTTTTCCAAAACTTTAATCTGTTTCCACATTACAGTGTTTTAAAAAATATTACAGATGCACCTTTGAGTGTTCAAAAAAGAGAGAAAGATGAAGTTACGAAGGCAGCTTTAGAGTTGTTAAAGAAACTAGGGCTTGAAGAAAAGAAGGATAATTTTCCAAGTCAACTATCAGGTGGTCAGCAGCAAAGAGTGGCTATTGCAAGAGCTTTGGCTATGAATCCTGTTATGTTATTCTTTGACGAACCAACATCAGCCCTGGATCCGGAGATAACAGCAGAAATTCTAAAAGTTTTAAAGGATTTAGCTAAAGAACATATGACTATGGTTATAGTTACCCATGAGATTGGTTTTGCCAGAAATGTGTCCGATAGAGTAATATTTATGGATAAAGGGGTAATTGTTGAGGAAGGTAAGCCGGAAGATGTTATAGATAATCCTTCAAATGACAGAACCAGAGAGTTTTTAAAGAAAATGGAATCATAAAAAAGGAGCTTTTTAGCTCCTTTTATTTTATGGTAACTTCATTGTTGTTGATATCCAGGCCTGTAGTTGTATGTATTTTTAAATCTTTATCTATAAATATAGCCTCAGTGTTTTCTAGCGATTCGATATAATTTAAGCCATCATTTAATCCCATTAAAAATGCTGTGGTGGAAAGACCGTCTCCCATCATAGAAGAATCAGATATTATTGTGACGCTACATAAGTCATTTTCCACAGGATATCCGGTATGAGTATCTAAAATATGATGATATAATTTATTATCTTTATAAAAGTATCTTTCATAAGTACCTGAAGTTACAATGGATTTGTCATGAGTATTTACAACAAGAATTGTTTCTCCGGATTCTTCAAAGGGCTTTTGAATCCCAATTCTAAAGTTGGAACCGTCTAATTTTGAACCCACTAAGAGAACATTTCCTCCTAGATTTATTAAGGCACTGTCAATGTTTTGAGATAATAGATATTCCTTTAGTTTGTCTGCAATATATCCTTTGGCAATACCACCGAGATCTAACTTTGCATTAGGATTACTTAATCTGACATTATTACCATCTATTTCAATATTTTTATAGTTTACATTAGATATTTTTTCATTGATAGTTGCCGGATCAGGTAAGTTGTTACCATCTTTAAAATCCCAGAGTTGGGATACTTCTCCAATAGTTATATCAAAAAGGCCATTAGAAATATTTCCAAATTCGATGCCTTTCTTTATAAGTTCCAGGGTTTCATTAGAAACTGAGGTCCAATTACCTTTAGCTGAATTAATATTTATCATTGATATTTCGCTGGAATCGATTTTGTTGCTAAACATATTTTCATATTTAGAACAAATATCTTTACATTTATCTGCAACATCCTTTGTTCCACCATAAATAGTAATGGAAACAGCTGTATCAAAATATTGACCGGATACATTTATTTGATTATTAGTAAATTTAGTACAGCCACTAAACATGCTGATTATTAATAATAAATTTATAATTAGTAAGATTCTTTTCATAATGAATGTATTATAGATGTTTTAAGGTGGTTTGTAAAATATATAATATTTGAAAGCATATGAGATTTGCTATATAATTTGATTTTAGTAGTTAACGGATTTAAGGAGCTTTATGAAAAAACTTAAGTATGATTTTATTCTTATATTTGCGCTTTTGGTTTTATCAGGAATTATTATATTTTTTATGAATAATAAAAAAACAGGAAATAGTGTACAAGTATATAAAAACAATGAATTAATAGCTACATATCCCTTAGATGCAGATAATGAATATAAAATAAAAAATGGAAATGAATACAATATTCTTAAGATTGAAAATGGCAAAGCAAAGATTATAAAAGCTTCCTGCAAAAATCAGATTTGTGTTCATCATAAATGCGTTTGCAAAGATGGTGAGGAAATTATTTGTGTGCCTAATAATATTATTATTCGTATTGTTTCCAATGAGAAAGGGGATGTGGATGCTGTTGCAAAATGAGAAAAGTTTTAGTAGGGATGTTGCACTTACTGGTCTTTTGGCTGCATTTTCTATTATTCTTAGTTATATAGAGTATCTCTTGCCTATAAATATAGCAATCCCAGGTATAAAACCAGGTATTGCCAATGTAGCTATTGTGGTGGCTCTTTATATTTTGGATTACAAAAAAGCTATTATTATAGATGTTATTAAATTGATTGTTATTGGCATTTTGTTTGGAAATGCATTTTCTATAATGTTTTCTGTGGCAGGTGCTTTATTAAGTCTTTTGGTAATGATTGTAGCAAAGAAAATAAAAATATTTACAATTCTTGCAGTAAGTGTTTGTGGCGGAGTATTTCATAATGTTGGACAATTGATTGTAGCTATATTTATTATGAAAAGTACAATTATTTTATCTTATTTACCGTTTTTAATAATAGGCGGTGTTTTGGCGGGAATAATTGTAGGAATTATCTCTGCTGCAGTTACAAGGATTATGATGAAAGCCAATAAAATTACTGACTAAAATTCGAACACTTGTTCATTTAACTTATATGTGTTATAATTTCACAGGGTGAAGATATGATTGGATATATTAAAGGTACGGTTGAATCCGTAGATAAAGATAAGATAATATTAGAGTGTAACGGAATTGGATATAATATTTTTGTTACGACGACACTTTTAAATAACATTTATGAAGAAGGCATGGAGCTTAAAATATACACATATCTTTCTGTTAGAGAAGATGCCATGATTCTTTATGGATTTGCATCTAAGGATGAATTGGATATTTTTAAAATGTTAATAACGGTTAGTGGTATTGGACCTAAGGGAGGTCTTGCAATCCTTTCTACATTAGATGTTAATAGTTTAAAAGTTGCTATTGTATCCGGAGACAGCAAGGCTATTGCGAAAGCGCCAACAATTGGTGCTAAGACAGCTTCTAAAGTAATACTGGAACTTAAGGATAAAATTGATACAGAGGGAATCTTTGGTTCTTCTGTAGAAGATGAAATGTCAAAGGATGGCATGAGTCTGGCATTTAGACAAGATGCACTGGATGGTTTATTAGCGTTGGGGTTCTCTAAGTCTCAGTCTCTTATGGCTATAAAAAAGGCTATGGGAAGTAAAGAATACACTGATGCAGGCTTATTACTAAAAGACGCTCTTAAGTATGTAAATAATCTGTAAAAGGATTGGTTATGGAAGATAATAGAAGAATTATTAATACGGAATTGAAAAATGAGGACATTGTCTTAGAAAATAATTTAAGACCTCATTTGTTAAAGGATTATATTGGACAAACAAAAGCAAAGGAATCTCTTAAGATTTTCATAGATGCTGCTAAAAAAAGAAAAGATTCTTTGGATCATACTTTATTTTATGGACCTCCGGGATTAGGAAAGACAACTTTAGCAACAATATTAGCAAATGAAATGAATGTAAATATTAAAATTACATCTGGTCCAGCCATTGAAAAGCCTGGTGATATTGCTGCTATTCTTAGTAGTCTTAACCAGGGAGATGTTTTGTTTATTGATGAAATTCACAGACTTAACAGACAAGTAGAAGAGACCCTTTACCCGGCTATGGAGGATTATGCTATAGATATTATGGTGGGAAAAGGACCTACAGCCAGATCCATTCGATTGGATTTACCTAGATTCACCTTAATAGGCGCAACTACGAGAGCAGGTATGTTATCCGCACCATTAAGAGATAGATTTGGTCTTATAACTAAACTGGATTTTTATTCCTATGAAGAACTCAAAAGTATTGTGTTTAGATCATCTAAGGTTCTTGGTGTAAATATAGATGATACGGGAGCAGATGAAATTGCCAGAAGATCTAGGGGAACGCCTCGTCTTGCTAATAGACTTTTAAAAAGAGTAAGAGATTATGCTGAAGTTAGATATGACGGTAATATCACTGAGGATATAGCATGTGAAGCACTTGATTTGTTAGAAGTTGACAGATTTGGATTAGATAAAAATGATAGAGAATTTTTACTTACAATAGTCAGTAAATTTGAAGGTGGTCCTGTAGGACTTACTACATTAGCTGCTGCTTTAGGTGAAGACTCAGGAACTATAGAAGATGTTTATGAGCCGTATTTACTTAAGTCCGGATTAATAAACAGAACTCCAAAAGGACGCGTAGTTACCAGTAAAGCTTACGAAGTTTTATCTAGTTAATTACTTCAATTGCCACATCCAAAAAAGTGTAGTATAATATCATGAGATAAATGAAAAGGAGATTAGCAATGTCTTCAAAGAATAATACGGAAGTAATAATTGACGGTAAAATATTTACACTTAGTGGCTATGAATCAGAGGATTATCTTCAGAAGGTTGCCACTTATATCAATAATAAGATAACAGAATATAAGAAAAATGATTCTTTTAAGCGTCAACCTGCTGATGTTAGAGCAACTTTAGTTACTCTTAATATAGCTGATGATTATTTTAAGGCTAAGAAACAAGCAGATACACTTGAAAGTGATATGGAAGTAAAGGATAAACAACTTTATGATATTAAGCATCAGCTTATAGCAGCTCAGATTCAAAATGAGTCTCTTCAAAAAGAAATAGATGAGCTGAAGCTTAAGCTTAATGATGCACAAAAGGATACCATTAGATTGGAAGCAAGACTTACCGAGATAAAGGAATCTACTCCAGCACCTAAGGAGAAAAAGACAACAACTACAAAGAGAAAGACAGCTAAAAAAGATAATATTGCTGACATGGATCTTTCAAACTTTGACATTTGATTTTGAAAATTTATTACATTGTATTTACTAAGCATCAATTGTATATTGGTGCTTTTTATTTTTGAAGGTAGGATTATACGTCAACTACCCATCACCTAAAGGTAATGGGCTTGTAACTGCCCAGTCGTAGTAACGGCTTATGCCTCCGACCTTTGACTCCAATAGGTATTACCTAAAGTGGCGTTACATTATAGGGTGATTGACAGCACCCTTTACAGACAAGATATGCTTATCTGTAACTGTATCAGGTACTCTGTATGTAAAACTCACAGATTACATATTCCCATGCCGTACAGTAAACGTGGATGCTTGAGTATATTTTACGTAACACCAAGACTTATGTGCTACAACCTCATATATACTTGCCAATGTACAAAAGAGTGCCTTTAGTGAGCAACACACTTAACGGTTTTCTCTTGGAACTTGTTGCTGAGTATATTATAGCACATATGTTTTTGACCATCAATTAACAAGGCTCCTCCCACCTGCTAAAGCAAGTGGGTTTCCGCCTACAACAACCGAAAGGATTTTATTTATTATGAAAAACATTGAATTACTTGCACCGGCGGGTTCTATAGAGTCTTTATATGCAGCAGTTAATGCAGGGGCGGATGCTCTTTATATTGGTGGAAATATGTTTGGGGCCAGAGCATATGCTGAAAATTTAGATAACGAAAACCTTTTAAAGGCAATGGATTATGTACATTTAAATAATAAAAAAATGTATCTTACTGTAAACACCTTATTAAAAGAACATGAACTTAACGAAAGTTTATACACATATTTAAAGCCATTTTATGAAAATGGATTAGATGCAGTTCTGGTACAGGATTTGGGAGTTTATAAATTTATCAGGGACAATTTTCCTAATTTGCCAATCCATGCTTCTACACAGATGGCTATTTGCAATGTTGAAGGGGCTAGGCTCTTGAAAAATATGGGTGCAGAAAGAGTTGTAACAGCAAGAGAATTATCTTTAAAAGAGTTAAAACATATTAAAGATGAAGTAGATATTGAGATTGAAAGCTTTATACATGGTGCTATGTGCTATTGTTATTCCGGAATGTGCTTGTTTAGCAGTATTTTAGGGGGAAGAAGCGGCAATAGAGGACGATGCGCCGGCCCTTGTAGACAGCCTTATAATGTAAGTATTAATGGACATGTTATAAATAATAAAGATTCAATGTATTGTCTTAGTATGAAGGACATGAATACTTTAGATATTATTCCTGATATTATAGATGCCGGGGTTGATTCTTTAAAAATTGAAGGAAGAATGAAAAGTAAGGAGTATGCAGCATTTGTTACTTCTACATATAGAAAATATATAGATATGTATATGGAGTATGGAAGAGATGGTTTTAAAGTAGAAAAAACTGATAGAACTAATCTTTACAGTATGTATTCCAGAACGAAATCTATAGATGGATACTATAAAAAACATAATTCCAAAGATATGATTTCATACTCAAAACCTGCTTATTCTAATACCAATGAAGAATTAATCAATGAGACTTTACAAAAATATTGTAATGACAGATTAAAGAGAAATATTTCTTGTAAATGTATCCTTCATAAAAATGAAGAGGCTGTATTGAATATATGGGATGATATAAGCAAGGTTAATATTTCTGTAAATGGAGAAATTGTCGAAGGTGCTAAAAATAGACCGTTAGATGAAAAATCTGTTTTAAAACAGCTTAAGAAAACAGGTAATGATCCGATATCTTTTGGAGATATTAAAATAGAAATGGATGTGGATATTTTTATTCCTGTAAGTAAATTAAATGATTTAAGAAGGAATGGAATTAACGAATTTATTAGCAAATTTCTTTCAAAATATTATAGAAAAGCTGAAGATACGTATATTAAAAAGAATAATACCATATCTAAATCTTTAAATGAAAAATATGTATTATCAGTACTTGTAACAACTAAAGAACAATTTGAAGTGGTTATAAAAAAAGATGAAGTTGATAAAATACTAATTGCAACGGATGTTATGGATATTGATGAAATCAATGATTGCATTCATTTGGCAAAGAAAAAGAATATACAGGTAGAGATAGTTTTACCATATATTTTAAGGGACAGAAATATTTCATATATCCAGGGATTAATTGATAAATTTTCTGAAGAAAAGTTTGTTATTAGAAATGTGGATCAACTTGGACTGATTAAAAGAATGGGTATTTCTAATTTTTCCATTGATAATTCTTTATATTCATATAATAAAAATGCATATGAATTCTTTAAAGAAATGGGTGCTGATATAATAACACTTCCTTTTGAACTTAATGAAAAAGAGTTAAAGATTACTGCCATGCCGGATAATGAAATAATTGTTTATGGTTATATTCCACTTATGATTTCAGCTGGTTGTATTAACAAAAACTATGATAAGTGCGATGGAATTTATAAGAATATTACTATACAAGATAGAAGAAAAGCTGTATTTAGTGTTAGAAACTATTGTAAGCACTGTTATAATGTTATCTATAATAATGTACCGGTTTCTTTAATGGGAGTATCTGACAGATTAAGTGAGATTAATACTAATAATTACAGAATTAATCTGACAATAGAGAATAAGGGCTTAAGTGCTTCTATCCTTGAAAAATATATAGATATATTTTATTATAAGAGATATTGTGATGATCTAAATAATTATACTAGAGGTCATTTTAATCGAGGAGTTGAATGATAATCAACTTTAGAACACAGGAGATTTTATGTTAAATTTAATTATAGGCGTATCGAAATACATTTTTTTAATTACATTAGCCTTATTTACTTTACTTAGTTTTATAACTTTAACAGGGAGTCGTTCAAAGGGAGTAAGATTTTGCTTCTTTTTGCAGTCCGTGGCCCTTTATGTGTTTCATGTTATTTCAGGTATCGTTATTTTTGCTAACACAGAAGATATTACAGTTATAGCCTTTTATATTATTGGACTAATTTATTTTATTATGTTTAGAGGACTTCATACTGTTTTCTATGAAGAGGCATATGACAGAGGTGTTATGAATGATATGTGTATGCTTTTGGATATTGGGTTTGTTATGCTATGTAGATTAGATTATCAAAAGGCTATTAAACAATTCTTAATTGTAATAGTTATATCTATAGTGGCAATTATTATTCCTGTGATTATTAGAAAATCAAGGATTTTAGCACATCTTACATATCTTTATTGTTTTGCAGGACTTGGTTTCCTGATTTCTGTACTTATAGTTGGAAATATTACCAAAGGTGCAAAATTGTTTTTATCTTTCCACGGATTTACATTTCAACCTTCTGAATTTGTAAAAATTCTGTTTGTATTTTTCCTGGCTGCATTTTTAAGTAAGGATGCCAGCTTTGGCAGAATTGTATTATCTGCTTTTTTTGCTGGATTACATATAATTATTCTTGTTATTTCTAGAGATTTAGGAAGTGCTCTTATATTTTTTATGGTTTATATAATAATGATATATATTGCTTCCAAGCATATTATTTATATTTTTGCAGGTTTAAGTGCAGGTGGAATAGCAGCTGTAGCGGGTTATTATTTATTTAGTCATGTTAGAATTCGTGTTCAGGCGTTCCTTCATCCTTATGCGGATATGAATGGAACAAGCTATCAGATCTCACGATCTTTGCTGGCTATTGCCACTGGAGGATTCATGGGACTTGGATTGTATAAGGGTTCTCCAAACAAGATTCCTGAAGTTGAGATGGACTTTATGTTTTCGGCTATTTCCCATGAGTTAGGTGCATTTTTTGCTATTATACTTATTATTTTATGTGCTTCATGTTTTATTTCCTTTGCAAACATTGCCATGAGACAGAGGGATATGTTTTATAAATTAATAGGTGTTGGACTTTCGATTACATATGCTGTACAGACGGTTCTAACCATTGGAGGAGCTATTAAATTCATACCATCCACTGGTGTTACCCTTCCGTTAATCAGTTATGGAGGAAGTTCCGTACTTTGTACGATTATTATGTTTGGTGTGTTCCAGGGTATTTCTGTTCATGCCTTTGATGATGAGGAAAATGAGTATCAGCAAAATCTTGAGCAAAACAATTCTAAATCAAGATGATATTAGCTGGAGGTGACCGGATAAATGAGTGACAGAAATCATATGTCAGGAAAAAAGAAAACAATAAATAGAACTTCTAAAAAACAGGAAAATGTTAGACAAAGAGATGCCAGAATTAAAGCGGAAGTTAGGAAAAGCAGAAGAAATCAAACAGTTGATACAAGAAAAAGACGTGCAATGAAGGCACAACGAAAGCGTGAAAAGGCAAATAATAAGCCGGTTGTTGTTATTTCATATCTTTTTCTGATGCTTTTCATTGGGATGATTGGTTATTTTGCGGATTACATGATTAATGAAAGTGAACATACAAAAGATGTAATGTCTTCCGAGTCAGCTTCTATTTTAGAGAAAAATGTAATTCGTGGAAATATATTAAGTGCAGAGGGACATGTTCTTGCTACTACAAAGATTACCACGGATGAATATGGAGAAGAGTCAGAGGTTAGATTCTATCCTTACGGAAATATGTTTTGCCATGTAATTGGTTATACATCCAGAGGAACCTCTGGTTTGGAAAAATCTATGAATTCTGCACTTACTACCAGTAGCAGTGCCAGTCCGTTAGATGAAGTGGATGGTACTAAGGATATGGGTAACAATGTAATAACTACTTTAGATGCAGAACTTACGGATGAAGTTAATAAGGCAATGGGAGATTATCAGGGTGCAGCCATTGGTATAGAACCGGATACAGGTAAAGTTCTATTTGAAATTTCAAATCCGGATTTTGATCCTAATACTATTATTACCAATTATGATACTATTGTATCAACTGAAGGTTCACCGTTTTTAAATAGAACTACTAACGGTAAATATACTCCAGGTTCCACATTTAAATTATTAACTTTACTTGAATATATTAATGAACATCCAACGGATTATACAAATTATTCATATAATTGTACAGGAACTTTTGAGTATAAAGGAAGTAGTATGCAGTGTATAAATGGAACAGCTCATGGTTATGAGGATTTGTATGAAGCATTTGCTAAATCATGTAACTGTACATTTTCCGAGATTGGTTGTTCTTTGAATATTACTAATTTTACTAATTTGTGTAATTCTATGTTGTTTAATCAGGATTTACCAACGGATATTGATCATAAGCAAAGTTCTTTTTCTATAGATGACAATGTATTTACAATTATGCAGACGTCAATTGGTCAGGGACAGACATTGGTTACACCATTGCATCTTGCTATGTTGGCATCTTGTGTTGCCAATAATGGAACTTTAATGAAACCTTATATTGTATCGGAAATTCAGGATTCCAATGGTGAAACAGTTTCTACATACAATCCTGAAGTTGCAGCTCAATTGCTGACTTCAGACCAGGCCAATGTGTTATCAACATTTATGAGGGAAGTTGTATCGGCATCGTATGGTACAGCCAATGCTCTTAAATCTTCTTTATATACAGCCTACGGAAAGACCGGTACAGCTCAAATAGGTTCACTTTTAGAAGGTACAGCGCAATCCAATGCTTTATTTATGGGATATGCTGAAGATGAAAATGGCAAAAAAATTGCTATTTGTATAGTGCTTGAAAATATAGGAGATGGCAAATCACCTGTAGTTAGCATTGCTAAGGATATTTTGGACTATTACTATAATAACTAAACATGATATTTTAATTTAATAGTTTGTTGCTATTACTATCTATTTGCGTTATAATTTAAAGGATTTAGAAACACCCCAGATACAGGAGGAATTGCAATGATAGAAGCAACAAGCTGTGGTGGTGTTGTGATTTATAGGGGCAAGGTGTTAGTCCTATATAAGAATTTCAGAAACAGGTATGAAGGATGGGTGTTACCCAAAGGTACAGTAGAAGATGGCGAGGAATTTAACGACACGGCTTTAAGAGAGGTTAGAGAAGAGACAGGTGTAAATGCATCTATAATCAAATACATCGGAAAAAGCCGCTATACCTTTACCGCACAGGATGAATTGATTCAAAAGACGGTTCATTGGTATCTTATGATGTCTGACAGTTATTACAGCAAGCCACAGAAAGAGGAATTTTTTACAGATTCCGGCTATTATAAACGCCACGAAGCATATCATCTGTTGAAATTTCCTAATGAAAAACAAATCTTGGATAAGGCATATAATGATTATTTAGATTTGAGAAGAGCGAATTTGTGGGGAACAAAGAAATATTTTTAAACACAAGGCGAAAGTAAGGCACGATGGATTCCACCATCGTGTTTTTCTTTGATATTTATTTTCGTAATGAGGATTTTGTTTATGGATTATTATTTAGAAGAAACCAAAAATATTAATAATAAACCTAATTTTGCAAGAGTTCTGGAGTTGGAATTAGCTGACGTAATTAGGTTCACAGAAGAAAACCATCGTCCACCAAGATTATTATTGCATAGTTGTTGTGCACCATGTAGTAGTGCTGTATTGGAATATATTTCTGAATATTTTGAGATTACAGATATGTATTACAATCCCAACATTTCTCCTGAGTCTGAATTTAGATTTAGGGAAAGCGAATTAAAGCGTCTGATTGATGAAATGTCTTTTAAAAATAAAGTTGAGTTTTTGCAAGCTCCTTATGACCCGGAATCATTTTATGCCATGGCAAAAGGTCATGAAAATGATAAAGAAGGTGGAGAAAGATGTTTTATGTGTTATGAAATGCGCATGCGAAAAGCCGGAGAATATGCAAAAGAACATGGCTATGATTATTTTACAACCACATTATCTATTAGCCCTATGAAAAGTTCGGCAAAACTTAATGAAATAGGACATAAGTTAAGCATGGAATTAGAAATTCCCTATCTTTACTCGGATTTTAAAAAGAAAAACGGCTATAAAAGATCAATTGAACTAAGTAAAGAACATGATTTATACAGACAAAATTATTGTGGTTGTGTGTTTTCTAAAAGGGATAGTGGAAGTATTGAATGAATTTTTCATTTATGCTATTATTTATTAATGTGCTTAAATGCGTGTATTCGCATTATTAACCGTGATTTATAATGAAATGGAGGCAAATTATGCTTGTTTTAAATAATATTGTTTATTATCTTTTAAATATTGTTATTTGTTCAGTTTGTATAGTAGCTGGTTGCTTAATTGGATCGAAATTAAGAAAACGAAAGAATAACAAATTGGAAGCTAACAATAACGAGGCAGAATCTAAATAATAATTATCCATATATACGGAGGTCGACATGGAAAAGTACGGAGTTAATCAGTTAAGAAAAATGTTTTTGGAATTTTTTGAAGAAAAAGAGCATCTAAAGATGAATAGTTTTTCGCTGGTTCCTCATAACGACAAAAGCTTATTGCTTATAAATTCAGGAATGGCTCCTTTAAAGCCATATTTTACAGGTCAGGAGATTCCACCTAAAAAGAGAGTTACAACTTGTCAGAAATGTATTAGAACAGGTGATATCGATAACATCGGTAAAACTGCTCGTCATGGTACTTTTTTTGAGATGCTTGGAAATTTCTCATTTGGTGATTATTTTAAAACAGAGGCTATTCATTGGGCTTGGGAATTTTTAACAGAAGTTGTTGGTCTTGATGCAAACAGGCTATATCCATCTATTTATCAGGATGATGAAGACGCTTTTGAAATATGGACTAAGGAAATGAATATTCCTGCTGATAGAATCTTTAGATTTGGTAAAGAAGATAACTTCTGGGAGCATGGAGAAGGTCCATGTGGTCCATGTTCAGAGATATACTATGACCGTGGTGAAAAGTATGGTTGTGGTAAGCCTGGATGTACAGTTGGCTGTGATTGCGACAGATATATGGAAATCTGGAACATCGTTTTTAGTCAGTTTGATAATGATGGTAAAGGCAATTATACTGATTTAGTTCAGAAGAATATAGATACCGGTATGGGACTTGAAAGACTTGCCAGTGTTGTTCAGGATGTTGATTCGATATTTGATGTTGATACAATTTTTGATTTAAGAAATAAGGTGTGCGAGTTAGCTGGTGTTGAATATGGTAAGGAACATTTAACAGATGTTTCCATTAGAATTGTAACTGACCACATTCGTTCAGCTACATTTATGATATCTGATGGTATCATGCCTTCTAATGAAGGAAGAGGTTATGTTCTAAGAAGACTTATTAGAAGAGCTGCAAGACATGGTAGACTTCTTGGTATTGATGGAAAATTCCTTGCAAAACTAAGTGAAACAGTAATCAATGGTTCAAAGGATGGTTATCCGGAACTTGAAGAAAAGAAGAACATGATATTTAAGGTTCTTACTGAAGAAGAGAATAAATTCAACAGAACAATTGATCAGGGACTTAATATTTTAGCTGATTTTGAAAAAAATCTTGAAGCAAATAATGAAAAAGTCCTTGCTGGCGAGGATGCTTTCAAATTATATGATACATATGGATTCCCACTTGATCTTACTAAGGAAATCTTAGAGGAAAAAGGTTATTTGGTAGATGAAGATGGTTTCAATGAAGCTATGCAAAAGCAAAAGGAATTAGCTAGAGGTAGAAGAGCTCACTACGATTATACAGGGGCAGAAGCTACTGTTTATGATAATCTTGATGCATCTATAACATCAAAATTTGTTGGATATGAGAATACGGAAATTACTTCTAAAATTTCTGCAATTACTAATAGTGATGAAGTTACTCAGGCAATTACTGAAGGTGAAGAAGGTACTATTATTGTAGATGAAACTCCTTTTTATGCTACAATGGGTGGTCAGGTTGCTGATACAGGTATTATTACTTCTGATAAAGGAGAGTTCAAGGTTACTGATACAATTGGATTATTAGGTGGTAAGATTGGCCATGTTGGTAAAGTTGTATCTGGAATTTTTACAGTAGGAGACAGCGTTAATCTTAAAATAGATGAGGATCAGAGAAATAAGACTGCATGTAACCATAGCGCTACTCATCTTTTACAACAGGCGTTAAGGGATGTGTTAGGAGATCATGTTGAACAGGCAGGTTCTTTAGTTGATAAGGATCATCTGAGATTTGATTTTACTCATTTTCAGGCAGTTACAAAAGAAGAACTTGAAAAAGTTGAAAAGATTGTAAATGAAAAGATAAATGATGAAATTCCTGTTAAGACTGAAGTTTTAACTATAGAAGAAGCAAGAAAGACCGGAGCTAGAGCTTTATTTGATGAGAAATACGGTGAAAAAGTCAGAGTTGTAAGTATGGGAGACTACTCAAAAGAATTTTGTGGTGGTACACATGTCAGCAATACTGGAAATATCCATACATTTAAGATATTAACTGAAAATGGAGTTGCAGCCGGAGTTAGAAGAATTGATGCTCTTACAGGTAGTGCTGTTATCGATTATTATAAAAATGTTGAAGCAGAGCTTCGCGATGCAGCGTTAACTGCAAAAGCTGAACCAGCAAAATTATCAGAAAAGATTGAGGCTTTATTTAAAGAAATCAAAGAACTTAAGAGTGAAAATGAGAGTCTTAAGAGTAAGCTTGCTAATAATTCCCTGGGAGATATTACAAATCAGGCTAAAGACATGAATGGTTATAAGCTTTTAGCTACAAAGGTAGCAGGAGTGGATATGAATGGGCTTAGAAACCTCGGAGATAGCTTAAAGGAAAAATTAGGAGAAGCTCTTATAGTTCTTGCATCTGAAAATGATGGCAAAGTTAATTTGGTTGCTATGGCTACAGATGGTGCTATTAAGAATGGAGCTCATGCAGGCAATATTATAAAAGCCATTGCACCAATAGTTGGTGGAGGCGGTGGCGGACGCCCTAATATGGCTCAAGCAGGCGGTAAAAATCCGGCTGGAATTGATGAAGCCCTTGCACAGGTTGAAAAACAATTATAAATTAGTTGACGTATAAATTTTTTATGCTATAATATCACTAGTGCAAAAAAATACCCAAACAGTTGTATTGCGCACAATTACACAACTGGAGGGAGGTTAGGTGTTAGACTATGTCAAATGTAATCGTTAAAGAAAACGAATCATTAGATAGTGCTTTACGCAGATTCAAAAGAAACTGTGCTAAGGCTGGTATTCAGCAGGAGATTCGTAAAAGAGAGCATTATGAAAAGCCAAGCGTTAAGCGTAAGAAGAAGTCTGAAGCTGCTAGAAAACGTAAATATAATTAATTTTGAATCTTTTATACCTGTAGTTTAAAACTACAGGTATATTTTTATAATATAGACTTTATGGAGATATAAGCTATGAGTGTTATAGAATCAGTTATAGATATTCCGGTTGAATATCAGAAAGATGTTTTTGGTCAATTTGATTCTAATATTAAAAAAATTGAAAAAGCTTTGCATATAACCATTGTATCAAGAGAAAATGAGCTTAAAATTATTGGTGGTGAAATTCCTTGCAGACGTGGTAAAAAAATAATAGAGACCTTAATTAGTTCTGCAAAAGCCGGTGAGAATATTGATGAACAAAAAGTTAATTATGCCATAGCATTATCAATGGAAGATAGAGTTGAATCTATGAGTGATCTTGATGGTGATATTATTTGCCGAACAATTATGGGAAAGCCGGTAAAACCAAAAACTTTTGGACAAAAGAAATATGTAGATATGATTACAAAAAAAATGATTACTTTTGGTATTGGGCCTGCAGGAACCGGTAAAACATATTTAGCAATGGCTAAAGCCATAACAGCTTTTAAAAATGATGAAGTATCACGAATTATTTTGACAAGACCTGCAATTGAAGCAGGAGAAAATTTGGGATTTCTTCCGGGGGATTTACAAAGCAAAGTGGATCCTTATTTAAGACCACTGTATGATGCTCTTTATCAGATAATGGGATCAGAACAATTTATGGCCAATAGTGAAAAAGGTTTGATAGAGGTAGCTCCTCTTGCCTATATGAGAGGAAGAACTTTGGATAATTCATTTATTATTCTAGACGAAGCTCAAAACACAACGCCTGCTCAAATGAAAATGTTTTTAACACGTATAGGATTTGGTTCAAAAGTCGTTGTAACAGGTGATTTAACCCAAAAGGATTTAAAACCTGATATGTCTAGTGGTCTTGAAGTCGCTATGCGAGTACTTTCAAAGGTAGATGAAATAGCATTTTGCCATTTAACCAATGAAGACGTAGTAAGACATCCATTAGTACAAAAGATAGTTAAGGCGTATGAGGAGTATGAGGAGCGAAGTAAGGGTAGAAATAGTAGTAAAAAAAATATATAAATTTTGAAATTTAATAATAAATAGGAGATTTTATGAGTAATTTTTTAACTAATGACAGTATTGGTAAAGGTGTAAGTTTTAAATCATTAGCACTTAAAATAAAAGATGATTTTTTTGACAAAGCTGGATTTGCAACAATATTTGCAATGTTATTATTATTTTTTGCAAGGGAAATCAATGAATTATTTGGAATATATAAATATGATGTTTTTTCAATGTTTTATTATGTTATTGGTAGTATTGCAGGATTGTTATCGATAATATATATTTTTAGATATTTTTGTAAGAATGATTCAATTAGAGTTATAATTAAAAATATAAAAATATGGGACATATTTTTTGGCTTTATGATGATTTGGGCATTTATAAGTACATTATTTTCAAATCATTTTATGGAATCATTTTATGGATACGATAATACGTTTTTTTTGCTAGGTTACACAGTTTATCTTGTTTATGCTTCAATTTACGTATGTTCTCGTATAATTAAAAGTGAGAAATACAAACTTTGTATATATAGATTGATTTCAATAATCGGAGCTTTTTCAAGTTTTACAACAATTATTCAAGTTATAGATTCTAATTATTTATATAAGATATTTCCGGGCGCAAAAGTAATAATCAATGAATATTCAGGATTGTTTATTAATGTTAATTTCTTTGGATATTTAATGTCAATTACAATAATTTCTTCTGTTGTCTTAATATTTATTGAAAGAAAATTATGGTCTAAGTTTGTATGGCTTGTTTTATATGGTATTCAATTATGGGCTTTACTACTTAATAATACCTTAGGTGGGTTTGTAGCTATTTTTATAACAATTATCTTTGTTAGTATCTTTGCAATTATAAGAGATAAAAAAAATTGGATATGGATTCTATTGATTGTTGGTATATTAATTGGAAATTGTATATATGCGGAGATTAATACGAGTTATATTTCAAGTAATTTTAATATTCTAAGTCATGATGTTACTCATATTACTGATGATTCTGCAGGTAGTAACAGAATGGTTAAATGGAAAAATGCTTTTAAAGGAATTAAGAAATATCCTTTAACTGGTTATGGAACATCTATGTATAGCAGTGTTTTTAATGAATACATTGAACATACTGTAGAATGGGGAATTCCAGGCGGATTTTTATACATAGCAGCTATATTTTCTATGTTTTTAACTGGCCTTTTAAAAGTAAAGAAATTAAATAAATATACTTTGGCGGCAGGTTTAATTGCCATGTCATATTTGATTTCTGGATTTTTTGGTTTTACAGTTTACTACATTACATTTATGCTACCAATAATTCTTGGCATATTTTCAAATATGAATACAGAAAGTGAAGATAGTAATGAACATAATAATTGAAAAAGAAACAGATATAGAATTAGATTTTGACTATGAAGAGTTGTTAAATAACGTTATTAATTACGTGGCAGATTATGAAAAATGTCCCTATGAATTAGAAGTAAATGTTTTGTTAACTGATAATGAAAGCATTCATGATGTTAATAAAAGATTTAGAGGAATTGACAGACCAACAGACGTTCTTTCATTTCCGGCTATAGAATACAAGGCTCCAGGGGATTTCTCTGATATTGAAGATGGTAGCAATATGACGGCAGATTTTAACCCTGAGTCAGGTGAGTTAATACTTGGAGACATTATGATTTCCTTAGAGAAGGTATTATCTCAGGCTGAGGAATATGGCCATTCATTTTATAGAGAAATGGGGTTTTTAACTGCACATAGTATGCTTCATCTATTTGGTTATGATCACATGGAAGACGAAGAAAGAGAAGTGATGGAAAAAAAGCAGACAGAAATCATGGATGGGCTTAAGATATACAGATGATTAATTAATCATATGAATTGGAGGTTTTTATGGAGAATGAATATCTTATTTCTTATGCAAAGAAAGCAATGGGGAATGCATATTCGCCATATTCGGGTTTTAGTGTAGGTGCTGCACTTTTAACTACAGAGGGAGAAGTGTTTACCGGATGCAATGTGGAAAATGCATCATTTGGAGCAACAATATGTGCTGAAAGATGTGCGGTAATGAAGGCAGTATCAGAGGGATATACTTCTTTTAAAAAGATTGCAATTGTCTCTTCAGGAGATGATTTGACATATCCATGTGGAATTTGTAGACAGTTTTTGTCTGAATTTATGGAAGATGGAATTGTGGTAGTTCAAGATAAAACAGGCAACATCAAAGAGTATTCTTTAAATGAGCTGATTCCATTTGCCTTTAACCTTGTAAAGGATTTTGATGATGAATAACAAAGTAATTATTATTGGTGGCGGTGCATCAGGAATGGTAGCCGCAATACAAGCAAAAAAAAATGGCAATGATGTAACTATATTTGAAGCTAATAAAAAACCGGGAAGAAAGATTTTAGTTACAGGAAATGGACATTGTAACCTTACTAACAAAGATATAAAACCAGATATGTTTTATTCTGATGATATGACATTTATTAAAGAACTTATTAAAAGATTTTCTTATAAGGATACATTGTCTTTTTTTAATTCTATTGGTTTGTTAACAAGAGAAAAGAAAAATTTGATATATCCAATGTCTAATCAAGCCAGATCAGTTGTGGAAGCTCTTGAAAGTCAATGCCATATATTAGGAGTTAAATTTATACATAAGCATGTCAAATCTATAGAAAAAATACAAAAGCATATGTTTAGTATAAAAACAGATGATGGAATGATGCATTCCTGTGATAAATTAATTATAGCGTGTGGGTCTGCTGCCGGTAACAAAGAGTATTCTAATGAAGGAATAATAGATTATATAATGAAAACAGGTCATGATTATAAAACTATGGTACCAGCTTTGTGTGGTCTATGTTGTGATGAGAAGAGTTTCTTTTCAAAAGTAAAAGGAATACGAAGTGACGTAAAAGTTTCTGTTTTAATAAACGATGAAGAAATAAAGATTCCACATAATGATACAGAAGGGGAACTCCAACTTACAGAATACGGTTTATCAGGAATTGTTATATTTCAAATAAGTTCTATTGTTTCTAGAGCTTTAAGAAATAATAACAAGGTAACGGTTGTTGTAGATTTTCTGCCTGATTTTGAAGACGTAGTTGTTATTGCAAATCTTTTGTTAAGCCAGGATTATGCAGCAAAGAAGAATCTTATGGACATCAATAGAGGCATTTTAAATGAAGATTTATCTAAAGAACTGGTTATAAGATATGCCGAAGAAATAAACAGAAAAGATCTTACAATATCAAAGAAAAATATTACTGCTGCAGAACTAATATCTTTCTTAAGCTATTTGAAATCAGTTAAGTTTGAAATTTCAAAGGTTAATCCTTCAAATGCCCAGATTTACACAGGCGGTGTAAGTACGAAAGACATAAATCCTTTAACCATGGAATCGAAGAGAGTTTCCGGATTATATATAATTGGGGAAATGCTTAATGCAGAAGGTATATGCGGAGGTTATAACCTACAATTAGCCTGGAGTGAAGGATATATAGCCGGAGGAAGCATTAGATTATGATACGAATAACTCAGATTAAATTAAAAATTGATGATGATCTTAAATTATTATCAAAGAAAATATCTAAAATTCTTGGAATTTCTGAGAATGAATTTACATATAAAGTGGTTCGACGTTCCATTGATGCCAGAAAAGGAGATGTAAACTATGTTTACTCAGTGGATATTTTATTAAAAAATAAAAAAGAATCCTTTATTATGAAAAATGTTAACAATAAAAATGTTATGTTAACCAACTCAGAAAAATACAAATTTGATACATTTGGTAATATAAAAATGAATTCAAGACCTGTTATTGTAGGAAGTGGTCCGGCAGGTCTTTTTTGTGGATATATGCTTGCAAAATCCGGTTACAAACCTATAATTATAGAACGTGGTGAAGATGTAGACCATCGTAGAGAGACTGTGGATAAGTTTTTTAAAACAGGTAAGTTGAATACAGAATCTAACGTTCAGTTTGGAGAAGGTGGAGCCGGTACATTTTCAGATGGAAAGCTAAACACTCTGGTTAAAGATAGACTTAAGAGAAACACTTTTGTTTTGGAAACATTTGTAAAATATGGAGCAAGTGAAGAAATAATCTATGATAGTAAACCACACATTGGTACAGATGTTCTATCTGAGGTTGTGAAGAATATAAGAAATGCAGCAATTGAATACGGCGCAGAGTTTAGGTTTAATACAAAGTTAACACATTTAATAGAAAAAAATGGTAAACTAGAAGCTCTGGAATATGAAACAAATAATATGCAAGAACAGATGCCTTGCGAAACACTTGTTTTAGCAATTGGACATAGTTCTAGAGATACCTTTAAGATGCTAAATGATATGGATGTGTATATGACACCTAAAGCCTTTGCAGTTGGAATTAGAATAGAGCATTCTAGAGAAATGATAGATAAAGATCAATATGGAGCTTATTATAATAAATTACCTGCTGCCAGTTATAAACTTACCAAGAATTTGGAAAATAATAGAGGTGTATATTCATTTTGCATGTGTCCGGGAGGTTATATTGTAAATTCTTCATCGGAAGAAGGTATGATTGCAGTAAATGGAATGAGTTATTCTAAAAGAGATGGCAGCAATTCCAATAGTGCCATAATATGTACCGTAAAGCCTGAGGATTTTAAAGGACAGGGAGCATTAGCAGGTGTAGAATTTCAAAGAGAGTTGGAAAGAAAAGCTTACAAAATTGGAAATGGAATGATTCCTGTACAACTTTATGGTGATTTTAAAGAGAATAGAATTTCTACGGGATTTGGAGAAATAATTCCTCAAACTAAAGGAGAGTACATTTTAGGCAATGTAAGAGAAATATTTCCAGAGTTTATTTCACAATCAATTATCCGGGGAATAGATTCTTTCGGACATAAAATAAAAGGGTATGACAGGGAGGATAGCATTATATCAGGAGTAGAGAGTAGAACATCCTCGCCTTTAAGAATTGAAAGAGATGAAAGTTTTCAATCTAATATAAAAGGTGTCTATCCTTGTGGAGAAGGAGCAGGATATGCAGGAGGAATAACCTCAGCTGCTATAGATGGTATTAAAGTTTTTGAAGCAATAGCTTCAGTATATGAACCATTTTAATATTTGCAAAAGTCTAGATAAATAAAGCGTTTCGTTGACATAACATCAGTATTTTTGTAGAATGTTCTTTGGTAAAATTGTTTCGGAGATAATAAAAATGAATGTGGAAAATTATAGAGAATCACTAAAAGATAAAAAAAGAATAGTTATAAAAATAGGATCATCATCTTTAATACATGAGGAAACCGGTGAATTAGATTTATATAAATTAGAAAAACTTGTGAGAGCATTAAAGGATCTAAAAAACAGAGGAAAAGATGTTATTCTTGTATCTTCGGGTGCTATAGCTGTTGGAAAATCATCTCTTAATTTAAGAGGAAGAAAGCTTACTCTTACTGAGAAAGAAGCTTGTGCCGCATTAGGCCAGGCACAATTAATGACCATATACCAGAAATTATTTGCTGAATATGGACAGTTGTCAGCCCAGGTACTTATGACCAAATATACTATTTTGGATGATTTAAGCAGATATAATGCTAGAAATACATTAGAAGAGCTTTTAAAACTCAATGTAATTCCTGTTGTTAACGAAAACGATACTGTATCTACATATGAAATTGAGTTTGGTGACAATGACAGGTTATCGGCGTTGGTATGTGCTTTGATTAAAGCGGATTTATTGATATTGCTATCAGATATAGACGGTTTATATACAGACGATCCTAATATTAATAGTGATGCTAAGATGATAAGTGTTGTTGAAAAAATAGATAAAAAAATGTACCACATGAGTAAATCTACATCCACGAGTGATGTGGGAACAGGTGGAATGACTGCAAAGATTACTGCAGCAGAGATATCAACACATTCAGGTGCTGATATGGTAATAGCAAATGGTGCAAATCCAGACGTTATTGAAGCTATTACAACGGGGAAAGAAATAGGAACGCTATTTTTAGCAGATGAAAAAGAAGCATTTGAAATTACTAATTATTTAAAGGATTAATACTTTACAGGACTGTTGCTTATGGATATTAAAATTTTACATGATGCAGATTGGAAATTCGCTACATATTTTTCTACAAATTATGTAATGGAACGAACCAGACAAAAATCCAAATTTGAAAATATTGATATTATCAGATATTTTTTGATAGATATTAATACCAATGAACATAAAGAGATTTTACCTAATATAGAAAAATATGATATTGGTGGAGTGGTGAATGCGTCATTAAATCCGGAATATCTTTATTTTACTAATATTGAACGTAATGATAAAGGCGAGGAATTATTCAATATTATCAGATATTGTATAAGTACTGAAAATATGGAAAGTATTTATTCATTTTCTAATAAAATCGAACTAATTAATACCGTTCAAAGATATCGTATATTTATAATCAATGACGAGGCTATAATTCTTCAAAATGAAGAATTAAAACTATGTAAGAATGATTATTCGGGATATTTTAAATTTAATAGTTTTCTTATTAATTTAAAAGACGGTTCAGAGTTTATAATATCTGATGAAAATATAATTAATAATGGAATTACAGATATTATCGCTGTTTCTGAAAAACAATGTATAATTAAAACAGGTTTTTCCTTAGTAGAGGATGGAAGATTCTCGAATCTAACTCAGGAAGAATGTTCAGTTGAGACTATTGGATTTGTAAATATAAGTCAGATGCTGTCAGATTTGGCAATAGGTCATGTGAATATATCCATAGACGTCATAGATCAGGCATTTTATGAGACCACCATTCCATATATGAAAATAACTCAGAATTATTTAATTTATTCAGTGGTAAATAATAAGAATAAAACTGAAGAGATTAAATTTTACAATATGGAAACTAATGAGGTTAAAAAATGCATTAATGAGGATGTTAATTCCAGCAAAGATTTAGCCAATGCATTTATTATAAATAATAATCCATACGTATGTATAGAAAAAAATAAAAGTTATCAGTTTTTAAACATTAACTCCAATAAAGTGGATCACCACTATCATAATAATTTGAAACTTGTAAAAATATGCAAAGAAGCATTGGTTTTTGCAGGAATGAAAAAATCTTTTTTGATAGGTAAAGAAAAAAATTATTATGAAGTAATAGGTTTTCCGTCAGATAAAGTGTTATTTAAAGAAAACTATGAATATATTGATAGCTTGGAATCTGATGATGACACTCTTTATATAATTACAAAATAAATTAAGAGGAAAATATGTTTGAAAATATTTCAAAAAATGAACTTAGAATAAAATATAAAGGTATTAGAAATGCATTAAATGTAGCTACCATTAATGAGCTTAGTGACAGAATAATGGATAGACTTTATGAAACAGAGATTTTTAATACATCAAAGGAAATACTGACTTTTATAAATACGAAAAGTGAAGTGAATACTTCTAAGCTTATAAATCATTGTTTTGAAATAAATAAAAAAGTTGCAGTTCCTAAGGTTATGGGAGATGAAATGAAATTTTATTATATTTCATCCTTTAAAGATGTTAAACCAGGAACTATGAATATATTAGAACCAAATGGAAATGACCAAAATTTGTGTATTCCTTCGAAGGATAGTCTTATGATAATGCCGGGACTTGTATTTGATAAATATGGTGGCAGAATAGGCTATGGAGGAGGATTTTATGACAAATATATAGATAAATACAGTGAAGCGGGATTTTTAAAGGCTGCACTGTGTTTTTATGTACAAATATATCATGGCATTATACCCATTGAGAAAAATGACATTTCGCCAGATTATATAATTACAGATAAAGAAATAATTAGAATAAACAATTCTGAAAGGATTTTATGATGAACGAGATTGATTTTGATGAAATAGATATCAATGAAAACGCTCCTTACGAAGAGCCACAAAGACAGTATTACTACATAAAAAAATGTAGAGACTATATTCAAAAAAAGAAGCAAGAACTTTCAAGACCTATGTATTTCACCATAAAAACCTTTGGATGTCAGATGAATGCAAGAGATTCAGAAAAAATACATGGAATTCTTGAAAATATTGGATATGTAGAGGCTTCTGAAAATGATACTCCGGATTTAATTCTTTTTAACACATGTACCGTTAGAGAAAATGCAAATCTAAAGGTATATGGTAACTTAGGTAATCTAAAAAAAGAAAAAGCAAAGAATCCGGATATGATAATTGGTTTGTGTGGATGTATGATGCAGGAACCTGACGTAGTAGAAAAAATAAAGAAAAGCTACTCCTTTGTAAATCTTATTTTTGGAACTCATAATTTATATAAATTCGGTGAATTATTAAACGAAGTATATTCATCAAATAAAATGGTTGTGGATGTTCTTAAAGATACAAAACTAATTGTAGAAAAACTTCCAACTGAAAGAAAATATGCCTTCAAATCAGGGGTTAATATCATGTTTGGCTGTGATAATTTCTGTACCTACTGTATAGTTCCGTATGTAAGAGGTAGGGAGAGAAGCAGAAAGCCTGAACACATTATTAGAGAAATTAAAGATTTGGTAAATGATGGTGTTGTAGAAATAATGCTTTTAGGTCAGAATGTTAATTCTTATGGAAAAGGACTGGAAAATTCTATATCCTTTGCCAAATTACTTCAGATGGTAGAAGAAATTGAAGGACTTAAAAGAATACGATTTATGACCAGCCATCCAAAAGATCTTTCTGATGAACTTATAGATGTAATGAGTAAGTCAAAGAAAATATGTCGACATATACATTTACCTGTACAGTCAGGTTCAAATAGTCTTTTAAAGAGAATGAACAGACATTATACAAAGGAAAGCTATCTTGAACTAGTTGATAAAATCAGAAAAGCAATGCCGGATATATCCATTACGACAGATATTATTGTGGGATTTCCAGGAGAAACAGAAGAAGACTTTGAAGATACTATGGATGTAGTTAAAAAAGTCAGATATGACAGTGCCTATACTTTTATTTATTCAAAACGTACAGGAACACCAGCGGCAAAATTTCCAGATCAGGTACCGGAAGATGTTGTTAAAGATAGATTTAACAGATTATTAAAACAGGTACAAGAAGATTCTGCTTACCGAAATGCTCAGAAATTGGGAAATACAGTGGATGTGCTTGTTGAAGAACAAAACACACAGAATCCGGAATTTGTAACAGGTAAAATGGATAATAATTCAACAGTGCATTTTAAAGGAAACAAAGAACTTATTGGACAGATAGTTAAAGTACATTTAGACGAGGCAAAGGGATTTTATTATTATGGAACAATTGTCACCAATGATGCAGAAATACATGGAGACGAAGTCAGAATATAAGGACTGCATCTTATTTTATAGACTTGGAGATTTTTATGAAATGTTCTTTGATGATGCAAAAACTGCATCTAAAGAACTTGAACTTACTTTAACAGGAAAAGACTGCGGTTTGGAAGAGAGAGCACCTATGTGTGGAATTCCCTTCCATGCTGCGGATTCTTATATAACAAAACTTGTATCAAGAGGCTATAAAGTAGCCATAGCTGAACAGGTGGAAGACCCTAAACTTGCAAAGGGGCTAGTTAAAAGAGAAGTTATAAGAGTAGTTACTCCCGGTACAAATCTGGACACTTCATCCATTGACGAAACTAAGAATAATTATCTTATGTGTATTGCCAGAATGGATGACAGTTTCGGCATAGCCGTAACAGATATAACAACGGGAGATTTTTTAGTTACAGAAATTACATCTGAAAGGATGGCATTAAATGAGATTAATAAATACATGCCATCAGAGTTAATAATAAATTCTTCATTTTTATTAACCGGAATAGATATAGATGATTTAAAAAATAGATTACATATATGTGTGTTTACATTAGACTCATGGTATTTTGATGAGGATATGTGTGAGTCTACTTTAAAAAATCATTTTAAAACCATTGATATGTCTGGTTTTGGATTAAATGATTACCCAACAGGTCGAATTTCTGCAGGTGCCCTTATGAAATATCTGCAGGAAACTCAAAAAAATGAACTTACCAATATAAATAACATAACCACATATTCCACAAGTAAATACATGGTTATTGATACATCTACCAGAAGAAATCTTGAATTAACAGAAACTCTTAGAGAAAAAGATAAAAGAGGGTCTTTACTTTGGGTGTTAGATAAAACAAAAACAGCCATGGGTGCCCGTATGTTGAGGCGTTTTATTGAACAGCCTTTAATAGATAGAGAAGAAATAATGTTAAGACAGGATGCTATTAGTGAAATAAATTCTGATTTGATTAACCGTGAGGAAATAAGGGAATATTTAAATCCAATATATGATTTGGAAAGGTTAATCGGAAAGATTTCCTTTAAAACAGCTAATCCAAGGGATTTAATTGCATTTAAAACTTCATTGGAAATGTTGCCATATATAAAGGATTTACTTAAGAATTACAAGTTAAAAGAACTGAAGGGTATTTACAGCAATTTTGATACCCTGTCTGATATATATAATCTTTTAGATAAATCTATCGAATTAGATCCGCCAATTCTTGTTAAGGAAGGTGGTATCATAAGAGCTGGTTTTTCTACTGAAGTAGATCAGTTAAGAAAAGCAAAAAATGAAGGTAAAACCTGGCTTGCACAATTAGAAGCAAGAGAAAGGGAAGCTACTGGTATAAAAAACTTAAAAGTAAAATACAATAAGGTATTTGGATATTGTATAGAAGTTACCAATTCTTTTAAAGATAAGGTGCCAGAGGATAGATATATCAGAAAACAGACTCTAACCAATGCTGAAAGATATATAACAGATGAACTAAAGAAATTAGAAGATTTAATTCTTGGCTCTGAAGAAAAACTTTCAAAACTAGAATATGAATTGTTCTCTCAGGTTAGAGATTCAATTGCAGATAATATTGAAAGAGTCAGAAAAACCTCTAAATATGTAGCTCGTTTAGACGTATATTGTTCTTTGGCCTATGTAGCAGAACATAATAATTATGTTAAACCAAAGATAAATGAAAAGGGAATTATAGATATAAAGGGTGGTCGCCATCCTGTTGTAGAAAAAGTTATTAATGATAATAATTTTATTTCAAATGACACATATTTAGATAAAGGTGATAACAGAGTGTCTATTATCACAGGTCCTAATATGGCAGGTAAATCCACATATATGAGACAAACGGCGCTTATTGTATTAATGGCCCAAATTGGTTCATATGTTCCGGCTGATTCAGCTAGTATTGGTATTTGTGACAGAATATTTACCAGAGTTGGAGCCAGTGATGACCTGGCATCAGGCCAGTCTACATTTATGGTGGAAATGACTGAAGTGGCTAACATTATTAGAAATGCCACCGCTAACAGTCTTTTAATACTTGATGAAATCGGACGTGGAACATCTACATATGATGGACTTAGTATAGCCTGGGCTGTGGTGGAACATATTAGTAATTTAAAGCTTATTGGAGCAAAGACCTTATTTGCAACCCATTACCATGAATTAACAGAATTAGAAGGTACAATAAAAGGTGTTAAAAATTATTGTATAGCTGTTAAAGAACAGGGGGATGATATTATATTCCTTCGTAAAATTATTAGAGGTGGTGCAGATAAAAGTTATGGTATTCAGGTAGCAAAGCTTGCAGGAATACCTGATTCGGTAATTAATAGAGCCAAAGAAATAGTTACGGAATTGTCAAATGCTGATATTAGTTCAAAAGCTAAAGAAATTGCTATTTCATCTAAGCCGGCCAAGAAGGTAAATACGTTTATAAAAGATGATATAGAGGCTAACCAAATGTCGTTATTTGATACTGTAAAAAACGATGACATAATTGAAGAAATAAAGAAAATGGAAGTGGCCAATATGACGCCAATTGATGCGTTAAATACCCTTTATAAATTACAAAACAAGCTAAAGAACAGGTATTAAAGAGAGGATTGTAATGAGTCATATTAATATTCTTAGTCAGGATACAATAGATAAAATTGCAGCAGGAGAAGTAATTGACAGACCTTCTTCAATTGTTAA
This sequence comes from uncultured Eubacteriales bacterium, assembly GCA_900315425.1. Classification (GTDB taxonomy): domain Bacteria; phylum Bacillota; class Clostridia; order Lachnospirales; family Lachnospiraceae; genus Bovifimicola. Next base: position 97,791 of record OMZA01000003.1, read on the forward strand.
GGAAATGATGGAAAATTCCATTGATGCCAAATCCAGTGCCATCACCGTAGAAATAAAAGACGGTGGAACGTCTCTTATTAGAATTACTGATAATGGTATGGGGATAGAGAAAGATGATGTGAAAAATGCATTTTTAAGACATGCAACAAGCAAAATTAATTCAGTAGAAGATCTTTTAAGTGCTACATCTCTTGGCTTTAGAGGCGAGGCTTTATCAAGTATTGCAGCAGTTACAATGCTTGAATGCATCTCAAAACCTAAAAATGCTTTAGTTGGAAGCAGGTATGTAATTGAAGGCGGTGAAGAAAAAGAGTTTCAGGAGGTAGGTGCTCCTTCAGGAACAACCTTTATTGTGAAAAATCTATTTTATAACACTCCTGTCAGAAGAAAATTTTTAAAAAGTAATACTACAGAAGCAAATTATATATCCAATATAGTAAATAGATTAGCTCTTTCACATCCAGAGGTATCCATAAGATTTATTAATAACAATCAGAATAAACTTCATACCTCAGGAAATGGAAAATTAAAAGAAATCATTTATACAATATACGGTAGAGATATTGCTTCAAATCTTTTAGAGGTTAATGAATCAGCCCTTGGTATGAAAGTAACAGGTTTTATTGGAAAACCGATTATCTACAAGGGAAATAAAAAAGATATGACTTACTTTATAAATGGCAGATATATTAAAAGTTCTATAATAGATTCTGCTATTATGGAGGCTTATAAACCATTTTTAATGCAGCATAATTTTCCATTCACTGTGCTTCATTTTGAAATAGATCCAGAAATGATTGATGTCAACGTACATCCTTCTAAAATGGAGATTAGATTTGAAAATAATAATGATATTTTTAATATATTTAAATCTGCAATATCTTCGGCTTTAGAAAATAAGGAATTGATTCATGAAGTGAGCCCTGATGATAAGGACGTTTATATTCAGGATATTCCAAGGGATGATAAAGAAATTCAAGAGATTATAAACGAAAGCCTTATCCCATCTCTTGATACTTTAAATAAGCAAGATAAAGTATCAGACAATAAAGAATCAGATTATTCATATAAAAATGAAAAGATGCCGGAACCTTTTGAAACTGTAAGGGAGTGGGTAGCTCCTGTAGTGGATTTTCAGGCTACACAGGAGACAAAAGCAGTACAGCAAGATTTGTTCAAGGATAATTTTATATCAGATGAAGGAAGAAAAAAACACAAGATAATAGGGGTTATATTTGATACCTATTGGCTTGTGGAATATGAGCAAAACCTTTATATAATCGATCAACATGCTGCTCATGAAAAAGTTTTATATGAAAAAACAATGAATCATTTAAAAAATAAAACTTTAACATCACAACAGCTAAATCCTCCGATAATACTCACCCTTACTGATGATCAGATACAGGTAGTGGAAAAATTCTATGATGAATTTAAAAAACTAGGATATGAACTGGAGCAATTCGGAGGAAATGATTATGCAGTAAGAGCTGTTCCGGATAACCTATATTCCATTGGAAAGAAAGAATTACTGTTAGATCTTATTGATTCGGTGACAGAAACATCTACATCGCTTAATTCAGATTTAATCAGGGATAGAATAGCAACAATGTCTTGTAAAGCAGCAGTTAAAGGTCATGACAAACTATCATTTTTAGAAGCGAATGCGTTGATAGATGAATTATTAACTTTGGAAAATCCATATAATTGTCCTCATGGTAGACCGACAATTATATCAATGAGCAAATATGAGATAGAAAAGAAATTTAAGAGAATTGTATGATGAATAAAAACAATAAACCACTTGTAATTATTACAGGTCCCACTGCTGTAGGGAAAACAGATTTATCCATTGCCCTGGCAAAAAAAATAGGTGGAGAGATTATAAGTGCTGATTCAATACAAATTTATAAATATATGGACATTGGCTCGGCTAAGATTAAAAAGAATGAAATGCAAGGTATAACACATTACCTGGTGGATGAATTAGACCCTAAGGAAGATTTTAATGTGTTTAAATTCAAGGAAATGTCAAAAAGGGCCATAGAAAATATTTATGAAAAAGGTAAAATACCTATAATTGTCGGGGGAACCGGTTTTTATATTCAAAGTGTTTTGTACGATATAAATTTTGAAAATGAAAATGATTCCCAAAGAGATGAAATAAGAGATAAATATTATAAATTAGCCAATGAAAAGGGAAATGAATATGTTCATAGTCTTTTAAAGGAGGTAGATAAGGAATCTGCAGATGCTATTCACTTTAATAATTTAAAAAGAGTAGTAAGAGCCTTAGAATACTATGAAATAAATCATGAGAAATTTTCTGAACATAATAAAAGGGAGAGAAAAAATGATTCTCCATATAATTTTTCATATTATGTACTCAACAGGCAAAGAGATACTTTATATGAAAGAATTAATAAACGAGTGGACATAATGATAAGTGAAGGTCTTGAAGATGAAGTAAAAAGACTTTTAGATATGGGATATAACGAGAAAAATGTATCCATGCAGGGAATAGGATATAAGGAAATGGTTTCTTATATACGAGGTGATATTTCACTAGAAGAAGCCATTGAACTTATAAAAAAGAATACACGGAATTTTGCAAAAAGACAGCTTACCTGGTTTAGAAGAGAAAAGATAACGACTTTTATAAATTATGAGAATTATTCTTCGAAAGAAGATATGCTGGATTATATGCTTAATGATTTAAAAAATAAAAATATAATTTGATACACGGAGGTTTCTATGTCAAATATAGATTTAACAGAGCAATATAAAAACTTTGGTATTTCAAAGAAAGTTCTTACATTTTGTAATAAAATACTAGAGGAATTGCAGGATAGATTCAAGGATTATGATGAAATTAAAGAATATAATCAGTTAAAGGTAATTAATGCAATGCAAGAAGCAAGATTGTCAGAAGCACATTTTGCACCTACAACTGGTTATGGTTATAACGATATAGGACGAGAAGCCTTAGAAAAAATATATGCAAATGTATTTAATACGGAAGATGCTTTAGTAAGACCACAGATTACTTGTGGTACTCATGCCTTAGGAATAGCTTTGGCAGCTAATTTAAGACCGGGAGATGAATTATTATCCATTAGTGGAAAACCCTATGATACTCTTGAAGAGGTTATAGGAATTCGTCCTGCACAAGGATCTTTAAAAGAATATGGTGTATCTTACTCTCAGGTAGAGCTTAAAGAAAATGGAGATTTTGATAAAGACGCCATTAAAAATGCAATTAATGATAAAACAAGAGTTATTGCAATTCAACGTTCTAAAGGATATATGGAAAGAAAGACTCTTTCGCCATATGATATCGGAGATATAATACATTTTGTTAAAGATATAAAGCCGGAAGTAATTGTTATGGTAGATAATTGCTATGGTGAATTTGTTAATCTTAAAGAGCCGAGTGATTTTGGAGCTGATATGACAGTTGGCTCGCTTATAAAGAATCCGGGTGGAGGTTTGGCTCCGGTAGGTGGTTATATTGCAGGTACAAAGGAATGTGTGGAAAGATGTTCATACAGATTAACTACTCCAGGATTGGGAAGAGAAGTTGGACCAACATTAGGAGTTACAAAAGATATGATAATGGGTCTTTTCATGGCTCCAAGTGTTGTAAACTCAGCATTAAAGGGAGCTGTTTTTGCAGCTGCAATCTATGAAAAGCTTGGATTTAAAGTAGTTCCTGCTGCCAGTGAGGAACGTTTTGATATTATTCAGGCAATCCAATTTGGTAATCCTGAAGGACTTATAAGTTTTTGTCAGGGTATTCAGGCTGGAGCACCAGTTGATAGTTTTGTTGTACCTGAACCATGGGCAATGCCTGGATATGACAGCGATGTAATTATGGCTGCCGGTACTTTTGTATCAGGAGCATCAATAGAATTAAGTGCAGATGGTCCTTTAAGAGAGCCATATACAGCATATTTTCAGGGAGGGTTAACCTTTGAACATGCAAAATTAGGAATAATTATGTCATTACAAAAGTTAGTTTCAAAAAAAATAGTTACAATAGATTAATTATTTTTTAAAAGTCCTAGTTCTATTGAGAAAATAACGCATTTATGTTAATATAAATTGTTGTTTTGATATCCTTGTCCTGATAGAAAGGACAGAAATGACAACAATAAAAGAATTAAAAAAAGATTTACAACCTTATGAAAAATTTGTAACGCTTGGGCCGGAAGTTCTAACAGATGCAGAACTTCTAGCTATAATTATCAGATCAGGTACCAGCGATAAAACATCTATAGATCTTGCAAATGAGATTATAGATGGTTCTAAGGAAGGTTCTATTTTATCGATTAATCATATGAGTTTACAGGAACTTATGAATATTAAAGGAATTGGTAAAGTAAAAGCTATTGAAATTAAAGCGGTAGGGGAATTAAGCAGAAGGATTTCTAAAAGCAGTGTACCAATAACAAAGGATTTATCATCACCTGAACTGATTGCATCTAGATATATGGAGGATCTAAGGCATCTTGAGATAGAGCATCTTATAATGGTTATGCTTAACACGAAGTATAAATTCATTGGAGATTGTACTCTGTCCAAAGGTACGGTTAATTTTTCAGTTGCTTCTCCAAGAGAGGCATATATTGAAGCATTAAAAAATGGAGCTGTTTATATTTGCTTAATACATAATCATCCTAGTGGAGATCCAACACCCAGCAGAGAGGATATAAAAATAACAAAACGAATGGCAGATGCTGGAAAATTAATAGGTATTACCTTAATTGACCATATAATCATTGGCGACAATATATTTTTTAGTATGAAGCAAAAACAATTATTTTAACAATTTAGGAGGCATATTTTATGTCACAACATTCATACGGAATTGATATTGGAACAAGCAATTTTAAAATATATAACTTGAGTGATAATACATTTTTAAATGAAAAAAATATAATAGTAACTAAAAAGAAACGTGGCGTATCTTCATTAGTGGAATTTGGTGATGAAGCATATGATATGTTTGAAAAAGCACCGGAAAATCTTAATATAATATTTCCAGTTAAACATGGAGTTATTGGGGATATTAATAACATGTACGATTTGTTTGAAAAGCTTTTTAAAAAGCTAACCCCAAAGAAGTCCTATCTTGGTGGTGCAAAGTTTTGTGTTGCTGTTCCAACAGATATAACGGAAGTAGAAAAAAGAGCTTTTTTTGACTTAATAGCAGAGTCAGGAGTAAGGGCAAGAATAATAAAAGTTGTGGAAAAACCTATTGCAGATGCTGTAGGTCTTGATTTGGATGTAGAAAGTCCAAAAGGAAAATTTATCATTAATTTCGGTGCGGCTACAACTGAAATATCAGTTATTTCTTCAGGTGGTATTGTAGTTAGTAAACTTTTAAAAGTTGGTGGCGCTGATTTGGATAATGCTATTTGTAAAACAGTTAAAGAAAAATATAATTTGATAATAGGCATAAAGACAGCCGAATTATTAAAGATAAAGATTGCAGATGCTATGAATGAACTTCAGGAAAACTATACAGTTTACGGAAGAAATCTAGTGTCTGGATTACCAACTAGAGAAGAGATAAGTTCATCTCTAGTTTATGAGTCTATTATAAATATTCTTAAACAGGTAGTAGATTCAGCAAAAACTATATTGGAAAGAATTCCGCCGGAGATGTCAGTTCATATTAATGAAGCTGGTGTTTATGTAACTGGCGGTTCTGCTAATATACATAATCTTGACAAATTTATTTCAAATGAAACAGGTCTTATAGTTAACATACCATCCAGACCTGATTTAACTGTGATAAAAGGTGTTGCCAGGATTATGGCAAAGGAACAATTTGCCAAGTTAATGTACACACCAACAGAAAAGACCTATCTTTAGAAAAGAGGTATTTGATGAAAAAGGTTAATAATGAAATTCCTCCAAGATATATATTGTTTATTCTTTCTGGAATATGTGCTGTTTTAATAATTTTATCATTTGCACTTCCAGGATTTGCAACTCCGGTAAAATCTGTAGTTTCTTATGTTGTATCTCCTATAACTAAAGGAATGAACAAAGCAGGTTTTTGGATGATAGAGGAAAAGGATAAAATTGATACATTTAAAAGTATAAATGAGGAAAATAAAGCTCTTAAAAAACAAATTGCTGAACTTCAGAATCAGAATGCACTTTCTGTTCAAGATCAAAGCGAGTTGAATCAGTTAAGGGATCTTTTTGATTTAAGTTCTCAATACAGTGATTACAGCACAGTTGGTGCTAGAATTATAAGTAAAGATACCAGTAACTGGTACTCAACCTTTACCATTGATAAAGGTTCATCTTCCGGAATTAAAAAGGACATGAACGTTATTGGTGATGGTGGATTAGTTGGAATTGTATACGAAGTAGGCGATAATTATGCCATGGTTCGTTCCATCATTGATGATGAAAGTAATGTAAGTGCCCAGATAGCGTCCACATCTGACAAATGTATTGTTAAAGGCTCTTTAAAACTTATGAATGATGGCGTTTTACAGGTGTTTAACATAAATAAAGATGCCAATATTCAAGATGGAGATATGGTAGTTACATCCAATATTAGTAGTAAATTCCTTCCGGGAATTCTTATTGGATACATTAAAGATATAAAAGAAGATTCTAATAACCTTACTAAATCAGCTTATTTAACTCCAGTTGTGGATTTTGCTCATTTAGATATTGTATTGGTTATTAAAGAGGAAAAGGCAAACCCTGAAGGATGATAATATGTTAAGAAAAATCATACTAGGAATTTCTATATTTCTTTGTTATTTATTACAATGTACATTTTTTAAATTTATAGCATTAGGCTCTGTATCACCTAATTTGTTATTAATGTTAACATTTGCTGCAGGCTTTATTCGTGGAAAAAAAGAAGGGATTTACGTTGGTTTTTTTGCCGGATTGGTTCTTGATTTGTTCTACGGACAGGTAATTGGATTTAATGCATTGCTTTTAATGCTTATTGGATATCTAAATGGATTTTTCCATTCCATGTATTATGGAGATGAGGTTACGTTACCAATAGGATTAGTATTTGTAAGTGATTTTGTTTATAATTTCTTATTTTATGTTTTCTCATTTTTGTTAAGAAACAGATTGAGTTTTTGGTATTATTTTGTTCATATTATTCTACCGGAAATGATTTATACAGTAATTCTAACTTTAATTTTTTATAGATTAATGCTGAAAATTAATTCTAAATTGGAAGAACGAGAAAGAGGAAGTGTGACCTTTGATTAGAGACTTTTTTGAAAATGTTTTAAATATAATAAAGTCCAGACTTTTTGTACTTATGCTGCTAGTTGGGATAATGTTTACAGTTTTGTTAATAAGAATTTTTAATTTACAGATTGTAAAATCCGATTATTATATGGAAAACTATATACAGAAAGCAGAAAAAGAAGTTCTTACCTCAGGTACAAGAGGTATTATTTACGATAGAAATGGAGTAGCTTTAGCTTATAACAAGTTAGCTTATTCTGTGGTTATTGAAGATAACTTGGATTCTAACGTGGATAAAAACGAGACTTTAAATACAATTATTAATAAGACAATTAAGATTATAGAAGAAAATGGCGATTCTATAAATCACAACTTTTATATAACCATTAGTTCCTCTGGAAGTTATGTATATGATGTTTCTTCAGAAACTGAAAGACTTGGCTTTTTAAGAGACCTTTATGGAAAAAAATCAGTAGCAGAACTTGATGATGAAGAAAATACATTATCCAATGATTCCGCAGATGAAATTATGGAGTATTTTTGTAGTGAGGATAAGTTTGATATATCAGATAAATATACACCTCAGGAAAAGTTAAATATTGCTATGGTTAGATATAATATGTCTTTGAATTCTTATCAAAAATATATTACTACTGAGATTGCTACTAATGTAAATGATAATACTGTAGCTGCGATTTATGAATATCAGGCAGAACTTACCGGAGTTTCTGTAAAAGAAGATACTTTAAGAGTTTATGCGGATTCTAAATATTTTGCCCCAATTATTGGATATACAGGTAAAATAAACGATTCTGAATTATCTGAATATAATTCAAATGGTGCTGATTATATTAGTTCTGATTATGTTGGTAAGCTTGGAATTGAAAAAGAAATGGAAAGCTACCTTAAAGGTAAAAAGGGTAAGAATACTATATTTGTTGATAGTACAGGTATTGTACTTGATACCATTAGTACAACAGAGGCTTCTGCAGGTCAGGATGTTTATCTTACAATTGATTCTAAACTTCAAAAAGCTGCATATACAATTCTTGAGCAAAAACTAGCTGGTATATTATATTCTAAGATAGTTAATCATGAAGTTGTTGTAACGGATACGTCTAAAACAATAGACATACCGGTTAAAGATGTTTACTATCAAATGATTAATAACAATGTTGTAGATTTGGAACATTTTAATGCCGGTGATGCTACAGCTAACGAACAAAGTGTATATGCTACTTTTTCAGTTAGACAAAATAGTGCATTAGCTTTTGTAAATGAGTATTTAAATAACAATGAGGCTGTACCTATGCAGTCCTTAACTGATGAAAATAAAGATTATATTCAATATGTTTATGATATGCTGGTTAAGGAAGGCATTATTAATAAATCTGTAGTAGATACTGATGATGAAACTTATAAGGCCTGGGTTAATGAAACCATAAGTCTTAGACAGTTTTTATTATATTCTATTTCGAAGAATTGGATTGATACCAGTAAATTCCTAGAAATTGGAGAGGAAGAAAAAAATTACTCAGGAACTGATGAGATATTTAATGCAGTAGTATCTCATGTTAACGAGAATCTTCCTGAGGATAAGGGATTTAGTAAAAGAGTTTATTATTATATAATTTACAATGGTTCCATAAGTGGAGCTCAGGTATGTATGCTTTTATATGATCAGGGCATATTGCCTCAAGATGATGGACAATATGCGGCTTTAGCAGCAGGTACGGTTTCGGCTTATGATTTTATTAGAGAACAAATTAGAACTCTTAAGATTACACCTGCTCAGGTTGCCCTAGATCCATGTTCCGGATCGGTAGTAGTAACTGATACTGATACCGGTGATGTTTTAGCACTAGTTACATATCCAAGCTATGATAATAATAAATTATCTGGTGTTGTTGATTCTGATTACTGGGAAAAATTAAACGATGATATGTCGTTACCATTGTACAATAGAGCAACTCAGACAAGAACTGCTCCAGGTTCTACATTTAAAATGGCATCGGCTATAACAGGTCTTGAATTAGGTCTGATATCGCCAAGTACCGTAATACATGATCAGGGTATATTTACTAAGATTACTCCTTCACCAAAATGTTGGAAATATCCAAGTAATCACGGAGCCATTAATGTTTCCCAAGCCTTGGAAGTATCTTGTAACTATTTTTTCTATGAGTTGGGATATAATTTAAGTATTGATGAACATGGTGATTTTAATAGTGATTTAGGATTATCAAAGATTAAGACTTTTGCAGATCAATTAGGTTTAACTTCTTTATCTGGTGTTGAAATAGAAGAAAATGAACCGGAATTTTCAACAGATAATTCCGTTAGATCAGCGATTGGTCAGGGTTCACATAGTTTTACTCCTGTTCAATTGGCCAGATATGTTAATACTATTTCTAACAGTGGTAATAATTATAAGTTAACTCTTTTAGAAAAAGTTGTTGATTCGAATGGAAATGTAGTGAAGGATTATACACCTGTACTTGAAAATACATGTAATTTTGCTGAATCTACCTGGAATGCTGTTCATTATGGTATGAGACTTGTGTGTACGTCAGGTACCGGTAAGAATACATTTGCAGACTTCCCAATTGCAGTAGCTGGTAAATCCGGTACTGCACAGGAAAACCTTTTGAAATCAAATCATTCGCTTTTTGTTGCATATGCACCATATGAGAATCCTGAGATTTCATTAAGTGTTGTTATTCCAAATGGTGAATCTACGGGTTATACTGCTGAAGTAGTTAGAGATACAATAAAGTATTATTATGGTTTAAGTTCAGATGCAGAAATATATGGTGCAACAGCAGCTATACCAACTTCTGGAATTCAAACTGAGTAATTACATATAAGAGGTGAAATTATATGAAAAATTCTGTAGTGATAAAAGGCAATAAATATGGTATTATAGTCATATTGGATGATTCTATGCCTTATGAAGATTTAAAAAATGATATTGTTTATAAATTTTCATCTTCTAAAAGCTTTTTGGGAAAATCATCCATTGCCGTTACCTTTGAAGGTAGAAAATTATCTAATGATGAAGAAAAAGAGATAATTTCTATTATTGAAGATAATACTGATTTAACAATTGTCTGTATAATGGATTCTGATAAGGTTAAAGAAGCTATTTATAAAAAGGCAGTTGAAGATGTTACTAAGGTTACCAATAAAGATTCTGTGGAAGTTGAAACATCTTATGATAGTGATGACAATTCCAATGCACAGTTTTATACCGGTACTTTAAGATCAGGTCAGCAGGTTAGTTGCGAAGGTAGCGTGGTAATAATTGGGGATGTCAATCCTGGTGCGACTGTTACATCAGGGGGCAATATTGTAATATTAGGTTCTTTAAGGGGAACAGCCATTGCTGGTTGCAATGGAGATACATCTACATTTGTTGTTGCTTTGGAGATGGATCCATTACAAATAAGAATTGGGGATGTCATAGCCAGCTCAAATGATAATAGTTTTATGAGCACTATGAATATTCGAGAAAAGCGTAAAGCACAGCAGGTTAAGATTGCTTATGCTGATAATGATAATATTTATATAGATTTGCTAAATAAAGAAACTATTAATAATATTATCAATTAATTAAATGGAGGAATTTTTGAAATGAGTGAAGTAATTGTTGTTACATCTGGTAAAGGCGGAGTTGGAAAAACAACAACAACAGCAAACATAGGTACAGGTCTTGCAATGTTGAATAAAAAAGTTGTTCTTATCGATACAGATATAGGACTTAGAAATCTTGACGTTGTTATGGGCCTTGAAAACAGAATTGTTTACAATCTTGTAGATGTGGTAAAGGGAAATTGCCGTCCGGAACAGGCGCTTATTAAACATAAGAAATATCCTAATCTTTTCCTTTTAGCTTGTGCACAGGCAGGGGATAAGGATAGTGTTAGTCCGGAGGAGATGAAAAATCTTACAGATCAGTTAAGAGAATCTTTTGATTATATAATTCTTGATTGTCCGGCAGGTATTGAGCAGGGCTTTAAGAATGCTATAGCAGGTGCAGACAGAGCATTAGTTGTTACAATGCCTGAGATATCTGCAGTTAGAGATGCCGATAGAATTATTGGTTTATTAGAAGCTAATGAAAAGAAGAGAGCAGATCTCATTGTTAACAGAATAAGAATGGATATGGTTAACAGAGGTGACATGTTATCTGTAGATGATGTTGTTGAGATTCTTGCTATTAACCTTATAGGTGCCGTTCCTGATGACGAAGAAATCGTTATCTCAACTAACAAGGGTGAGCCATTAGTTGGAAATGATTCTCTTTCAGGGCAGGCTTATATGAATATCTGTAGACGTATTACAGGAGAAGAAGTACCATACCTTGATTTGAATAAGAAAAAAGGATTCTTTGGTAAAATCTTTGGTAAGAAGAACAAATAACAGGAAGGATGGCAACGTATGAGTATACTTGATATGTTCCGTAAAAAACCATCTGGTGATGTGGCAAAGGATAGACTTAAGCTATTGCTTGTTACTGATAGAGCTAATTGTTCTCCAGAGGTAATGGAACAGATAAAAAATGATATCATTAATGTAATTAAAAAATATATGGAAATTGACTGTGAGGGACTAGAGATTAATCTTACTCAGACTGAATCTGATGGATCGAATGGCTCTGTTCCGGCTTTAATAGCGAATATTCCTATTAAGGAAGTTAAGCACAGTCCTGATGAAAAAGGTAATAAATAATGTCTTATATATTAGGAGCATTAAAAAGATATAATTATAAACATCTTAATATTAGATTGATAATATGGGTTTGTGCCTTAACAACTTTAGGAGTTTTTGTTATAGCATCGGCTACAGATTCTGATTTATATGAAAAGAAGCAATTACTGGGATTTATCCTGGGAATTATAGTTATGGTAATTACAGCTTTAATTAGTTATCAATTCATTTTAAGATTTTATACTTTCTTTTATGCAATTAATTTGATTTTACTTTTAGCTGTTAAAATTTTGGGTGCAAACCACATGGGTGCTAAAAGATGGATTGATTTAGGATTCATTCAGTTGCAGCCATCGGAATTTACAAAGATATTTTTAATAATATTTTTTGCAGCTTTTTTTGAAAAATTTAGTGACAGAATTAATACTTTGCCTATGTTAGGTTCTTCTATCGGCCTTTTTGTTGTACCCTGGTTATTGGTTTTAAGTCAACCTGACCTTTCAACAAGTATAGTTATAGGTGTTTTATTTGTATCTATGATTTATGTAGCTGGTTTAAGTTATAAAATCATTGGAATAGCGTTAGCTGTCACAGTACCGGTTGCTATTATAATTATATATATTTTGATACAACCTAATCAGAGTCTTTTGGAAGGATATCAGCTTAATCGTATTAATGCCTGGTTACATCCTGAAGATGCAAGGTATAGAGAGCTTAATCGACAGCAGGATAACTCTGTTATGGCAGTTGGTTCAGGAGGACTTTGGGGTAAGGGATTAAATAATAACACGACAACTAGTGTAAAAAATGGTAAATATCTTTCTGAGCCACAGACAGACTTTATATTCTGTATTGTTGGTGAGGAGCTAGGTTTTATCGGAACAACGGGAGTTATCATTCTTTTGATACTAATTGTAATTGAGTGCTTTTATATTGGTGGTCATGCTCCGGATCTGGCTGGACGGATTATTGCATGTGGTTTCGGCTTTTTAATAGCTACACAATCATTTGTAAATATCGCTGTTGTAACCAGAGTGTTACCAAATACAGGTTTACCATTACCATTTGTTAGTTATGGATTAAGCTCACTGCTTAGTTTGTTTTTAAGTGTAGGGATAGTATTAAACATTGCATTGCAAAGAAGAGATTCTTAGTATTATATTACCAAAGGGAGGCTTTTATGAATATAGGATTAATCGCACATAACTCGAAGAAAAAATTAATGCAGAATTTCTGCATCGCATATCGAGGAATTTTATGTAAAAATGAATTATTTGCCACTGAAACAACCGGAAGACTAGTTGAAGATGTTGCTAATCTTAATATACATAAATTTCTTGCTGGACATTTAGGCGGTGTAGTTCAAATGTGTTCCCAGATTGAGCAGAATCAAATAGATATGCTTATTTTCTTAAGAGATCCTGAGACACCTCAGCTTCATGAACCAGACGTAAATAATATTTTTAGACTATGCGATATGCATAATATCCCATTGGCAACGAATCTTGCTACAGCTGAACTTCTTATTAAATCTCTTGAAAGAGGAGATCTTGATTGGAGAGACGCTTACAGATAAAGGATTGAGCAATATGAGTAGCAGACGTAAAAGTAGAACGAAAATTGTTAATTATAAAAGACATAGAAAAGATTATCATATAAATATTGGAAGTGTTTTTCTAGTTATACTTTTTTTATATTTTACTATACAAAGTATAATATATATAACTCATGATAAGATTTCTATTTACGAAGTAACTAAAGGTTCTAGTGAAACCACAGAAAATGTTGTTACCACTGGATTAATTCTTCGTACAGAAACGGTTACAACAGCTGAAGCTGCTGGATATATAAATTTCTATGCTAAAGAAGGAAACCGTATTAGTGTAGGAGAAACTTTATATACTATAGATGAAAGTGGTGCTCTCTCCAAATTATTACAGGAGGCTGCAGAAAATGGCGCCACTATTTCTGATGAAAATTTATCTTTAATTAAAGAGGATATATCTGATTTTACAGGTACATTTGATAATAATAATTTTTCAGATGTATATGATTTTAAGTATTCTTTAGATGCAAGTCTTATTGAAAGTATTAATGCAACTTCCCTGGGAACAGTAAATGCCTCATTATCTGAAGATGGAGGAACAGCTGTATCTATAAAAGGTGCTACCAGAACCGGATATGTAGAATATTTTACAGATGGATACGAAAGCCTTACTGCTGATCAAATATCAGATGAGCATTTCGATGAGTCCAAATATAAGAAGAAAACTATCCAATCAGGAAGCCAAATCAAACAAGGTGATAATATTTTTAAAACCATTGATAGTGAAAATTGGAAGATTGCAGTACAGTTAACTGATTCCCAATATGAGGATTATAAGGACGTAGATGCCGTTGATGTATATTTTCCTTCGGAAAACATTAACACATCAGCATATTTTTCTATCCAGGATAATAATGGAAAGCATTATGGAATTTTAGACCTTACCAGATATATGACTAGATTTTCAGAAAGGCGATTTGTAGATGTTGAAATTCTAGGAGATGTCATCACTGGTTTGAAAGTCCCTAAAAGTTCAGTTACTACAAAAGCTTTTTATACAGTTCCAATTGCATATTTAACTAAAGGTGGAGCTTCTAATGATTATGGTTTCAACAAAGAAGTTGTAAAAGATGGTGCTACTACAGTTGAATTTGTAGATGTTGATATAATTAGCCAGGATGATGAATATTGCTATTTGAGCAAAGATTCTGAAAATATTGATAAAGGCAATGTTATAGTTAAACCTGATTCAACGGAAAGGTTCCAGATTGGACCTACACAAGAGTTAAAGGGTGTCTATAATGTTAATAATGGTTATACATCATTTAGATATATTAAAATTCTTTCAAGTAAAAATGATTACTATATCGTCAAGTCAGATACTAGATATGGACTTCAGGTATATGACCAGATTATACTTGATGCTGATACAGTAAAAGATAATACACAGATATTTAGATAGGGAGATGTTTGACATGATAGCAGAAAACATATCTGCTGTACAATTGAAAATTAAAGAAGCCTGTATTAGGGCAGGTCGTAATCCTGAAGATTGTACACTTATTGCAGTAAGTAAAACCAAACCTTTACCAGATCTTAAAGAAGCATATGATGCCGGTAAACGCGATTTTGGAGAGAACAAAGTCCAGGAATTACAAGATAAAATACCTGCTATGCCAGCTGATGTAAAATGGCATCTTATAGGACATTTACAAAGGAATAAGGTTAAATATATTGTTGATAAAGTATATCTTATTCATTCCATTGATTCTTATAGATTAGCTGAACAGGTGGAAAAAGAAGCTGTAAAGAAAAACGTTGATGTTAACATTCTTATTGAAGTTAATGTTGCTAATGAGGAAAGCAAATTCGGATTGACTGTTGATAATACAATCGCAGAAATCGAAGCTATAGCTAAACTTCCTCATGTACATATAAAAGGGCTTATGACAATAGCTCCTTATACAGACGATCCAGAGACAAATAGACCTTATTTTAAACAATTAAAGGCCTTGTCTGACAAAATAAAAGAAATGAATATTCCTAATGTTGAAATGAAAGAGCTTTCAATGGGCATGACAGGAGATTATGAGGTTGCCGCAGAGGAAGGGGCAACTTTGGTCAGAGTCGGAACAGGAATTTTTGGTCAACGAAATTACAACATTTAGTTGCAATACAATAAAATTTACACAATATTTAGTTGACATAGTCTATAAAAAAAAGGATAATATTAGTATTAATGGCGTTTTATGCCTAAAACACGGAGGATTACCATGGGAATTGCTGATAAGTTTATAAATCTTATGAAACTTGGTGGAGACGAAGAAGATGATTATGATGAGGATTACGATGAGGATTATGATGATTTCGAAGATGAGAAACCAGCTCCTCGTAGAAAACCTCAGAGAAATGATGACTATGATGATGTAGCTCCAAGAGCATCAAGATCTAATTCTAATAGTTACTCTCAGCCAAAACCAAAAAATAATCAGAGAAAACTAGTTGTTATGAAAAACAATAAGAATTACTCAAATTCAGATCAAAGATTATTTGTATTTAAACCTATTAGTTATGAAGATTGTAAATATATAACAGATAATTTATTAATGGGAATTACTGTATTTATTAATCTTGAAGGTATACATAATGACTTAGCTCAAAGAGTTATTGATTATACATCAGGTGCATGTGTTGCTATAGATGGAAACTTCCAAAAAGTTTCTAATATGGTATTTGTTGCAACACCAAGAGGCGTTGCAATTACTGGTGATATGATGGATTTACTTGGTGAATCAGTGAATAATTATGATTATTAATTATTGTATATAAAGGAGACGCAAATGGCTTCAACTTTACATGTAAACTATGACAATAAGCCATGTTACGATATTCTGATTGAAAACGACTATGAGAGATTTTACTCTGTTTTAAAAGATTTTAATCTTTCTGAACGTAAGATTTGTATTGTTACAGATTCAAATGTGGCTTTCAAGACAGAAGAGCTAGTTCCAAATATTGAAAATCTATGTAAGGAAGTTAGTGTCTTTACTTTTCCTGCTGGAGAAGCAAGTAAGAATTTGGATACAGTTTATGAATTATATGATTTTTTAATCAAAAGAAATTTTGATAGAAACGATTTATTACTTGCTTTAGGTGGTGGAGTAGTAGGTGATATGACAGGTTTTACTGCCTCTACATATCTTAGAGGTATAAAATTTATACAAATGCCTACTTCTTTATTATCCCAAGTTGATAGTAGCATTGGAGGAAAAACCGGTGTTGATTACAAAGGATATAAAAATATGGTTGGTGCTTTTTATCAACCATCTCTTGTTTATATTAATTTAAGCACTCTTAAAACTTTACCTAAGAGAGAGTATTTATCAGGTATGGGCGAAATAATAAAACATGGTTTTATTAAAGATAGAGCTTATCTTGATTGGTTAAATGACAACATGGATAAGATTAAGGCTCTTGATTTACCAACCTTGGAATATATGATTAAACGTAGTTGTGAAATTAAGCAAGCTGTTGTGGAATATGATCCAAAGGAAACATTAGGAGAAAGAGCTTTACTTAATTTTGGACACACCCTTGGACATGCCATTGAGAAATGTTGTAATTTTACAAATCTTCATGGAGAATGTGTTTCTATAGGATGTGTATGTGCTTTGAAAATATCTTATGCAAAGGGATATATTTCTAAAGAAGATATGGAATATGGTATTCTAATACTTAAGAAAGCCAATCTTCCAACAGATATTAAAGGAATTAGTGCAGATTCTGTACTTAATGCCACAAAGCATGATAAGAAAATGGATTCTAATAAGATTAAATTCATAATTTTAAAATCTTTAGGAGATGCAGCTATAGATACTGAAATTACAATTGATGATATGAATGAATCTCTTGAAGGTGTACTTTTATAATAAGAGAAAGTTTGAAATTGAATAATGAATACAACAGATAATGATAAATTAACTAAAGGCTCAATTTTAAAATTGTTTGTATTTTTGCTTGGAATAGTTATTCTTATAGCTTTAGATCAATTTACAAAGTATATTGTTGTTGAAAATCTAAAAGGAGATAGGAGTTATGATTTTATTCATAATATCCTATCTTTTGAATATCTGGAAAATACAGGTGTTGCTTTTGGGTTTTTACCAGGCAAACAAATAATAATAAATATCATTTCGATTACAATGACTATAGGACTTATATTATTTATAGTTCGCTTGGAAAATATAAAAGAAAATCATGTTTCTAAATATACATTTATACAAATCTTATGTTGTTTTGTAGTTGCCGGCGCAATAGGAAACACCATTGATCGTTTAAAGAATAAATATGTAATTGATTTTATTAAAACAGATTTTATTGATTTTCCAATATTTAATATAGCGGACATATATGTAACAGTAGCAGTTGGAATTTTATTAATTGTTATGATGTTTTTTGTTAAAGACGAGGAGTTTTCTGCTATTTTTAAAAAAGGGAATTAAATAATGATAGAGAATCAAGATACAGAATTTTATAAATTTATTGTGGATGCAGATAATCATAATACTAGAATTGATAAATTTGTTTCCAAATGGTTACCGGACATCTCTAGGTCTCGTATTCAAAATCTAATAACAGATCAGTATATTTTAGTTAATAATAATGTAATTAAAAGTAATTATAAAATAAAGGAACATGATGTAATTACTATGATTATTCCAAAACCTGTGGATTCTGAAATATTACCAGAAGACATTCCTTTAGATATTTTATATGAAGATGATGATTTACTTGTTGTCAATAAACCAAAAAATATGGTAGTTCATCCGGCAAGAGGACATTATACCAATACATTGGTTAATGCTTTAATGTATCATTGCAAAGATAATTTATCTGGAATAAATGGTGAATTAAGACCTGGAATAGTTCATAGAATTGATAAAGATACCACTGGCGTTTTAGTGGTTTGTAAAAATGATTTTTCTCATAATCATATTGCAAATCAGTTAAAAGAACATTCCATAAACAGAAAATACGAAGCCATAGTTCACGGCGTAATTAAGGAAGAAGAAGGGGTAGTAGAAGGTAATATCGGAAGATGTCCTAATAATCGTTTAAAAATGGCTACAGGAGTTGAAAATGGAAAGCATGCTGTTACTCATTATAAGGTTTTAGAGCGTTTTAAGAATTTTACGTATATTGAATGTGTTCTTGAAACAGGCAGAACTCACCAAATAAGAGTTCATATGACTTCTATTGGTCATCCTTTGCTAGGTGATTCCTTATATGGACCAAGTAAATGTCCATATAAATTGGAGGGACAGACATTACATGCAAAAATTTTAGGTTTTATTCATCCTAGAACTGAAAAATATATGGAATTTGAGGCACCAACGCCAGAATACTTTAAACATTTATTGGAAATTCTTCCTAGGTAAACACATTAGTTTACGTAACCATATTATGTAAACTTAAATATCAATTCATTAAATGCTATGTAGGCGGAAAAGAGGTTTTTATGGGTAAAAGAAAAATTATTACAATTGGTAGACAATTTGGTAGTGGCGGACATGAAATCGGAATCAAGTTAGCAGCTAGACTTAACATTAATTGTTATGACAATGAATTACTTTCTGAAGCTGCAAAAGATAGCGGAATCTCTGAAGAAATTCTTAAAAAACTTGATGAGAAACCAACAAATAGTTTTCTATATTCATTGGTTATGGATTCCTATGTAGGTTTTAATGGAATAGGTGGATATGAAATACCATTAAGTCAAAGAGTATTTATGGCACAATTTGAAGCTATTAAGAAAATTGCGGCTGAAGAGGATTGTGTATTTGTTGGAAGATGTGCAGATTATACTTTACAGGATGAATATGATATTCTCAGTGTATTTATACATGCACCATTTGAAGATCGTGTAAAACGTATTAGCAATCGATTAGTTTTACCTGAAAATAAAGCTAAGGATTTAATTATTCATACAGATAAAAAAAGATCAAATTATTATAATTATTACACTAATAAAAAATGGTCAGATTCGTCATCATATGATCTGTGTATTAATAGTTCAAAGTTTTCTTTTGATGATTGTGTAAATATTATTATAGATGCTCTTGAAAAAAGAAAATAATGCCATAGAGTAGGAGGATTTTGTTATATGAGGATAGATATAACTATTCGCAAAATCCGAGTTTAACGAATAGTTAGGGAGTGATTTTAAGAAAATGGCTACAAATAACCAGAATTACCATGAACAACTTAATATTAAAAACACTCTAAAACTTAGAGAAATGCTCAAAGAACTGCCTGATTTTTGTATGACATTCTTTAGAGGTATTGATAGCGTGGCTGCATCTAGAACAAAGATAGCTTATGCCTATGATCTTGGTGTGTTTTTTAAATTTATAAAGGAATATAATCCTAATTATTCAAATATGGAAATCAAGGATTTTAATATAGACATACTTGAAAAGATTACGGTTACAGATATTGAAGAATATCTTAATTATCTTAAGGTATACTCTTCTAAAGATTCAAAAGGCGATACAACCCGTATAAACGGCGAACGAGGCATTAAACGTAAATTATCATCTTTACGTACCTTTTATGGTTATTTCTTTAAAAATGAGCTAATTAAGGACAATCCTGCAGAGAAGGTTCGTGTTCCAAAACTACATGATCACGAAATCATTCGTTTAGATGTGGATGAGGTTGCTGAGCTTTTAGATGAAGTTGAATCCGGAGAAAATATGACTGCAGCTCAAAAAAAATTTCATGAAAAAACAAAGTTACGTGACGTAGCTTTGTTAACACTTTTATTAGGTACAGGAATGCGTGTATCTGAATGTGTTGGAATTGACATAAACGATATTGATTTTAAACATACAGGTATTAAAATTCGTAGAAAAGGTGGATATGAAGCTGTAGTTTATTTTGGAGACGAAGTTGAAAAAGCTTTAGTTGATTATTTAAATTATAGAAAAACTCTTACTCCTTCTCCAGGCCATGAAAATGCCCTGTTTTTATCACTTCAAAACAAACGTATGAGTGTTCGTTCAGTGGAAAATCTTGTTAAAAAATATGCTTCTATAGTTACACCTTTAAAACATATTACGCCGCATAAACTTAGAAGTACCTATGGAACTACATTATACCAGGAAACTGGTGATATTTATCTAGTGGCCGAGGTATTGGGACATAAGGATGTAAATACTACAAGAAAACACTATGCAGCTATAGAAAATGACAGAAAATACAGAGCCAGAAATATTGTAAAATTACGTGAAGAAACAGATTCAAAAGATTCGTGAACTCAAAAGAATATTTAGACATAAAAGTACCGACCTCCCAATCGTTAAATTTTGGTATAACTTTTGGGGGTCGGTATACTTTTTTGAGTTAAACATAATTTATCTATAATAATATATTGTCAAATAGGTTCCTGCTATTATGCTATCTGTAGCTTCAGGAATACCATTCATAGATTTAAGTTCTTTAAGATAATCTGATGTTGATACATCTTTAGGTTTATTATTCTTTGCAATAGACCATAATGTATCTCCATTCTTAATCTCGATGCTTGTATAACATTTTGCTTCGCCTGCGTGTTTATTCTCTGTAGCATTTGTCTTAAGAGCAAACATGCTAAATATTCCAATAACTAATATAGCAACTACAAGTAATTCAACTAAAAGTTTTACGCTGTTATTTCGTCTATTATTCATAATTGTGTACCTCCAAATAATTCGATTTATATAGGTGTTCATTCAATGAACATTTGTTCGCTTCATGAAATTATTATACATATCGAACATTTGTTTGTCAATAATTTTCGAACATTTGTTTGTATTTTATCCGAACATAGGTTTACTTTATAGATTTCCTATGATAAAATATACATGATTTAAAGAATATTCTTACTTTCGGAGGTTTTATATATATGAGTAAAGAGACATTATCACCTAAACAGGAACAGATTCTTTCTTTTATTAAGCAGCATATTAGTGAAAAGGGATATCCTCCAACTATTAGAGGTATCTGTGAAGCTGTCGGATTAAGTTCCACTGCTTCTGTTCATTCACAGTTGAATACTTTGGAGAAAAAAGGGTATATAGTTCGAGATAAGACTAAACCAAGGGCTATTGATGTTATAGATGATGAATCGATGTTAGCTGATGTTAAAACCGAAGTTGTAAACATCCCTATAGTAGGTCAGGTAGCAGCTGGTCAGCCTATTTTAGCCATAGAAAATATCGAGAATTATTTTCCTATTCCAGCTGAGTACGTTGGTAATAAAACCACTTTTATGCTTAAAGTTAAGGGAGATAGCATGATAAATGCCGGTATATATAACGGAGATACAATAATTGTTGAGCAATGTAATACCGCTAATAATGGAGATATAGTCGTTGCTTTAGTAGATGATTCTGCAACAGTTAAGACTTTTTATAAAGAAAAGGATCATATTCGTCTTCAACCAGAAAACGATACCATGGATCCGATAATCGTAGATAATTGTTCCATAGTTGGAAAATATATAGGATTGATTAGAATGGTATAAATAATACCCATATTAAGGATTGTAAGAATCTTTAATATGGGTAATTTTTTAATTCTTAATTTCTTCTAAATCAACTGTAATTCCATCTTGCCACAATCTTTCAAGATCATAGAATAAACGATCTTCCTGATTAAATACATGTACAATAATATCGCCATAATCAAGTAGAATCCAATTAGCATTTGCATATCCTTCAATATGTCCGGTTTTAACATCGACTTCTAAAAGCTTTTCTTCTACATCATCTGCTAAAGCCTGAACCTGATTTTTATTAGAACCACCGGCAATAATGAGATAATCAGCCATTACTGAAATCTTACTAATATCAATTACTTTAATATTAATACCTTTTTTATCTTCAAGAGATTTTACTATTATGCTTGCTTTTTCATTTAAATTCATGGATTTACCTCCTTGTTATTGTTTATATTAAGATATTCATAGGCATCAAATGTTTTATAATAGATATCTGCATTTTTTGATTTTAGATAATCTATTGTATCACTTAATATTTTAAATGTAGCTGCTTTTAAATCTGTAAATGCCAGAGAACGCACCTGAGCCAGATTAACTGCCTTATCCCTATGAGGCTCTATATAATCTGCAGTAAATATAATCATTTCTAATGGAGTCATATCTGCGTCTCCGGTAGTATGTTTTTCAATGGCAGATAGAATTTCTTCATCCTGGATGCCATATTTTGATTTGGCCAGAAAAGCACCTAGTTTTGAATGAATAAGTTGTGGAGCATTAAGTTCACCCTCATCCAGATAAATATTGTTTTCCTTACATATCTGTATCTGTTTATCCTTAGGAATACACTTTGCACAGTCATGTAAAAGTCCTGCAATATACGCTTTTTGAATATCAACACCATACTTCATAGCCATAGATGTTGCAGTAAATGCAACACCTAAAGTATGTAAATATCTATTCTCATCAAGATCATTTTTAAGCTGTGTAAGAATTTCTGATTCTGTCATATTATTCGCCTCGTATATTATTTTACATACAAATTTTTATTCTTAATATATCTTTCAACACTATCAGGAACCATATATTTTATAGAGAATTTATTATTAATATAATCCCTGATATCCGATGAAGATATGCATATTTTAGGTGATTTTAATACGTGAATATTTATATTATATTTATCTTCAAGTATAGCAACCTCTCTTAGAAGTTCAGAGTCATCATTATCTCTGCCAGCTACTACAAGATTGCAATACAAAACAATTTCCTCAGGTTTGTGCCAATCTTTAAAATACATTAAAGAGTCCGCACCCATAATGAAATAAAAATCTGTATCTTTATATGCATTTTTTAACAATTTCATAGTATCGGATGTGTAAATAATCCCATCTCTTTTATATTCAAAATCCGAAAACTTAAAATTATTATTATCTTCAATGGCTAACTCTATCATCTCTTTCCTAACTTCGTTAGGGGAAATATTTTGATTTGATTTGTGAGGTGGATTGCCTGTTGGCATAAACCAGACCTCGTCTAAACTAAGTTGATCTCTAGCACATTCAGCAATCATTAAATGGCCGTTGTGAATAGGATCAAGGGTACCACCTAATATACCAATCTTTTTCATAAAATCATCCTATTACTGTAAAATCTTTGGTTTATCTTTATTTTTTCTATACAATACGAATTTTCTACCTTTAACTTCTACTACTTCAGACCTTGTACGTTCTGCAATAGTTTCAGCTACATTGCGTGGATCATCCATACAATTTTTAAGAACATTAACCTTTATAAGCTCTCTTGCTTCTAGGGCTTCACTAATTCCATCTATAAGTTCAGGGGTAACAATAGATTTCCCAACCTGATATATTGCATTCATATTGCTTGCTAATTTTCTTAAATATGCTCTTTCTTTACTTGTCATGATTATCCTTACCTCATCTTTGATTACTTATAATAATCGAATTGATGACCATATATTTTAACTGTATCACCATCTTTAATACCTAAATCTTCTAATTGCTGTAAAATACCATTATCTTTCATAAAATTCTGGAAGAACATGAATCCTTTTTCAGATTCAAGATTGGTATAACCCAACATTCTTTCAATTCTAGGACCTTCAATGGAATACAATCCATCTTCAATTTTCTCAACTGTAAATGGTTCCTCAGGGTTGTCATTAAACTGCTCAGGGAAATACTCCTGTTCATATACAACAGGGTCTTTGCCAATCTCCTGAAGTTTATCAAATGCAGCATACAAAAGCTCTTTAACACCTTTACCGGCAACGGCAGATATAGGAATAATCTTATAACCTTGAGGTTCAAATTCCTTCTTCAATCTGGTAAGATTATCATCTTCACTGGCATCACCGGGATATATTACATCAATTTTATTAGCTGCAATAATCTGAGGTTTTTTTGCCAAATCCTCATTAAATGCTGCTAATTCTTCATTTATCTTATAAATGTCTTCTACAGGATCTCTACCTTCAGTAGAAGCAGCATCTACAACATGTATAATAACTCTTGTACGTTCAATATGTCTTAAGAATTCATGGCCAAGGCCAGTACCTTCTGAAGCACCTTCAATAAGACCTGGAATATCAGCCATTACAAAACCTTTTCCCTCACCTAAATCCACAACTCCTAGATTTGGAATAAGGGTTGTAAAATGATAGTTGGCAATCTTAGGTTTAGCATTGGTAACTCTAGATAACAAAGTTGATTTTCCAACATTTGGATATCCAACAAGACCAACGTCAGCAATAACCTTAAGCTCAAGAATAACTTCCAACTCCTTGGCAGGTTGTCCAGGCTGCGCATATTGAGGAGCCTGCATAGTTGGTGTAGCATAATGCTGATTACCTTTGCCACCTCTGCCACCTTTTAAAACAGTGAACTTCATGTCCGGGTCTGACATATCAGCAATAACTTTACCGGAACTGGCTTCTTTAATAAGTGTACCCTGAGGTACTTTAAGAATAAGATCTTCACCATCTTTGCCATGTTGTCTCTTTTTGCTTCCCTCTGCACCTGGTTGAGCTGCAAATTTATATTTATGTTTATACTCATAAAGTGTAGTCATACCTTCGTCTACAACGAAAATAACATCTCCACCATTACCGCCATCTCCACCATCAGGACCACCAGCTGGTACATAAAGTTCACGTCTGAAACTAACATGACCATTACCACCTTTACCGGAAATCAAATAAATCTTTGCACTATCAGCGAACATAATTATCACCGCTCCAATCAATAAATGTTAGTAAAAAATTAGAAAAAAACGTCGCCTAAAATACATTAGGCGACGCATAAATTCTGAATATATTATTCTGCAGCAACTGCGTAAACAGAAACCTGCTTTTTGTCTCTGCCTTTTCTTTCGAACTTAACAACACCATCTACTAATGCAAATAATGTGTCATCTCCACCACGTCCTACGTTAGTACCTGGAAGAATCTTAGTTCCACGCTGTCTGTAAAGAATATTTCCAGCTTTTACAAACTGTCCATCTGCTCTCTTTGCACCTAATCTCTTAGCCTCAGAGTCTCTACCGTTCTTAGTAGAACCAACTCCCTTTTTATGTGCAAAAAACTGAAGGTTCATATTTAACATGTTTTACACCTCCTCGAATGCTATCTTAATAAAATTATCATCATTTGATGTCTTAACCGCTTCTAAACCAAGTAAAAGCGAATTAAGTAATAACTTGGATTCACTACTAATATTATCCACCATCTTTAATGTAAGGTCTCCACCGTTCTTTTCATCAGATGTACATTCAAAATGATCATCTGTAAATGTCTCGATAGAATTAACTGTATTGATAACTAAAGCTGAAACAGCTGCACATACAACATCATGACCATAATCATCTGAATCTGCATGTCCCTTACAATCAAATCCTGTAAGATTATCATTAGAATCCCTAAAAAATGTTGCTATAATCATTCTTAAATACCAAATTAAGCATTGATTTTGTCAATCTTAACTTCTGTATAAGACTGTCTATGACCATTCTTCTTATGATAACCAGTCTTTCTCTTGTACTTATAAACGATGACTTTTTTAGCTCTACCGTTACTTAAAACAGTACCTTCAACGCTTGCTCCTGCTACTGTAGGCTCTCCTACTTTAACATCAGCATCGCTTACTAAAAGAACCTGATCGAATGTAACCTTTTCGTCAGCCTCAGCACCAAGCTTCTCAACTCTGATAACATCGCCTTCTGAAACTTTGTACTGCTTGCCACCTGTTGCTATAACTGCGTACATATGGCACCTCCTATTTCAATTACTCGCCAACTTCGGTGCTATCAAAAGATAGACTTATAACCTCATTGAGCGGCACACTAAAGTATATTAACACAATAAAATTATTGTGTCAACTGAATGTATTAAAAACTATTTACTAAGAAAATCAACAACTGCTTTCTTCATATCTTCAGGATTAATTACAAGATCATGAAGTACAGGTGCATTCTTAATATCTTCAATTGCCTTTGGAGTCTTAACGTTTGCAACTTTTTCCAACTCATCAGACATTGCAAAATCATCAAGTGCATCATATTTTGGATCAATAGCATCAAGTACACTTCTTGAAAATTTAAATGGACTAGCTGTGGAAACAACAACTGTTTTATTTCCATCGTTAACATCCTTTTTAAATTTATCACATACTGTAGCAGCTACTGCTGTATGAGTATCAATTACATAACCTGTTTTATCATAAAGCTCTTTGATTGTATCAGCTGTTTCTTTTTCTGTGGCATAATTGCCATAAAAATCATTTAACTGAGCTTTCATCTCATCTGTTATTGTGTATTTACCATTACTATTGAGTTCATCCATTAACTCTTTGTTCTTTATGGCATCATTTCCAGCAATCTTATAAATAAGTCTTTCAAGATTGCTTGAAACAAGAATATCCATAGATGGAGATGTTGTTAAAATGAAATCTCTGTTTTTATCATAATCACCTGTTGTGAAGAAATCAAAAAGAACTTTATTGTCATTTGATGCACAAACAAGTTTATCAATAGGAAGTCCCATATTCTTAGCATAGTAAGCAGCAAGAATATTACCGAAGTTACCTGTTGGGACTACAAAATCAACCTTGTCGCCGGCATTAATCTCGCCATTAGCCACAAGCTTTGAATATGCATATACATAATAAACTACCTGAGGAACGAGACGTCCAATATTAATTGAGTTTGCTGAAGAGAACTGATAACCCTTGGCATCTAACTCTTTAGCAAGTTCCTTGTCATTAAATAACATCTTAACACCAGTCTGAGCCTGGTCAAAATTACCTGTAATACCGATTACATGTGTATTGTCACCCTTTTGAGTAACCATCTGTCTTTCCTGAACAGGACTAACGCCACCCTTTGGATAAAATACAATAATCTTTGTTCCCTTGACATCGGCAAATCCTGCAAGAGCAGCTTTACCGGTATCACCTGATGTAGCTGTGAGAATAACGATATCATTTTTAACGTTGTTCTTTCTGGCAGCTGTAATAAGTAGATGTGGCAAAATAGATAATGCCATATCCTTAAAAGCAATTGTTGCTCCATGGAACAACTCAAGGAAATACTTGTCATCAGCCTTAACTAATGGAGCAATCTCCTGTGTATCAAACTTAGAATCATAAGCTTTATTAATACAATCCTTAAGTTCCTCTTCTGTATAATCTGTAAGGAATTTACTCATAACATTATAAGCTACTTCCTGATAAGACATCTTTGCAAGTTCTTCTAATGGAGTATCTAATGTTGGGATAGTTGTAGGTACAAATAAACCGCCATCATCTGCTAAACCCTTTAAAACAGCCTGAGATGCTGTAACCTCTCCACCTTCACTTCTAGTACTCTTGTATAAAACTTCCATGATTCCTCCTTATACCTTGTTATTGATATAATTAACAAGACCTTCTGCTTTAATAATCTTTTGCATAAATTCAGGGAAAGCCTGTCCCTGATATTTTTCATTTTTTGTTATATTGTAGATGACACCAGTATCAAAATCAATCTCAACTTCATCACCTTTATCAATTTTCTCAGAAGCTTCCTTACATTCAATGATAGGAAGTCCTATATTAATTGAATTTCTGTAAAAGATTCTGGCAAATGTTTCAGCAATTACACAGCTAACACCTGAAGCTTTAATAGAAATAGGTGCATGTTCTCTCGAAGAACCACATCCAAAATTCTTAGTAGCGACGATGATGTCACCTTTGTTTACTTTATTTGCAAAATCCTTATCAATATCTTCCATGCAGTGTTTTGCAAGTTCCTCAGGATCAGGAACATTTAAATATCTTGCAGGAATAATAACATCTGTATCTACATTATCTCCGAATTTATGAACAATTCCATGTGCTTTCATTTAGCGTTCCTCCTATAATCCTAATTCTTCAGGTCCGGCAATCTTACCAAGGACTGCAGATGCCGCTGCTACTGCAGGGCTAGCAAGATAAACCTCAGATTCAGGATCACCCATACGACCAACAAAATTTCTATTAGTAGTTGCAACCGCTCTCTCGCCTTTTGCTAAGATACCCATATGTCCACCAAGACATGGACCACAAGTAGGTGTAGAAAGGGCAGCGCCTGCTTTTATAAATATAGTTGCAAGACCTTCTTCAACACATTTAAGATAAACATCCTGAGTTGCAGGAATAACAATACATCTTACTCCCTTAGCTACGTGTTTATCTTTAAGAACCTTAGCTGCTATTCTCATATCTGTAATTCTACCATTTGTACAAGAACCAATAACAACCTGATCAATTTTAACAGGCTCCTGTGAATTAACTTCATCAATAGTTCTTGTATTCTCTGGTAAATGAGGATATGCCACTGTAGGTCTAAGAGTAGAAAGATCTATAGTATATTCTTCATCATACTCAGCATCTTCATCTGCTTCATAAATAGTGTATTCTTTAGTTGAATGTTCTTTCATATATTCAATAGTAAGGTC
Source organism: uncultured Eubacteriales bacterium (assembly GCA_900315425.1). Lineage (GTDB taxonomy): Bacteria > Bacillota > Clostridia > Lachnospirales > Lachnospiraceae > Bovifimicola. Next base: position 126,825 of record OMZA01000003.1, read on the forward strand.
ATCCACTGGGAATATTCCGTTCTTACCACCGGCCTCAATTGCCATATTACAAATAGCAAATCTATCATCCATAGAAAGGTATTTGATACCATCTCCAACAAATTCCATAGATCTGTAAAGAGCTCCATCAACTCCAATCATTCCTATGATATGTAAAATAACATCTTTACCACTAACCCATTTTGCAGGTTTTCCAGTAATATTAAATTTAATTGCTGAAGGTACCTTAAACCAAGCCATGCCTGTTGCCATACCTGCAGCCATATCTGTACTACCAACACCTGTAGAGAAAGCTCCAAGTGCTCCATATGTACATGTATGCGAATCTGCTCCAATCATTGCATTTCCGGCAACAACAAGACCTTTCTCAGGTAAAAGTGCATGTTCAATACCTACCTCACCTGTTTCAAAGAAATTAGTTATATTGTTGTCATAAGCAAATGTCTTAGCACATTTACAAAGTTCAGCAGATTTAATATCTTTGTTAGGTGTGAAGTGATCTAGAACTATGGCTATCTTGTCCTTATCAAATACAGTATCAACCTTCATCTTTGCCATTTCTTTAATAGCAACCGGAGAGGTTACATCATTTCCTAACACGAGATCAAGCTTTGCCTCAATAAGCTGTCCGGCAGTTACGCTATCTAAACCAGCGTGTGCAGCAAGAATCTTTTGTGTCATTGTCATTCCCATAGTGTATTCCTCCTAACTTTATTTTCCAAATGAAATATTATCATTAAAAGTGTAATATTGCAAGGTTTATAAGGCATTATAAAAGGAGAAGACATAAGCCTTCTCCTTAAAATATAAACAAATTTTTAAAATTAACCTTTAACTGCACCAGCTGCAACACCTTTGATAATATATTTCTGGCAAGAAAGGTAAAATACTATAACAGGAATAATACTAAATGTAATAAGTGCCATCATAGCACCTAAATCGATTGTTCCGTAACTTCCCTGTAAGTACTGTATCTGAATAGGAATGGTTCTATACAATTCATTGTCCAGAGTAAGATGTGGTAAAAGATAATCGTTCCAAATCCACATAATCTCAAGAATTGCTACTGAGATAATAGTTGGTCTCAACATAGGCAATACAACCTGGAAAAATGTTCTAATAGGTCCACATCCATCCATGGCAGCAGCTTCCTCTATCTCAAGAGGAATACCCTTTACAAATCCTGTAAACATAAAGCTTGCAAGACCTGCACCAAATCCAAGATAGACAATAGGAATTGTCCATGGAGTGTTAAGAGACAATGTATCTGCAGTCTTTGATAATGTAAACATTACCATCTGGAAAGGTACTACCATAGAGAAAATAAATAAGAAATAAATAATCTTACATATAATATCGTCAACTCTAGATACGTACCAAGCAGCCATTGTTGTACATAACAATATAAGGAATGTTGAGAAAATTGTTATTAGTACACTGTATAAAATTGCCTTATAGAATGGGTAATTTCCATAGGTCATACCTTTAACGTAGTTCCCCATCTTTGCAAACATATCTCCAGTTGGAAGCTTAAATGTAGCTGTTTTAACATATGTATTAACTTTAAAAGAGTTCATTAAAACAATAACTACAGGTAATACATATACTACCGAAATAATAGCTAAAACAATAGATAAGCTCTTCCTTGCTCTTTTCGAAGCAGATAATTGCTTCTCTTTAAGACGTTTAGCATCTTCATTAGTTACTTCGCTTTCGATTTTAAGTTTCTTAAGGTCAGCAACCATTGCATCCATATCGTCAACTGGTTGTTCAATATTTTTATTTTCATCTGCCATTATTGCTGCACCTCCTTTGACTTAGTTGCCATAAGCTGAGCAATAGAAATTACTGCAACAAATACAAAGAACATAACCGCCTTTGCCTGTGCCATACCTCTGGCATTTGGATTACTTCCATAAAATGTATTATAAATATTATGAGCAAGTAATTCAGTAGTTCTAACTGACTGACTTCCCTGTCTTACAATCGGAAGACCTCCTTTATTTAAAGCAAGGTTCTGATCGAATAACTTGAATCCATTTGTTAGTGACAAGAAAATACAAATTGTAATAGATGGCATTACGTTAGGAATTGTAACGTGAATAAGTGTCTGCCATTTAGTTGCGCCGTCAATTTTTGCTGCTTCCATAATATCTCCAGGAACAGCCTGAAGACCGGCAATGTAAATAATCATCATGTAACCAATCTGTTGCCAGCAAACCACGGCTATCAGTCCCCAAAAGCCCCATTTAGAATTAGTTACAATACTTCCTGCTCCAACCATTCTCATGATACCATCAAAAATCATACTCCAAATATAACCAAGAACGATACCACCAATAAGGTTAGGCATAAAGAATACTGTTCTATAAATATTAGCACCTTTTATCTCTTGTGTAAGGATGTAAGCTATCATAAATCCAACGATATTAATAATAACCAATGAAACAATTGCAAACAATCCGGTATACCAATATGCTCTTAAATACGATTTATCTTTTAAAGCTTTGGCATAGTTATTAAGTCCTACCCATTTTACATCAGAAGTTCTGACAAACTGGCAAAATGATAGGTATACACCTTGATAAAAGGGATAAATAAAACCAATGAAAAAAGAAACCGTTATAGGCAATAAAAACATTGGCCAACATCTTCTAACTGATTTCTGAATCAATGGAGAATTAGTTTTAGCAGGTGCTTTTTTTGCCTTTTTCTTTTTTACCTTTTCTTCAGAAGTAACTTTCTCTTCTTTATCCATTAAATCTCTCCAATCAAGTAAAATTATTCAATGTGTTAACTTAAAAATAGGGACAAGCAGATTAACTGCCTGCCCCTGAATCATTTCTTAAAATTAATTAATAACTAAGAATTAGCCATTAACTGCCTGATACTGCTCAGCCCATCCATCAACGAATGCTGAAACAACGCCATCCCAAGATCCGCCGTTATCATACTCGTTCATAGCTGAAACCATACCAGCTCTCCACTCATCTACATTTGGTGTATAGTTGAATGCCCATGTTACTGTGTACTTACCAGCGTTTGTTAAATCCTGAGCTGCCTGACAGAATACGTTCTTGTTCTCTGCAGCGCCCTTGTAAGGAATAGCACCAAACTGCTCAGCCATCATTTTTGTTCCTGCCTCAGATGTTACCATCCAATACATGAAATCAAGTGTAGCCTTCTGATCAGCTTCGCTAGCGTTAGCATTTACTGCCCAGCAGTTCTCTGTACCAGAGCAAAGACCGGCATCTTCTTCTCCCTCTACTCCACAGTAGATAGGAATCATTGTCATATCTTCGTCAGCAATTGACTCTGAAAGTGCTGCATATTCCCAAGTACCATTCTGGAAGAATACTGCCTCACCATTCTTGAACTCAGCTTCTGCATCATATCCACCAGCTGCAAGTGTAGACTTATCTACAGCAGAATCTGTGATATAAAGATCCCAAATGTTCTTGAAGTTATCAAGGTATGTACCTTTAACTTCTGCAGGCTGCTCTGTCCATGAATCATCTTTTGACTCATAGTATAATGGCATATTAGCTAAGTGTCCTGTGAATCTCCAAGATGAAGAATCATCCATACCTGATGATGTAAATGCATCAAATCCAAGTTCTGAAGCTCTTGAATGAATATCATCAGCTACTTTCTTAAGTGAATCAAAGTCAGTAATATCTTCTACTGAATATCCAGCTTCACCAAGTAATTTCTTATTTACGATAATACCAAAACTTTCGTAGCAGTAACCAATAGAAACTGCTTTGTCTCCATCGTATAATGTATAATCGTCTGTGCTGAGTTCATTGTATACATCTGTGTTCTTAAGATCTACACAAGAACTTCCCCATGTTGCAACTGAAGCATCGTTACCAACTACAAATAATGTAGGGGCATCAGACTTATCCATCTCAGCTGTTAATGTCTCTTCATAAGATCCTGAAGCAGCTGTAACAACTTTTACAGAAACACCTGTTTCCTCTTTGTAAGTCTTAGCAATCTCCTGTAATGCTTCATCAGCTTCTGGCTTAAAGTTAAGCCAATATACTGAACCCTCTGATGAACCTGATGTGCTTTTTTTACTACTCTTTGATCCGCTGCCAGATGATGAATTACATCCTGTAGCAAGACCAGCTGTCATTGTAAGTGCCATTGCAACTGAAACAGCTTTTACTAATTTTTTCTTCATTTCTACCATTCCTCCTGGTTTTAAAAAATATAGTTTTTCTACATATATTCAAGCATATGTAGATTAATATTTGTGCATAATATGCACATATCTCAACCCTTCTCGAAAAGTATTTTATCAAAGTTGCCCATATATGTCAACGTAGAAATGTCTAAAACTATGCACTTTAAACAAAACATTATCAATAAACAAAATAAAAAGACCACGTCAAAACAAACGTGGTCATAACTTCATATTACTTAATGATAAATTGAGACAATTTTTGCATTCCAAAATCCTGGGTTTTTGCAATTAGTTTTGCATAATCTTTGTCATTAACCTTTCCATCACCATGCAAAGTCTCAATAAGTTCTAATAACTCCTTATAAGATTGATATGCTTTATCTTTATAATTATTTGATAAGTAAAGCTTCATCTCGTTTTCTTTTGCTTCAATAGTCTTTTTTGTCTTCCCTAATAGCATATTAATCACCTCTCAATAATTGATAGTGATCAGCAACATACGACTAAATTAATCCAACTCCCCAGATAACATATCTCCGTATCCTCTTGAAAGTCCAGTAATACCTGTTCTGACAAGCTCAAGTACATCAAATCCCTCAAGGAGATTAATAAACGCGTCTAGCTTCTGCTGATTACCCGTTAACTCTATCATCATGGCTTCGTTTGTAACATCTACAACCTTAGCTCTGAAGATATCTGTAATGGCAATGATCTGCTGGCGCTGCTCAGAATTAACCTTAATCTTAACTAAAATTAATTCTCTGCAAACCGATGCTTTTGGATCAAGTACAATGATATCTTTAACATCAACAAGCTTAGAAAGCTGTTTTCTAATCTGTTCTAAAACATCATCTTCACCACTACAAACAATTGTCATTCTCGAGAAACCAGGCGTTTCTGTCTCACTAACTGTAAGACTATCAATATTATATCCTCTTCTTGCGAAAAGACCTGCAACTCTGCTTAAAACACCTGATGTATTCTCTACTAATATTGATAAAACCATTTTCTTCATAACAAAATTACTCCTTAATTCTAAAGTTACTCATTAAAATCCACATACACAAACGATGCACTCTCAGTTACTTTCACATCGGATACCTTTCCCTGTAATTGTTTCAGCCTTTGTCTAGATGGGATATTGTTCGACATAGCCAATGCAGGGATAATTGTGTAATAATACATAACACCTTGAAGTGTAGATAATTCAGATTCATCAACCTGAACCTCATCTCCCACCTTTACAAGACCCTCTCGTTCCATCTTAAACTCTATAGTTCTCATAATTATCTATAAAGCCATTCTCCAAGCTGACGTACCGTTCCGTCATCCTGCTCTTCCAATTCATCAATAATAAAAATCTGATTCTCTTTCTTTGTAAAACCAGCAATTGCTTCCTTAGCATCATTCATGCTGTGATAATGTCCGAGAACTCCACTTCCGTCAGACTTCTCAGTCTCATAAACACCCAATTCAAAGTATCTTTTCATTACTTAAGACCTCCATAAAAAAATCATGTATATATTGTACTATAATTTTTAAGAATTGTTAATAAAAAACTTAATTTATGAAAATTAATTAAGAATTTAAGTAATTCATTAAGGAATCATAACATGATTTGGCATCATTATAACCTTGCTTATAGAGTTGAACCAACTTGTATTTATTCTTTTCCAATCTTCCAATTTCAACGACACTTGAAGGTCTTATAACAAAAACCTTACCCTGTTTCTCAAGATTTTCAATATATTCTAACTCTCTATTGTAATACAAATGACGTTTTTCCATACTTCTGGTAAGTTCTGGATATTTTTTATATAACAACCTGATTGCAGGCATTAAACTGTTAGGTTCCTTTCTATAAGTTATATCTCTCGTAAGAACAATAACATTTTTCTTATTACCTCCAACGATTGAACGTCTTATAGGAATAGAATCTGAGATACCGCCATCTAAATAAGGTTTTCCATTTATCATTACTACTTCTGCCATCAACGGTAAAGAGCAAGAGGCTCTTATTTTATCTATATCTTTTCGCATATCTTTTATACGAAAATATTCAGCCTTACCGGTAATGCAATCTGTAGCAACAGCATAAAACTTACCCTGATATTTATTAAACTGTTCATAATCATATGGCAATAATTCATTTGGAATCTTATCATAACACATATCTGTTCCAAAAAAATTACCAGTGGTCATTAAACTGTACATGCTGGCATATCTTTTATCCTTCAAAAAATCAATATCAACATGTAATGCTCTTCTTTTTTGTTCCGAAATATAACTGGCAGCATTTGCAGAACCTGCAGATACACCGTATATTTCGTTAAACATTATATCCTTTTCCAGGAAAAAATCTGTAACACCGGCAGTATAAACGCCTCGCATACCGCCACCTTCTAATATCAATCCCGATTCAAAATACATTTTATCACTATCCTTTTGTGTTTAATTAATTACGTCAAATATGAAGAACTATAGTTGCTATTTTAAAATAAACCAATAATGAAATAGCATCTACAATTGTCGTAATAAATGGACTTGCCATTACGGCAGGATCAAAGCCTATTTTTTTTGCCAAAATAGGAAGTGAACATCCAATTATCTTTGCAAAGAAAACTACTAAAACTAATGTCATACAAACAGTTGCTGCAAGTTCTACCTTAATGCCATCAATTAATAATAGTTTTGCAAAATTGCAAACAGCTAAAGTCAAACCACATAATATAGCAACTCTAGCTTCTTTCCATATAACCTTAAAAATATCTGAAAACTCGACTTCATCAAGAGATAGCGCACGAATTACTGTAACACTGGCCTGACTTCCCGAATTACCACCTGTATCCATAAGCATAGGTATGTATGAACTTAAAACAATATATTTAGATAAAGCACTTTCATAACTGGTAATAATCATTCCTGTAAAAGTTGCTGAGACCATCAGCAATAAAAGCCAAGGTATTCTGGCTTTCCAGGTTTCAAAAACATTTGTTTTGAAATATGTTTTGTCATTCGGAATGATAGCAGCCATCTTTTTAATATCTTCTGTAGCCTCATCCTGCATGACGTCAATAGCGTCATCGAATGTAACAATACCTACAAGCCTATTCTCGTCATCAACAACTGGAATAGCAAGAAGATCGTATTTATTAAATTTGTTAGCAACTGCTTCCTGATCTTCAAGAGTGTGCGCAAACACCAGATTAGTATCCATGAGATCTTTTACTATTGCATCTTCATCTGCTAATAAAAGATCCTTTATAGACAATGCACCAATCAAGACTCTATTATCATCTGTTACATAACAGGTATAAATGGTTTCCTTATCAATACCTGTTCTTCGTATCCTTTTAATAGCCTCTTCTGCTGTCTGATTAGGTCTAAGACTTACATACTCTATTGTCATAATAGATCCAGCACTATCTTCAGGATACTTAAGAATCTCGTTAATCATCTTTCTTGTTGTATCATCTGTATTAGAAATGATTCTTTTTACAACGTTTGCCGGCATTTCTTCTACAATATCAACAGCATCATCCAAGTATAACTCATCTAGAACTTCTTTTAACTCATTATCAGAAAATCCTTTAATAAGCATCTCTTGGCTGTCAGACTCCATCTCTACAAATACCTCTGCAGCCAAAACCTTAGGTAAAAGTCTAAATAACAGAGGAATTCTATCCTTTGGCAACTCATTAAATAATGCTGAAATGTCAGCAGGATTCATATCCTGCAAAATATCTTTTAATTCCGAATACTTTTTTTCTTTTAAAAGATTCTGAATATTTTCGACTAAAGCTTCTTCGTTCATCATAAAACTGTCCTTTCAATAAATTATGTTGTGAAAGGAAGCACGCCGAAAGTAAAAATATATCTGCCGACACACATTTGAAAACCATTTTATAAATGATATTCAAATCTGTGCCGGCTTTAATTGTTTTTCACTCGCGGCTTACTCCCGCTACCGGATCCTGAGTCCATAACTTTCTCCTTTCTGTGCTATGTTTACAGTTACAATTTTAATTTTCTTCTAACAAAGGAAAGCCTATTATAAAAGCCTGCAAAAAAATCCTCATCATAACTCTTTAGATAAAAAACTTTAAGCATAAAAATGTTCTCTTGTTGTCTTTCTGTATTATTAGGATTTGAAAGAGAATTTCTAAAATCTTTCACAAAATTATGCCAGTCAATTAGAAACTGGTCATATCTTTTATCATTTACGCCTATCCACTTTTTTACTTTGATTTTTATCTTAGGTTCATGAGGACATTCATTATCCTGTATAAAATACTTAAATGAATCTTTGGTATACATCCTTGCTAGTGGAAAAATTCTGCAAATACCTGGTCTATAATCATGAATCGAACATCTGCCTTCTTTATCTAAAAAAGGACAAACCTCTTGCTCATCCATAGTTTTAACCATTCTTATGTCAGGTAGTATTATACCATCAAATACATTAAGTTCAATCTCTTTGTATAACAAATCATCAAAAGATTTACTTAGATTGGAAGTAAGTTGATGGATATCCATAGGGTCTAATATAATATGGGCCATATTTCTACAACATGCAGAACATCCAATGCAGCCACCACAATCAACCTTGGCCATATCATTGGCATCGTAAAGCTTATTTGCGGATATCTCATCTAAACTAACTTCTCTTAACATAATTAATCACTTTCTATTTTGATATAATATAGTCTTTAACTTGGTCTTTTGTCATATCCAACACGCAACCAAGTTCTCCATAAAGGCTATTTTCAGCAATTTTGAAATATTTTTCATCACTGGCAGTAACCTTTTTACCTTCAGCTTGTCTACTTTGTTTTCTAAAATAGATTGTTTTAATCAATTTAATTAATTCTACACAATCACATTTTCTTACAGTTTCTTTATAGATTTCTTCTCTATGCCTCTCATCAGGGATATCAAGACACTCTATATCGTCGATATTATCAATAAGACTCTGTGCATCTTTTTTCGAAATAACAGATCTCATTACAACCTTATCGTTATCAACAGGAGTATAAAACTTAGAACCTGTAGTATAATATGGCTCAAGGGTATAATAAATAACATTTCCTGAAGAGGATTGGGCATCAAGTGGGCCAATAGAAGTAACTGTACATACACCGTTGTTACCATAGATGAGTTTATCACCTATATCAAACACCGCACTCACCTCCGTACATCTTCCTTTAATGTCGTCATGCTACCAGACTGCAAAAACATGCAGTCTCCATATTTATTATAACACAATTCTTTTGTTTACATAAGTTTATTATTTATTAAAATTATCCTTAATAGTGTTGATTTTTTCCTGGGCTTCATCTGCTGCTTTCTTTATATTTTCAGCTAGATTTTCTATTTTTTGACGTTCCTTTTCAAAGTAATCTCTCAAATCATCTGTAAGATTCTTATCTGAACTAAAGCTAAGTAAAAACTTAGGATTTTTGCTGTTTTCTTTGATATATGCTTTTAAATTCTCATATCTAATAACAACTTCGTTTTCCATAGCAAATTCTCTAATCTTATTAGATAAATTCATTGAATACCAGAAATCTAATGCAATTACTCCAAAATAAAATCCAATAAAAAATGAAAATAATAAATGTTTTGAAAGCCATATCAATGCAGAAATTATTCTAGGATGAATTACAAAATAATATAAAGCCGCCAAAATTGCCCAGTAAAGCGTGAATTTTGGACAAATGATTCCCTTAATATTTCCCCATTGGTTAGAATAATCCCATAATTTTATTTTCATTTTCCTTATAAAAATCAAACCTGCAATATATTCAATAAAAGTAATGAATAAAGCCATAATTATAAATAAAATAATTTGTCTTAAATAAAAATTTTTAACAAAACTTAAATCTATTAAACTTAAGGCAAATAGTGAACACAAACTAAATCCGTACAACGGAAGACATGGACCGTTTAAAAATCCTGGATTTATCCATTTTCTATCAGGGTTGGAAGCAGAAAAAAATCTTCTATAAAACACCTCTAATCCCCATCCAAAAAATGAACCTATTGCAAATAAAAATGCAAACATTACAAAAATATACACTGTACTATTCCACGCTTTCTTTTATAAATTTTTTCTAAGTCCCTTAGGGTAATGGTTTTTCATGGATGTGTTAGATAGTTTTCCAAAGGCAATAGGCATATTTTCTGCACACACCAGATACCAACCGTTTTTCTCACCATCAAGTTCCGGACATTCTATTTGCTCGCCGCGAATATAGGCATTAATCCTCTCATCCATGGCTTTTAAATCCAATACCTTGTTAACATCCATTGGTTGTAAGCTCTTAGCTAAAGAATAAGAAGGCTCAAATCGATTTTTCTTAATAACTCCAAGATTAAGACCTGCTCTTAACACTTTTAACCCTTTTAAATCAGGACATTTATTAGGAAGTAAATTAAGATTATCTCCGTGCTTTACAATGGTACCCTCAATTATTGACATGTCATTTAGAGTCTCTTTAAAGAAACTATATGCTTCAGGTATCTTTTTTAAATCAATTCCTATAGCTTCTGGAACATCAATGACTACTGATTCTCTATTATCCTTTAAATGACACATAAAATGACCTTCTCCATATATTTTGTGAGGCCATAATTTTTCCTGTTTAATTATGGTTAGATCATACTTTTCTAATAATTCATTTACTACTTCTTCGTCTTCTGCATAATCAAAAGTACAGGTAGAATATAGCAAATTACCACCTGGACGAAGCATTTTCATGGCGTTATCAAGAATCTCCAACTGTCTTTTTTTGCACATATTTACATTCTCAACACTCCAATGATTGCAAGCATCCGGATTTTTTCTAAACATTCCTTCGCCTGAGCATGGAGCATCAACCATTATTTTATCGAAATATGCCGGGAACTTGTCTGCTAATCTAGCAGAATCCTCACAGGTAACCACAGCATTTTTTATACCCATACGTTCAATATTTTCAGATAGAATTTTACATCTGTCAGGCATGATTTCATTGGAAATTAAAATTCCCTTCCCTTGGAGTTTAATACCCATTTGAATACTTTTCCCTCCAGGAGCAGCACACAAATCTAAAACCCTGTCTCCCGGTGTTACATTAAGTTCCATGGCGGAAACAGATGCAGACGGTTCTTGAATATAATATGCACCCATTTCATGAAATGCAGATTTACCAGGAGTTTTATCTTCGTCATAAACATATGAAATATCACAAAGCTGGGATTTACTTAAATATCCGCCAAGCAATTTGTTTATATTTTCTCCTGTTGTTTTATTGGTATTTACAATAAGTCCATGGGTACTGCTTTTTTCATAAGATTTTAAAAAATCATTATATTCATTTCCTAATAAATCCTTCATTCTTTCTAAAAATTCATCATGAAGATTTATATTATTTATAATCATAATTCACCTTTATAATTTTTATTCCATGACAAATATAAATCATATTTCATTTGTAAGCAAGAAAAATCCCACATAACCTCAAGGTTACATGGGATTTATTAAATACAATATTATTTTGTACAAGGTCTTACAACTATGCTTTTTATATTCTGGTTAGTTACATAACCCAAAGTTTTCAAACCTTCTAAGATGACTTCATTCCAGTTCTTTGCAGTAAGATGATATACTGTGTCATCATCCAGACTTACAACACAAGTGTCCTTTGCTGCACAGGTTGCTTTACAAGCTGCGTCACAAGATATCTTATACATGTTTTTTCTGTTAATTGCACCAATGTCTTCAAGGATATTTACCATTCTATACACTGTTGCAGTGCCAATGCCGGAATCTAATTTTGAAGCCTTATAATATATTTCTTTACAGCAAGAACATTCTTCATTGAGAATAATATCTAATAGCATTAATCTCTGCTTTGTAATCCTGCATCCCCTATCTCTAAGACGTTTAACAACAATCTCCCTTTGCATGTTAGACGTCATGTAAACTTCCGACTCATTTCTTTTACTGAATTCTGCCATTCTGTCCTCCGTTATCTATACAAATATGTCATTAAACTACAAGTAAAATTATATAATTATAGGTGTTTTAAAACCAAAGTTAGTATAGGCTAACCAGCAAAATCTGTCAACCCTTATTGAGAACTTTTTCAATAATTTTTTTAAAACCTATGTTATTTGAACAGATAGTTTATATATGATATAATTTCTTTATCATATTTTAAGGAGTTGATTTCCAGTGAGAAAAATCGTTCATGAGTCTTCAGAAGATTATTTGGAAGCAATCCTTATGCTTAGTGAAGAGAAACCATATGTAAGATCTGTAGATATTGCAAATGAATTGGGATTTAAAAAATCCTCAGTGAGTATAGCTATGAAACACTTACGAGAACAAGGGCATATTTATGTAGATGATTCACTTCATATTCACTTAACAGAGAGTGGGCTAGAGATTGCAAAGATGATTTATGAAAGACATAAAACCCTTACAAAGTTGCTTACAGATTTGGGTGTGGATTCCGAAATAGCTGAAGAGGATGCATGTAAAATAGAGCATGTTATTAGCCAGGAGAGTTTTGAAGCTATAAAAAAATTAGCAAATTTTAAGAACGATAATTAAAAACCTAAAGCAAAAAGCTGTCACATAGAATAAACTATGTGGCAGCTTTTAATTTGTAATTATTTTGCTTCTGGTTTAAATGCTGATGTATCAAGAATAGATGTACAGTTTGGACATCTAACAGCCTTAATATCAATTTCTGTTTGACAGTATTCGCATTTCTTAGTAGTTGGAGCTTCTTCTGCTTTCTTTTTACCAATAGATGTTATACCATTAATTGCTTTTACAAGAATAAATACAACAAATGCCATGATAATGAAATTAACAACATCCATAAGGAACTGTCCATACATTAAGTCAGCTTTGAAAATTTTCAAATGAAGACCTGTTAGTCCACCAGCTGAAAAGCATCCAATAATTGGTGAAATAATATTATTGATTAAGGATGTTACGATTGCAGTGAAGGCACCACCGATGATAACACCTACTGCCAAATCCATAACATTACCCTTAAGTGCGAATTCTTTAAATTCTTTTAAAAATTTTCCCATCGTAATTAATCCTCCTTTCATAAAATATATGATAATAGTAAAAACTATTATTAACGTTTTAATAATCATCTAAAAAATGATGTTTCACACCATCCTGCTTATAAGCTATAACCGTGTTTAAATTAACATTTTCCACACTTCTAAAAATGTTCTTTTCAATAATCGGATCTTTAAGGGCAATGCTGTGAATTATCCGTTTAACTTCAGCCCTTTTTGAAATAAGGGATTCATTCTGACTGCTACTAGCTTTGTTTCTAGCTAATTCTTCAGTCATTCTACAAGCGCAGGCTATGAATTTAAGATCATTGTAATCTTTCCAATGAATAATATCTTCTTCTCTTATAAGATATAATGGTCTTATTAACTCCATGCCTTCAAAATTAGTACTGTGAAGCTTAGGCATCATAGTTTGAATTTGTCCACCATAAAGCATTCCCATTAAAATCGTCTCTATTACATCATCATAATGATGTCCTAATGCAATCTTATTACAGCCAAGTTCCTTGGCTTTACTGTATAAATATCCTCTTCTCATTCTTGCACACAGATAACAAGGATTATTTGGAATATCTGCAACCGTATCAAATATATCTGTTTTAAATACAGTTATAGGAATATTCATTAATTTGGCATTATTTAAAATCACCTGATAATTTAAATCATTATATCCAGGATTCATTACAAGAAATTTAACTTCAAAATTCTTAATGCCGTGCCTATGTAATTCCTGAAAAAGCTTAGCCATAAGCATTGAATCTTTTCCACCGGAGATGCAAACAGCTATCTTATCTCCGTCTTTAATAAGTTCATACTCATTAATAGCCTTGGTAAACTTTCTCCATATAGGTTTTCTAAACTTCTTTACAATACTTCTTTCAATATCTTTATAACGCCTATTTTCGTTCTGACACATTTTTTCACCACTTTATGCCATATTTTATTTTGCTAATTCTAGCATTTTAAATAATGGATTAGCTGCTTTTTCCATTATTTCATCCGGAAGTTCCACATAAGGTCCCATTTTTTCAAGGGCTTCTAGAACTTTATCTAAAGTTACCTTTTTCATATTTTGACAAACCTGATGGCTTAATGCAGAATAAAATTTCTTTTTAGGATTTTTCATTTGTAACTCATAGAAAACCCCTACTTCAGTACATATAATGAATTCCTTATCATCTGAATTAGTTGCATAATCAATAATCTGAGATGTGCTTCCAACATAATCAGATATTTCTAATATATCCATTGTACATTCCGGATGTGTTAAAACCACTGCATCAGGATGAAGTTTTTTTGCCTCCAAAACAGCATCCAGATTAATGCTTTTATGTACGTGACAATAACCATCATTAAATATAAAGTTCTTTTCCGGTAATTGTTCTGCAATAAATCTGCCCAGATTATTATCAGGAACAAAGAATATATTCTTTTCTTTAATATTCTTAACTACTTTTAAAGCATTTGATGAAGTAACGCAAACATCTGATTCAGATTTGGCATCTGCTGTGGAATTAACATAACATACCACGGAAAGATCGTCATATTTAGCCTTTACTTCCCTTATCTTTTCAGCAGTTATCATATGAGCCATCGGGCAATCTGCATAATCATCTGCCATAATAACATTTTTAGATGGATTTAAAAGTTTTGCACTTTCTCCCATGAATTTAACACCACAAAATAATATATTTTGCTGTGTAACCTGAGTCGCAACCTTTGCAAGATAAAAAGAGTCGCCAACGTAATCGGCAATTTTTTGAACCTCTCCATCCACATAGTAATGAGCTAAAAGCACTACATCCTTTTCTTTTCTAAGTTTTTCGATACGATGTAGTATTTCATTTTGTTGATTGTCATTCATATCAAATATCTCCTATATTAATGTCCGAATTGATTAATCTTTTCCTAACTAAACTAACTTTCATTTTATCATAACAAAGTTTATTATTCTATATTTTTTGTGCGTTCAAAGACCTCTGAATATGTATATAAAAGCATACACATAGTACCCGTCAATAAATATAAAGCTGTACACCAGGGATAATCCTTGATGTACAGCTTTAGTTATTATTTTTTAACTTTAATATTAATTGTTCTTATTGCAATACTATTTCCATCATTCGCAGTTATTCTTATAGTGAATGAACCAGTCTGTGGAGCATCCCAATTTACGGAAGTATCCGTTGTATAATCCTTAATAGTTTCATATGTCCAAGAGGATGCTTTTCTAAATTCATATTTATATTTAACTGTGGAACCTGTAGCACCTTCACTAGATGCATTAATTACGTTAGTATTGCCATATTTATAAATAGTTTTAGCAACTTTACCATTACAAACCAAAGATGTTTCTGATTTATTAGCTGCAAAACTTAAATATTTTTTAACCTGATTATTATTTCCATCCATTACCTTTATACATACTTCATAAACTTCAGCATAGCCCGGTTTAAATGTGGCATATTTAGCTGTTCCCCATTCTGTACCTGCTACTTGCCAGGTAGTATCTGATGTTTTTCTATAATAATATGCAAATTTGTAATTACCGTCACCACCGGTAGCTGAACCTTTAAATACTACCTTCTCGCCACATATAGCTTCTTGAGCTACATACGATGTATTTACAAGAGGGTCTTCATCTATTGATACATCAACCTTTTTCCATCCGGTTCCGTAAACGTATAGGTTTGCTTTACCTTCTTCTACTGTTGGTATATCAAGGTCTGCTGTCTGAGATGATGTATAATTAAAAATAATCATGTCATATGCATCATTTGTTGGATAAGAATATATATTATTTTCTTCATCAACTAATGTCATGGTCTCTCCAGGCCAAGCAGCTGCTTTTTTAGAGGATCCATCTTTCCAGGTATAAGCATATACCTTTGACCAATTATTTACATTCTGGAAATAAGTATAGCCAGCTTCATATTTAAATGCTTTTTTCTTGGTGTATGTTGCTGTCTTTGTACTGTTTTTAGTTCCATCAGTTGCAGATACTGTAACAGTCACTGACTGGCCTTCCTTCATATCTGCGCCTATTGTAAATGTTTTGCTGTTTGTAAAACTTACTTCTTGTCCATCACCAATCTTATAAGTTGAGGATGTAGCATTAGAAGCGGATACTGTTACATCAATTGTGTCATTAAATGTAGTACTTGCAGGTAAAACGCTTGCATTTACACTTAATTCCTGTTTTGTCCACTCGTTATTGCTAAATAACCATACACCATCTGATTCCATGGCAAGTCCGGGTTCAGAATCTCCAGGATATCTATGAGATTCACTAGCATAGAATATAACTTTTGGATTATTAATATTATCAGGAATTGTGTATGTATAATAACCTGTATTAGAATCTAATGTCATTAATTTTCCAGGCCATTGTGCATTTTTATGACCATCTTCGTCATAAGCATAACAATATACACTAGATTCCCAATTTGATGGTTTATTAATCATAGCTATATTCTGCACATACTCTGACTTTGTATATTCATAAGTATTAGATGTAGTTTTCTTACCATTTGTTGCAGTTAATACAACAGTTTTTGTATCACCAACAGCCATGTCTTCACCTATTGTAACCTTAGTTTCTTCGGTAAATGTTACGGCTGGTTCAGAACCAATCTTATATGTTCCGCTAGTTGCATTAACTAAATTAAATTTCAAAGTTATAGTATTTGTCTTAAATGTTCCTGAAGACATAGAACATGTAGCTTCAGGATCTGCATTATATACTACGGCCACACCAGAACTTCCAATTTTACCGGATACATTTTGTCCGCTAATAGTAAATGTATTACCAGTAACCTGGTCAGTATATGTACCTGAAGGAATCTTAATATTGCTATCTAGTGTAATTGAGCAATCTCCAGACTCACCACTACAATTAACAATCACTATACCCTCATTATTTCTTACGTTATAAGCGTAATTTCCACTATATCCAAGATATTCACTTGTTCCATGATAATAATTATGGAATTTATTTACTGCTACAACTTCAGCATCCTTCCAGTTATTAGTTAAGCAGGCACCAAAAGAACCGGTTCTATAACCGTTTGTTCTTACATAATAAAGTGATGTGGCATTAGCCTTTGAAGCACACATTGCCCAAGCCTTATCCATATATTTTTGTTCAACATATGTTGTCACTTTTTCAATTCCTTGGTAAGTATCATGGGACTCATTCCATAAAACAGCTTTATCAGGTTTCTCTCCTTTGTCATAAGATGTTGTAGCTGCTTTTTTGGCATTTCCCTGAACTCCGCTTAATATGGTTGAACTTGTTGAGTTATCTGTTACACTCATTAAATTTGTATAATTACTAATATCAATGCAAGCCCCATCAAGTACTTCACCGTATGCATAAATATCTTTTGAATATTTATTGCTAGCATAGTTTTGAGCTTTTACTAAAGTATTAGTCCAGAATGATGATCCCTCTGCTTCAACACCAATGTGTTTAGCTGCATCAAATCTAAAACCATCAGTTCCACAGTCAATACACTCTACAAGTAAATTATATACTTTAGACTGAACAGTTGCATTTTCAGTATTAAGATCCGGAAGTCCACCCATAGAATAATGAGTAACTCTGAATCTGTTTTTATAATCACCTATTTCTTCAAATCCTTCTGCATGATATGTAGAAGATGCATTATTCTTTATATCAGGATCAACGGCATTACCTATATCATAACCGGATTCATTTGCTGTATGATTCGCTACAATATCAACAATAACTTTAACTCCATGCTCATGACATGTTTGAACCATATGTTTAAATTCGTCTTTAGTACCTAATGCTGAATTACCGGTATCATCAATTCTAAAATATGCAGGCTGATAAAGTACCCACCAATGAGCATTTGTTTTACCCTTAGTAGACTCTTTAGCTTCCTGAATAGGTGATACCTGAATTGAAGAATAACCTGCTGCTGCTATATCTTCAATATTTGCCTCAATTGTTTTATAACTCCAATCCCAACAATGTAGAATGACACCATCCTGAGCATCACCCTTAAGGCCATAGGAATTCATTACAGTCTCGTCTACATACATCAATTTATCAGATGTATCAATATCTGCTGCTTGTACATTTTCAATGGCATTATTAGGAACAAATCCAGTAAATACTGAAAATGCCATGGATGTCACTAATGTAGCTGCAACCATCCTTTTAGTAAGTCTTTGTAAAATCATATTTCCTCCTACATTTTTGCGAAAAACTCTTCACAACACTCTCTCTATTTGTTAGTAAACAAAGCAAAAAATTAGGAAGATACAAGCATATCTTCCTAATTAAATACTTTATTCCCGAAGGATATTGTACACATCAACTAGCAAATAATCAATATAAATCATTTGTTTTATAAAAAATATCCAATAATATACAATTTAAAATCGAGTCTTCATTAATTAAATAAAGGCGTTGATAAATATCTATCCCCTGAATCCGGAAGCAATACTACAATTGTCTTGCCATTATTTTCAGGTCTATTAGATAAAATCTGAGCAGCCTTAAGTGCGGCTCCTGAAGATATACCCACAAGAACTCCTTCTGTAACTGCAAATCTCTTACCTTCAACAAAAGCATCATCATTTTCTATGGTGATAACTTCATCATATACACTGGTGTCTAAAGTATCCGGTACAAAGCCTGCACCAATACCCTGAATCTTATGGGGACCTGCAATTCCCTTTGATAATACAGGGCTTGTACTAGGTTCGACAGCAACAATTTTAACATTAGGATTCTTCTCTTTTAAATATTTTCCTGTACCGGAAATTGTTCCTCCGGTGCCAACGCCGCAGGCAAATATATCTACATTCCCATCGGTTTGATCCCATATTTCAGGTCCTGTAGTTTCGTAATGAACCTTTGGATTAGATGGATTAACAAATTGTCCCAATATAACAGAGCCAGGAATTGAAGCCTTTAATTCTTCAGCTTTTTCTATTGCACCTTTCATACCCTTAGCTCCTTCTGTAAGAACCAAATCAGCTCCATAAGCTCCTAATAAAGTTCTTCTCTCTGCTGACATAGAATCCGGAAGAGTAATAATCACCTTATATCCCTTCACAGCTGCAACTAGGGCTATACCAATTCCTGTGTTACCTGATGTAGGTTCAATAATAGTTCCCCCAGGTTTTAAAGCACCTGATTTTTCAGCATCTTCAATCATTCTTGCACCTACACGGTCTTTAACAGAACCGGCAGGATTAAGATATTCTAACTTAGTCAAAATATCTACATTCTTAATACCTGCACTACTTGCATAACGACTAGCTCTTAATAAAGGTGTATTGCCAATAAGTTCAATACTGTTTTCAATAATTTTTTTCATAGTTATCTCCTAATTATTATAATTTATATTTTACAACAATTCTTTCAATCTTTTCTTCTAGCGGCTTTGCCAATAATAATAAAAATACTACAGTTGCCAGTCCATGAATTAAATCCAAAGGAAGACCAGTTGCTACGAAACTGATAATAGTAGGCATATTAATAGTACTATGGGATAAAAATGCTGCCGATACATTCATTATTCCGCCGTATAATATAAATACCGCTAAAAATCCATATATAACTTCAACATATATTCTAAGTTTATAATTCCTTTGATAAAATAATATTCCTGATAAAAAACCTATTAAGCCCATGGCTAGCATTTGCCATGGAGTCCACGGTCCCTGGGAAAAAAGCATATTAGATACCAGCATGGTCAAGGAACCAACCATGAAACCTGTCTCTGCCCCAAGGCAATATCCTGCAATGATTACTAAAGCAGCTACAGGCTTGAATTCCGGAAACATATAAAATACAGCTCTACCGGCTACAGCCATGGCTGTTAGTACTGCAATTAAAACCAGCCATCTGATACTGTAATTATGTTTTTCAAAAATAATATAAAAAGGAGCCATAATTTCTATCATGACAAGCAAACTTATAAATAAATATTTTTCGTCGTTAAGTTTAAAATACCCAAATAAAATCGTTGATATAACAAGAATAATGGTTAATACAGAAAGAAGAACTTCTTTTTTACTTATATTTCTCTTTTCTAATATTTCAGTTTTTTTTATATCTTCTACGTTAATTGGCTTAGAAGGTTTAATGGTTTTATCATCTATATCCAGCTTTTTTCCTGAATCATTAAAATACTCAACAATATCTTCCGGTAACAGAATATTCTTAATAATTCCTTTGGACATCCTAATAGCATCCGTTGTATAGAAATTATTATTTTCAAAAAATTCAAAAGGAGTTCCAACACTGGTAATTTCGCCATTAAACATCATGGCACATTTATCAGAATATCTTGCAGCAAAATCCAGATCATGAGTAATAATCAATATTGTTATGCCACTGTCAGCCAGTTCACGAAGCTTATTTCCTGTTTCATTTTTTATATCGTTATCCATTCCCTTAACCGGTTCATCTAAAAGCAAAATATCCGGATTGCACAACAATACCAAGGCTAAAGCAAGTTTTTGTTTTTCTCCTCCTGATAAATCATATGGATGGGTATCTTTATATTTTAACAAATCAAAGAATTTAAGAATCTCTCTTGCCGCATTTTCATCCTTTGCGATACCAATTGTTTCTTCCCATACAGTATCCTTAATAAACATTGCCATAGGATCTTGATTTAGAAATACTGTTTTCTTTGCCTTGTTGTTAATCTTTCCCTGATAACCTTTGTAATTACCCGAAAGAACATTGAATAATGTGGTTTTACCTGTACCATTACCACCTAATATGGTAAATATTTCACCTTTGTTTACAGATAAAGATGTTCCCTTTAACACATTTTCACCAGACTTGTCGTAGGAATAAAACACATCTTTACAAGAAATAATGGTTTCATCAAATGTTTTTTGAAGCCTATTAGGGAAATTACCCTTTCCACTATAATTATCATTTACATTTTTTATAAAGTCCCTACCTTCTTTTATGTTTAAAGGACACCTTTTTTCATTTGAATCCCCTTTGTTTAATCCAAGTTTTGATAAACCAGCATAAACCCTCACAGGGCAAGGCATAAAGGAGATTGTTTCATATATATCATTTATCGAAATATTTGGAGGCTTTATCTCTTTTATGATTGAGCCTTCATCCATAACTATTAACTTTGTGCTGGAATCTATAAGCTCTTTTGTACTGTGATCTGCAATAATTACCGTGGTTCCCAACTCTATATTGATTTTTTTCAAAACATTAATAAATTCTGAGGCAGCTATCGGATCTAACTGACTGGTAGGTTCATCAAGGATTATCACAGATACTCCCATGGCCATAACGCTGGCAAGACATAGTATTTGCTTTTGTCCACCTGATAAAGCATTAACATCTTTCTCAAACCAATTTTGAATTCCAAAAAATGAAGCAGTTTCAGCAACTTTATTTCGAATTTCATAATTTTTCAACCCAAGGCTTTCTAATCCAAAGGATAATTCATGCCATACTTTATCAGTAACTATCTGATTGTCTGGGTTCTGTGATACATAACCAATACTTAAACTGTCTTTTATTTCATCACCAAATTCAACACTTCCTGAAAGTTGTCCCTTAGGTGTTAATTCAGGTTTTAACATTTTTAAAAGAGTTGTTTTTCCAGAACCACAGTTACCTGCAATAGTTATAAAATCCCCGGATTTTATTTCCAAGGAAATGTTATCTAAAGCCGGCACTGTCTTATTAGGATATCTAAATATTAAGTTTTCAATTTTGTATAAAAATTTCATATTATCCATTTTTCTTTAAATCAATTAACACAGGTATAATACATACCAACGTAAACATACTTCCTATAGCCACCATTTCCCATTTAAAAGAAATATAAAAATAAGGGTAGTACCAATATTTAACACAACCTGATTTAACAAGTATTATAAATAATAACATTTGTACAATCATAAAACCACAGTAGATTCTGTCCCTGTTTCTAAAGGTGTATATTGAATAGCTGCTTCTATCTTTTCTTCCATAACCTCTAGCATTCATGGAATCTGAAGTTTCTATAGAGTTTTCCATAGACCAGCCTATCATTGCATTTACTGTATCTGCTGTAGTTTTAATTTTATATTTAGCATTTTCATAAAAACCATTACTGTTATTAGGTAGAAGAGTTTCCCTTGCCTGCTTTACCTTTGTGTATCTAAGTTTAAATAAAGGCACATATCTTAAAATCATGGACAGAACCAGACCTAATCTTGGAGCTATTTTACCAGTTAAATATATGAATTTATCACTGGTCATCACCTTATTATAACACTGAAACCACAATATAAGTGCTGAAACCATAAGTGCCATAAAACATCCGTATATTATAGATTCTAATGTAAGTTCATTTCCATTTTTAAATCTATAAAGACTTGTTATTCCTTTATGATTAAACAATGGGTTTATTATAATAATAAATAAAGCCATTATTAATAAGTATAATAACGACTTTACATAACTATCAAAGCCCTTAAGCCATATCAGATAAATACTTGCTCCTACAAATGAAATCCCGATTATTATCGGATTCATATATAAACAAGTAATAAGAATAACGCTAAGGAAAAATATTATGTTTGATATGGGGTGATAATAAATGAATTTATTCTTCATTTCCTCCAATATCCTTTCCTAAGGAACATGTATAACGCCATTGTATAACGTCCCCTGGTTTAATCTCATAAGTTGAACATCCCACATTTGGAAATTCATTATTTACATTATACATCCAACCGGAACCTGAACCACAGTCAAATTCATACAAATGTGCTATTCCTTCAATGTATGCTGTATTATATGCATTAGTATCTGTAGATTCTATTTGAATATCGTTAGCCTTACATACTTCTACAAGAACATCATATACACTTTCGCCACCCTCTAATTTTACTTCAGTTTCAGGAAGTATTACTCCATCCTCTGGTATCATGGATTTTAATCCTTCATTTAAATTATCCATATTATCTAAAGCAGTTTTACAGTCGATACTTATAGTGCATGTATTAACACCGGTTATTACATCACTATCTATACTGTTATCAATAGAGGTTGTTTCCTCTGATATATTTTTCTTTGAAGATTTATTTTTACCTGTATTACCATAAAAGTATGTAAATATTAATGCAGTAATAAGTACTATTAAAACTAATATCTTAGATCTTTTACTCATAAAATCATTCCTTAATTAAACTTTTTTTGTGACACCCTATATATAAAGCTACATTAAGAATCATTATAACAAATATTAACGTATTTGTACTATCCCCTGTTTTAGCTGATGTTTTATCCTGTTTAACGGTATTATCTGAAGTGTTTGTACTATCAAATGTTTGTTCATTCTGAACAGAATCTTTTTTAATGTACAATGTATTTGTAGTAACTGTTCCATTTGCTACTGCTGTTTTCTCACTAATGCTATCTCCTGCATCTTTACCGTCTACATTTTCTTTAATCATGTCTTCTGTGGTATCGTCCATATCATAAATGGCCCTATTATTAATATAATATCTCTTAATAGCTGCCAAAGCCAGACAAGCTTGTTCTGTAGCCATTTGATTACTACCGCCATTTTTCATATGTTCAAAGGAACCATCTTCTAACTGAAAGGATATTAAGGCCTGACCTAGACTTGCATCTTTTATAAATCTTGTATCTGTTATGGGATTAATACCCACCGTTGCCAAGGCAACACACACCTGTGATGTAGATTCACAATTAGCTGAGCCTCCATACCCGAAGGATCCATCTTTATTTTGATAAATTGATAGTTCATGGATAGCCTTAGAAATAGCCTCTTTTACATCAGCTCTATTCTGGTAATTAGCAAGGGCTTGAATTGCCATTGCCGTTAAATCATTATCCTGAGTTTTCTTATCAAAGGTAAATCTCCCTGAATCTGACTGATATGACAAAATGAAATCTATAAGCTTATCTCTATTGACTTCATCTCCTGAAAACTCATATCCATTGGAATCCATGGCTATTAACGTCCATATAGGACCACTGATTCCCTGTAAAGTTACAAAATTATAGTGATCTAATGGCTCCGTCAAATCATATCCATTAAAATTTTCTGCACTTACGCCTATTGATGACAATGCAAGAATTACTCTGGCATTATCTGTGGCTCTTCTATTACTTATGTAGTTTGAACCATTTTTATTCAAATATTCTGTAAGAGCATTACAATAAGCATTTTTATTATCATCGCTTAATTTTCCAGACCTTGCCAGATCAATAACTTTCCATTCTCCACCTGTATATCCCACGGTTGGAGAATAACCTGACAAAATATAGTCCACAACATTGTTATATTCTTTAGTATATGGAAAGGCAGATGTATCTGCATATACATCTGCACTTTCGCTTATAATACCCATAACAACTATAAACGACATAATAAATAAAATATGTTTTTTAAGTATTTTTTTTATTTCCATAGTTGTCCTTAATATTTCATCGTATTAATATTTAAATCCTTTGTATGTTAATACAATCTGGATTGCTTCAAGTCTAAGTCCCTGGCCAGTTGTTCCTGCATCTGCTCCGTTTTTAACGAATTTCTGCCATCCGGTTTTCTGTACCTGAACTCTATACATAACATCATAATAGTTAGCTAAATCACCTGTCAATTTAATTCTGATAGATTCAAGTCTATAGGCTTTTCCAACTGTTCCACTTAAGGCTCCATTACTTACATATGCCTGCCATCCAATCTTTTGAACATGTGTCTGATATGTAATTCCACCTTTAATTCCAGTATTGTTCTCAAGTTTGATTTGAATAGCTTCTAATCTCTTAGCTTTTCCTACTGTTCCTGATGTTTTACCATCACTTACATATGCCTGCCATCCATATGTCTGAACCTGAGTTCTATATGTTACCTTTGGCAATGCCTTTTTATCATAAAACGATTTTACAGAATCTACAACTTTTACTCCATCTATATTTCCCGGAACTTCAGAGTTTCCTTGTGCATCTTTCTCTGAAAGTACAACCTGAATTGCTTCAAGTCTGAAACCATAACCTGCTGTTCCTGATTTTTCATCATTCTTAGCCCAGCCAAGCCAGCCAAACTTTTCAGCCTGAACTCTGTAATAAACATCATATTTATCCGCTATATCACCTGTAAGTCTTATCTGAATAGCTTCTAATCTCTTAGCTTTTCCTACTGTTCCTGAAGTTTCACCATTTGTTCTGTAATCTTTTTCCCATCCGTTCTTTTGAACATGAGTTCTGTATTCAATGCCATTATTTTTACTTGGTAAACCTGCAACTCTAAGCTGAATTCCCTCAAGTCTAAGTGCTTCTCCTACTGTTCCTGAAGTTTCACCATTTGTTCTGTAATCTTTTTCCCAACCGTTTGTCTGAACATGAACTCTATACTCAACTGTTGGGTTGATTTTCCTAATATTTATCTTATAAATTGTTGGTTTCTGATTTGTACCATTCATTGATGGCCATGATTTATCACCATCTACAATGTAAAGAACATCTCCATCAGTTACTGTAACTGATTTGTATGGATGTAATCCCTTTGAGTTAACATCCATTTCATTTAAATACATGCGAACCTGATAGTTCTTGTTTGCAGCAGAATAATCAACATACAATGTAGTAGAATCTTCATCAATGTAAAGGGTATTTTCTGTAACTTCCGGACTAAAATCTGTATCCAGTTCACCCTTTGAGAATGAAAGTTCTTTTAATGTTGTGTCTGTATTATCCCAATAAGAACCAAGGTCTGGACCCCAATTTGCTGTTGTTGAGAATCTAATAACATCTCCATCTTCTAAGCTGTCATCAGATAATTTATAATCACTTATTCCTTTGATTCCATAATAATCATTTACAGAGAACATCCATACATCGTTGATATCATTTATCTCACATACATAGTTATATTCATTAACTGTATATGTAATCTCATTTTCGTCAAGTGCCTGCTGTAATAATGAAAGTCCGGTATCATCTGAACCAACAGTAACATATTCGTCTACAAATGTTCCTGTTTCCACTGGTGTATTTACTTCTTCGCCGTCAACTGTCTTTATCTGGCTGGTTATATTCTGGTTTTCAACTATAATTCTAACCTGCTCATCACTATCTGTACTCTTTTTAATCTCTACAGAATAAGTTGTAGGTTCCTGAGAGTTACCATTCATAGATGGCCATATTTTATCACCATCTACAAAGTAAAGTACATCGCCGTCTTTAACTTTAATAGGCTGATATGGATGAATACCTTTTTCAGAAACATTTGCATCATTAAGATAAGTTCTTACCTGATAATTCTTATTTGATGCTGTAAATGAAGGTGTTACTTCTGTCTCATAACTGTCAATATATAACACATAACTTGTATCTGATGAAGAAAACTCACTATCAAGAGTTCCCTTATCAAATGATAGTTCTTTTAACGTTGTATCTGTATTATCCCAATAACCGCCAAGGTCCGGTCCCCAATCTGCTGTTGTTGAGAATCTTATGACATCTTCATTTTCAAGTGTTCCATTAGATACACGATAATTATCTAAAGTATCTACGCCATAGAAATCATTTACAGAGAACATCCATGCATTGGTGATTCCATTTATCTCACTTACATAATTATATTCACCAATTGTATATGATATTTCATTTTTATCAAGAACCTGCTGTAATAAAGTAAGACCATTATCTTCGGCACCTGCAATTACATATTCGTCTACAAATGTTCCTACTTCAACTTTTTTCTCAACATTTTCACCGTCAACTACTTCAACCTGAGATGAAAGGTTCTGGTTCTCAACTATAATTCTAACTTTCTTTTCATCCTCTGAAATCTTCTTTACATTTACTGTATAAGTAGTAGATTCCTGAGAATTTCCATTCATAGATGGCCATGATTTATCACCATCTACAAAATATAATACATCTCCATCTTTTACAGATATTGATTTATATGGGTGAATTCCCTTTTCTTCTACATTTACTTCGTTAAGGTAAGTTCTTACCTGATAATTCTTATTTGATGCTGTAAATGAAGGTGTTACTTTTGCTTCGTAGCTATCAATATAGAGCGTATACTCTGTATCATCTGATGCAAAATCTTTATTTAAAGTTCCACCTGAAATTGATAATTCTTTTAATGTAGTGTCTGTATTATCCCAATAACCGCCAAGGTCTGGTCCCCAATTTGCTGTTGTAGAAAATCTAATAACATCTTCATTTTGAAGGGTTCCATCAGCAAAGCTGTACTGATCAAGTGTTGACATTCCGTAGAAATCATTAACAGAGAACATCCACGCATTTTCAATTCCATTTATCTCGCTGATATAGTTATAATCACCAATAGTATACGAAATATTATTCTTATCAAGAACCTGCTGTAATAAAGTAAGACCATTATCTTCGGCACCTGCTAATACACTTGTTTCAACAAATGTACCTGTTGGTACTTCTTCTTCAACCTTCTCTCCATCTACATAAGATGTCTGAGTTGTTAAATTATTATTTTCTATAATAATCTTAACTTCATTTGAATCAGCAATCTGCTTTTTGATTTTTACACTGTATATTGTTGAAGTTTGGGAATTATCAAGCATTGATGGCCATGATGGATCACCATCTACAAAGTAAAGCACATCACCATCTTTAACTGTAATCGGCTGATATGGATGAATACCCTTATCTTCAACATTTACCTCGTTAAGATATGTTCTAACCTGATAGAATTTGTTAGATGATGTAAAAGAAGGTGTAATATCTTCTGTATACTTGTCAATGTAAAGAGTATAGTTTCTAACATTTGAAGCAAACTCCTCATTTAATGTACCATCAGAAAAAGAAAGCTCACTTAAACTTGTGGATTTATCGCTATAGCTACAACCTATATCATCACCATAATCATAGGTAGCACAGAATCTAATAACATCTCCGTCAACAAGATCTCCATCAGCAACTGTTACATCCGCTGCATAATCTACACCAAAATAATCATTAACACTGAACATCCAACAATCTTCAATACCGTTGATTTCAGTTACATATCCTATACCACTAGTTACGGAATATTCAATATTATTACTATCTAATGCTTCTTTTAGCAAAGTTAATACTGAATCATTTTCATCTGCATCAAGAGTAACATCTACAAACGTTCCCATTGGTGCGTCCGTTGTAACATATTCTCCTGAAGAAGAAATTGAATCAATTTCTTCAACATTGTAATTCTCTACAATTACTCTAATACTAATTGCATCTGTGCTTGTATCTGCATTAACTTTT
Organism: uncultured Eubacteriales bacterium; assembly: GCA_900315425.1. Lineage (GTDB taxonomy): Bacteria > Bacillota > Clostridia > Lachnospirales > Lachnospiraceae > Bovifimicola. The sequence continues at coordinate 155,387 of OMZA01000003.1, forward strand.
ACAAAATCTCCTTGAAAACAACCAAGAATCATAGCAAGAGATAATACCCAAGCAAATAATTTCTTAAAATTCTTCATATAAATGTCCTTTCTCTAATCTGTCATCGCCTGAAAGGCGATGATGTAGCCCCAGCCACATGCGAAGCATGTATTAAATGCTGGGGTTCAATTTTATGTCATCGTCTAAAGGCCGATAATACATCCCCAGCCATATGCTGGAGTTTAGAAGGCAAAAAAATATGCCTTCATAAAAGAAGGCACACAAAAAAAGCACTAAAAAGTACTAAAACTGGGGTCCTTCTTCTTATCCAAGAATTTCACACCTAAAAGAGGGTTGCGATCTGGCTTCATATATGACGAAAAATCATATAATACACAGTAATGAAAGTTGCTTCGGATTCCCACCGAATTCTCAATTACATAAAAAAATAAAACCTCTTTTAATATATGTCATCGCCTGAAAGGCGATGATGTAGCCCCAGCCACATGCGCAGCATGTATTACATGCTGGGGTTCCAATATATATCATTGCCTGAAAGGCGATGATTTGTATTAACCATGTAATCCTCTAGCCTGTCTATCCATATCTTCTACAACGATATCATAGATTTCACCAAGACTTCTGCAATACTCAAGTACTTTCCATGGTTCATTTGTATGATAATGAATCTTTATGAGTTCATCATCTCCTACAGCCAAAAGACAATCTCCAATGAAATTCTCTGTGATGTAATCATTGATTTCATCTTCATCAAGATCTTCACCTTCAATTAAAAGCTGTGTGTCGTACCTGTACTCAATTGTCTGTTCTGGTAATTTTGGCATTTTCTTTCTCCTTTTCTTTATAATTTAGAAGTATACCAGGTCATCGTCAGGTTTTGTTCCTAACTCAGCACTGATTAAATGCAGTACCGGACCTTTCCCTCTATATTCTTTTAGAAATTCTCTCCTAATTTTAGCTGTTACTGTAATCCAAGTTCTGTCCGGATATTCAACAGGTGAATCACTTTTACACATCATACCTAAAAATTGTATATCTTCAGCACAACATGTCATTGTAAATCTTCCTGGAACAAACATAGTATTAGGATATTTTGGTGGATGATATACTAATGCATTGAACTTAACTGTTTTTCCATCGTATTTTTTAGAATTATCCATGGCGTCCATAAAGAAAATACCATAGTCATCATCCTCTATTGTTACCACTTCCTGGTCAAGGTCAAACGGTAGTTCTTCCTCTGCTAAGGCATTTTCATAACCAGGCGCAGCCTCGTAACCTATCTGTGCCTTTTTATTAAAAAGCTTAACATTTCTTCTGAATTCATTTCTCTTTGTCTGGTCAGTACATCTGTTTAAAATAATCATATCTGACAAGAGAAGCTGCTCTTTAATAAAAGCTCTCATATTCTTCCAATAAGAATTATATGTTGTAAAATCCACAGTAGATATAACCTGAACTATATTCCAATTCTCCGGCATATTATCTTCATCCAGACCATCCATGGTCCAGACACCATTATATTCAACCATTACCCTGACTGGCTTATAGTCGTTGTCGATTTTTTTCCAAAAATCTTTTGTCAAATCTTCCTGCTCATTTACATATTCAATAAAAACATTCTTTTTATTTAATTCTTCACTGTCATACTCTTCAATACCCTCTTCACAACATACAATTACTGTTTTTTCATTTGTATGAAATCCAGGATCTTTAAGGGTATCTCTTATAAAACTTGTTTTTCCGCTTTCAATAATACCTGTGAAAACATAAACAGGTATATCTGCTTTATTATTAGCCATAATATTTATCCTTTATATTTCTATGGAATTAAATTCCGAATAACTCTTTAAGTTTAGCTGGCTCTGGATTAGTACCTATTACACAAATACGACCTGTAACTTCCGGCTGTCCTTTTCTAACTTCATACTCACCTGGAACAAGATCAAAGTAAATCCATTCTCCATTTACATTAGGTACCATACCTTTAGCTCTTAAAATAGTTCCATACTCTGTGGTATTAGCAAGTTTATCAAGGGCTGATTTAATCTCATCCTCAGTAAATTTCTTAGGAGTTTCTTCGCCCCAGCTTGTAAATACTTCATCAGCATGATGATGTCCATGTTCATGATGATGTCCACAACAACATTCATGATCGTGATCATGCTCATGGTCGTGGTCGTGATGGTGCTCACATTCATGGTCGTGGTCATGATGATGCTCACACTCATGGTCATGGTCGTGATGGTGCTCACACTCATGGTCGTGGTCATGATGATGTTCATGCTCATGGTCGTGGTCATGATGGTGCTCATGCTCCATACTCTCTTTAAAGAACTCTTCAAGAAGTTCATCAGCAAGGGAACCTGATTTTTCCATAGCATCCAATATCTGCTTACCAGTAATATCATCCCATGGAGTTGTGATAATTGTTGCATTTGGATTATGCTCTCTTAAAATATCAGCTGTTTCCTTCATCTTAGCTTCAGGCATTTTCTGGGAACGACTTAATATGACAGTTCCAGCACTTTCCACCTGATTATTGAAGAATTCGCCAAAATTTTTAATATACATTTTAGCTTTAAGTCCATCAACAACAGCTGTTGTACTATTTAAAACAACTTTGTCATTCTTCTCTACTATATCATTAACGGCTTTAATAACATCAGATAACTTTCCAACACCAGATGGCTCAATAACGATACGACTTGGATTGTATTTAGCAATAACTTCATCTAAAGCTTTTCCAAAGTCGCCAACTAAAGTACAGCAAATACATCCTGAATTCATTTCAGTAATCTCAACGCCGGCATCTTTAAGAAATCCGCTATCGATTCCGATTTCTCCAAACTCGTTTTCAATCAAAACCAACTGCTCTCCTTTAAGAGCTTCATCAATAAGTTTTCTTATTAATGTTGTTTTTCCAGCTCCTAAAAACCCAGAAATTATATCAATTTTTGTCATTTTATTAAACTTCCTTTCTATCACAAGCCTTTTAGGCTAGTAACATTCCTTAAAACCTAATGATTAGTATAACAATTTAAAATTCTTTGTCAACTTAACACTTCAGCACTTGCAATGACAAATGTACTATCAGATGTAAGATTTTGAAGGATGGTTTGCATCGTCTCTCTAGACACTGCAATACTTCCATCTGTAGAATTTTCTCCTACGTTACATCTAAGGAAAACGCCTGAACCTAAGCTTGGATCTTTAGATGTATTGAAATTAAATGCTAGTGCATATTCGAATTGTCCGCCATACTCTGTAAAATGTGTACACTGATTTAAATCATATCCTGATGAATTATTAGTCGAAACCATTGTATTATATAAATCTGATGATGCATCATTACACCAATAGAATGATGAATCAACTACTGTATATCCTATTTGACTTCCTGGATCAGCAGCTGTACCAAAGGCTTGTGTAAATGTATACATACCTGTTGGTGTTTTGCCATCATCTACAGAGATTTTATCTAGTCCATTAACTCCAATAACAGCACTATCTTCAACAACAGTATTCCAAGAACCATCTGGATTCATTGTAAACATATATATGTTTGCTGCACCATTTTCCCCATTGTTACTAACTACAATCAGCTGGCTGGTTCTAGCTTCAGAATGTAAATCTGTGAGCCATGGATACTTTTCCTCGGCAGGAACGGCCTGTGTGGTTGTTTCGTTTTCAGTTTCAACTTCAGTGGTTGTCTCCGCTACTGTTGTAGTTTCTGTAGTTGTAGTTTCTTTTACTGTTGTAGTTGATTTTTCAGTTGTTGTTTCTTTATTGGTAGTTGTCTGGGCTGAAGTCTCCTTATTCTCTTTTTTATTATTCTTTTTAGTACAGGCTGTGGCTGTAACAATTGCAGCCAATAAAATAGCTGCAACTACAAGTATTTTTTTTCTCATAGTAATCTCCTTTTCTATATAAAAAATATAATTTCATGTAATATATGATTTTAACCACACGGAACTAAAAAGTTCCGTGTAAAAATCAGTTCTGGTCCCCTTCTTTTTTATTTGTTTTTCTTCTTGATATTAGCTAGAGTTTTATAAAATACACTAAATATTTTATTTAATTGTGGACCTGATTCTCCAAAAGATTTATTTAACTTATTACTCATAGCGTTTTTATCATCAACTATATTATTGACAATAAATCCCGTCAAAGAATCCGGAATCTTAATATTAGACACATTAGAATACTTAATAATAATTTCTATTAATTTTTTCATTTTCGTTTCCATATTCCATTGAACTGGAGGAACCTCAAAATTATTATTCTTCATGTTATTATAAATATTTAGTCCATTTTTACTACCATAAAAGTGAACAAATGCAAGATGAATAAATGATGGAACATCTACTCCTATGCAATTGATAATAGTATAGATTTCCCTTTTATCTACACCACTTATCTTTTCTGTTACTTTTACTGATGATGAATCGGTAGTTTTTTCATCATCAGATACAGGTTCATCAGTTTTTTTAATACGAGTATTAGAATCTTTTGAGATGGGAAATCTTTTAACATTCATTTCACGATCTAACCAAAAACGAACTACTACATCAAATCCTGTATCATTTGATACAATAATCATTTCATTGGTATTATTGATGTGTAACTCGTATCCTAAATAAGATACCAACTGAAAATCCAATCCATTGTTACCTTCGTAACATTCGATAAAATTAGGTCTCTCGGTTGCGTTTATTAACTTTACTACATTCGAATAAGCGATATGGGGTGAATGACTTGTATAGAATACAAAAAATTTACTATCAGGCTTTTCTAACAAATCAATCCAACCGTCTCCCACATTTTCACTGTCAATAAAATAAACTGTTGCCATTATACAACTTCCTAACCAGAACAATTATATTATATCATTAGGATATCAGGTTGTACAATTTTTATAATATGAATATGATTGAAAAGAATTATTTAATATTCAACTTCAACATCCTGGACATCACACATTTTTTTAAATGTATCCAGATCCTTTTTAAAAATACCCTCCTTACTGGCTATACTGAGGTGTATCCAGTAAGGAGGGTTCTTATAAATTTCACATTAGATATACCAAAGCATACATAAAATAACATTGCTGAAAATGTAATTCCCATAAAAGCTAATACTGCTAATATTCCGAAAAATATACTTATAGCCATCAAAACCGTTGTTATAATTCCTAATACATATCCAACTTTTGCCATATCATCCAACTCTCGTCCTTCATTTTCAAATTTTTTATAAAAAACGATTGCTAGAACACCTCTTCGATTATTTAATTTTAATGCATATATTTGTTCATTGGTTTATAATACACATAATTATAGTGTTATTTCAAGTATTTACTAAAGAAACTTTCAAGTTTGTCATAAGGAATATAGTTATTGTTTCCTCCATCATAGAGATCAGTGTGAACCGCATTCGGTATAATCATAAGTTCTTTGTTATCAGTATATTTGCTACCATTAATCATATCAGCATATGCATCCTTTGAAAAATAGCATGAATGAGCCTTTTCTCCATGCACAATCAAAACAGCACTTCTAATCTCATTACTGTACTTGAGAATTGGTTGATTTACAAAAGACTCACAACCAATCACGTTCCATCCATCATTGGAATTAAGAGAACGGACATGATATCCACGATTTGTTTTATAATAATCATAATAATCCTTTACAAAAAATGGAGCATCCTCTGGAAGTGGATCAACTACACCACCTGCACGCTTTTCAGAATCTACTTTGTCATTTAGCGAAAGAAAATCAACGGCAGCCATAAAATCTTCTGTATTTATATCAGGAGAAGCCATATATCTTACATTTCCACCACTTTCACCTGTAAAAGATGGATCAAATGCAATTGTAAGAAATCCTCTCTCTGCCATTGTTTGAGCATAAAGTCCAGAACACTGCTCCTTTACTGCTCCAAAAGGACCAGAGACTGCAATTGCCGGTAGTTTCTCAGCATTTACATTCTTTGGAAATGTTTTATCCCATTCTGAAACGAAATGCTACGAGTCTTTACATCAATATCTTGATTATTCCAATTCTCACCAAAGAGAACATCATCATTAAAATGCGCAAACTCTGGCGCGAACTCTCCAAGAGAATCTCTTCCTGCTGTCTGTACAATTTTTTCTGCCATTTTTATCTACACCTCCTCTGAACCAGGTTTTCCTGAATAACCTTTCAATTTCCCTCCAAATTGGGAGAACAATCATACCAAATTGAATATCATATCTGACACAGAGTTGTGGAACTGATACACCATATTTCTTTGCCATTTCAGCAATTGCCGGAATCTTCAACGCCTCACCATGAGCAACAGGGCTGTAAGCCTCCATAACAATGCCCTTCTTTTGACAATAATCAATCAATTCAAGGGGAGAGTTTGAAATGTGACAAAGCACTTGGTTTACCATAAGCTTATCTTCTCTTTAAACTTACAGCTTCCATAACTTTGATTTGAATCTGTAGTTTATTTCTAATCGACTAACACTCCACAATCTCCTCTATTTCATCTCCCAGCAAATTAATTGTTGAACAAAGATATGCATAACTTTCCATATTAACTTTCTTTATGTAGTTTACGCTCCTCGCGCCTTTAAAACTTAGTTTTTTATTTTTGAATGTGTCCCAATCTTTTATAATTATATAATCAGATTCTGTATATATACAGGACACTAAATACAAAACTTTGCAGGCAATAAACGAAGCTTTTTCTCCATTAAAATTTTCATTATATATGTGTCCTGCAATTCTGCGAATTCCATCTATATAATAATTATATTCACTTTTAATGATTCCACCTTTTGAAATAATACATAGACAACTTTTGATTGTATCTTTAAGTACATCTTTCACTTCACAACTCATTCCACGATAGTTTAATTCAACCAAAGCAATTTTATTGTATACCTCAACCACCTTCTTGTAATCTTTCATTTCTTCAGATAAAGTATAACAGTCAAATAATTGCTTAATTATCTCTAATTCTTTGTCTTCTCCAAATCTCACACCGGTTGTATGAGGAGCAAAGGCTGTTAGTTTATCTCCTAATATACTGTCAATATCAGGTAATTTTACATTAATATCTTCACCTTCATTTATCAAAATATCATTTCTAATTGGTTTTTCTATAATATTTGAATAATTATTGTGCTCAAATAATATATCCAACAAAATTACTAATGGTTTATTATTGATCGGGGAGTTATATGTAAATTCATAATGTCTCTTTTCAATATTGTTTTTTCCCTTTCTAATATCTTCCTGTTGATTGACAAAAGGAAATAATTGCCCTGCTTTTTCAATAAACATATCTACATTTGTACCCGGCTCAACAATTATATCAATGTCCGTTGATAATCTTCTTGGTTTATCGAGCAATAGCATCAAACAGGTTCCACCTTTGAAAATAAAAGGCATCCCTACTTTAGCAATTGCTTCAAGCAGTCCAAATGCATATACTGTTTTTTCTAATAAAGACGGATCATTTCCGCTAATATCACGTAATCGTTGAATGTTTTCCTTCGTGTAATTCTCTTTAGCTAGCACCCAAGCCTCCCAAGTATTCTTTTACTATTTTTTCTTTATTTCTGCGTCTTGCATATCTTAACAATTTTGTATTATCAATAATATATCTTTGATATGCTGTTTCATATATTCTTTTAACTTCACTTTTACTGTAAAGATTTTCGAAAGTTTTTTCCGCAACGATATCAACAAGTATTTTTTCTATACTCATTGCTCTTTTATTCTTTTCATTTTGCGGTGATTCTGTTACTTGATTTAATACGACAATGCAGTTTTGTTTCCAATATGAATCCCAATCATTGCTGTTTGGTCTTAACAGAACATCGTAATACTCTTCCTGTAAAAATCTAAATACAAACTCTGAAACATTTTTTTCTACCATAACAAAAAATGTATTTTTTGCTATCAGATGATTTAAAAACTCATTTAACTGTACACTCTCAAAACAAGTAAAATCAATATAAGGATATCTATCCTGTATCTTATTTATGATTTCAAGTGTTTTGTCATTGAAAGTTGGTTCATAATAATCCAATACGGTTTTATTACTCGACGCAATCTTATAAGCATTTCTTCTCACTCGAATTAACAAGCCATCCTTCACCATACTATTAATCACCCACTCAAACGATTTAACTGAATAATTAGGTTTTGACTCTTCTAAAAAATCAAATATTTGCCGTCTACTATATATTTTACTTTGGTCAACCTTTTCAATTGCATCTTCGTACCACATTTTATATACCTCTTTTCCAGTATATTATCCATTTAATTCGATTTTAACATAAACATATATTTTTTCAACATATGTTTATGGCAAAATATTTTAGTTTTGCCATAAACATATCATGAGTATTTTCAAAATCCTCTGCAGCTATATCATCATAGTTAGACTAACGCAGAATCTAAAATGCATCATGTCCACTTGTCTATGATAATTACACCATGCATTCTACTAACATGATTCTATTTCAGCGACATTCCATCCTTAAAAGCATTACCTACTACATTTCCAAGCGCAACATAAGTATTGTTACATGGATCAAAAGTAATAGGTTTGAGCTTCTTTGGATCTATATTACCATCCGTAATAACGCTTTCATCAGCAGATACGTTTACAATTTCTCCCACTAGAAGACCATTTTCAAAGCTCTTCACTCTGCACTCAAGTGCCATAGGAAGTTCATCAATAAGCGGAGCATCTACATACTCACTCTTAGTTGCATGAAATCCAGCCTTGGTAAATTTGTCAGGTACCTTTCTTGCGGACTCGATACCCACATAATCACATGCTTTCATATATTTTTCCGTCGCCATACTAACAGTAAATGCTTTCCTAACCTTAAGATTATCTGTTGTCTTATGATCAGAAAGACTAATTGTAATTTCCTTAAAATCTGTTGTAATACCCCAAGCCGCATTCATCGCATTAGGTACGCCATTCTCATCGTAAGTTCCGATGATAAGCACCGGCTGCGGTAACATAAGTGGTTTTGCACCAAAATTTACTCTACTCATTTTAAATCCTCCTGTATTATGATATTTATTAGTTTTATAAACTCTCTTTAAGAATCTTTACAACTTCATCTCTTGTAAGAACCTTATAGCCTCCCTCAAGAATAAATGTACCATCAGCGATACCTTCAATCATATCCTCGGTCGCGCCAAGTTCAGAAAGACTCATGGCAACGCCAATTTTTTTCATCCAATCTTCCATTGCAGCAAGACTTGCATTTGCAACTTCCTCCGCGTTCAACAGTACCAATCTCCTGACGAATTTTTAAAAGCTCATCTTTGCCTGCTGCTTCATAGACAGCACTATCAATCCCAAAACCATATACAGGCTTTGGATTTGCAGTATTTACTATGGCATCAACATTCATTTTAACAATATCATTACGTACTATTTGAAATGACAAATATCTCACCACCTTGATATTAATTAATTGTTTATTTATTCATTCCTGTTTTTGCATAATGAATATCTCAATGATTCTTACAATCGGATTCAATTTCGATTAAATCAATGGTCGAGTAGTGTTTTAATCGCAATTTATTCAAGCTTTTTATCCCACTACAAACGTGTGATCGGATGCTGTATCTGATAATGCTGATTGAATTTAACCGTCTAATTTCGTAATAAAGTCGAGTATGATCTTTCCGCATGCATCAGGCTTTTGTTCATAGATCAGATGATCGCCGGGCAGATTGACAAACTCACAACTGCCGAGCTTTTCTAAATACGGAAGCAAAATTCTCTCCTTATAATCACGCCCAATCTCAAGGTAATCCTCCAGCGCAAGCTGCCGACGTTCATCCTGTGATTTTGGCACTTCCGCTTTCGACACTTTGCGGTCATTCATTAGCTCATCAATCATTTCATCTGTCAGAATGCCGTCTGCTTCAATCGCTTCCGCAGTGAAATACTGTGTACTGATATAGATTTTCGGAATATCGTTTGTCACGATAGAATCCCAAGCCGTATTGATATTTCGATATTCCTGTTCTATCTCGGAGAGCAGCGCACGGGAATCATAGGTCATCAATGTCATTGCGTATTCTGCTTTTTGTTCCTCGTCACTCAGCCAATCCTTCGGTGGAAGAAAGTGCTTCAGCAGCAGATCGCCCGTTCCGCCAAGACCGCATTTGACAAGCCTGTAATACAGCACGACTTCGTTGTATACGTCATCCTGTTTATCTGGAGAGACTTCTTCAAGCTCGGTGCCGTCAATGATTGCAACTGCTTCGATCTCATCGGGGTATTTGCTCTCCCAATAGGTTGCATATACACCGCCGATGGAATGCGGCATGAGCACATAAGGTGCTTTGATCCCTGCGTTTTTCAGGGCTGTTCTGTATGCTTCGACGATATTTTCAACTGTCATATCCTGCGTTGTATCATCGCTTATTCCGTATCCTGCACGGTCAATGAAGATCATCTGATTATCCTTTTCAATTGCGGCAGTCATTCTTCGCATTGTGATACAGCTATCCGGAACACCGTAACCTGCCATTGCGATGATACGGTGTTTTCCGTTTTCATTGCCGTATGAAAGCACATTCACAGCGTATTCTCCGGCAGATACAAGACTGCTGTATCCTTTTTCTTCCAAAAACGCTTTGTCACGTTTGAACCTGATTTTGCTGATGATAATAATAATCAGCCACAGCACAAGCAAAATAGCAATCAGAATCAAAAATACTTTGATGATCCTTCTACTTTTCTTCTTCATTTTTTATTTTCCTCGATATTAAATTTTTATCTTCACTAATGCTCAATTATTTGTCTTCAGTGTTATTTATTTACTGTACTGAATTAATATCCATACCATATTTTATTAAATCGACCTTGCCATTAATCACTTCTATTCCGTCTGCTTCCAGAAGTTCCTTTTGAGCCCATGCTCCACCAAAGGCGTATTCTCCGGCCAACTCTCCCTTAGAATTCACCACGCGATAACAAGGAATTTTATCTGCATCCGGATTTTTATGCAAAACATTTCCAACAGCACGGCACATCTTTGGATTACCAGCCATTGCGGCTATTTGGCCATAGGTTGCCACCTTACCCTTTGGAATTTTTTTTACTGCTTCATATATTCGCTTTGCAGGACTACCTGTAACAAGATCATAACTTTCTGCTATCATTCTTTTTATTTCTTCATCAGGAATGGAACCATCTAAAATCACAGTATTCCAATGTTCTTTGTTTTGATGATAAGCAGGCAAAACAGATTTATAAGTTTTTCTCCAAAAATCACGCCATTCAGGATCACATTTCAAATTAAGGCAAATATAACCATCTTTTTCATATGTCCATAAAAAAGCCTTTTTACTCGGTTTAACTCTGACTAACTGCCAATTTTCATCATGAAAAGGCGCATCCTGATATGTAAAATCTAATGTTAAACCATAATTTAGTGCTTCTTCTCTGGTCCTCATACTCATTCCCCCTCTGCTTTTCTATTTGGATTTTCCATTAGAAATATAAAACACAAAATGAATAGTACTTCCATCATAAAAAGATGTTCCCTGCTTTGGAGTTGATTCCACAATTAATCCTTTTTCCATATCACTGTCAACTTCCTCCACTGATTCCATATAATCAGTAATTCCCATATCCTTTATTTTCTCACGTGCTTCTTCTAGAGTCATCCCTTTAAAATCCGGAATATTGTATGTTTTGGTTGGCTCAACACCTTTTTCATAATTCTCTTTTCTTTCCCATAAATTCACTCCTATCCCTCATTAAATAACTTGATTTTTGTATTTACTGTATTATTTTCTAATCTTCTATTTGAATCTTTATATTACCGGTATCTGTTTTGATTTCACATTTTCCACCGTCATTTGTCTTTGGCACATCCACACTTCCGGTATCTGAATCTGCAGTAAATATTTTATCCGAAAGCAATGATCCGCTCACATTTCCCGTATCTGTTTTTACATAGATTGTATCAGCATCACAACTATCAAATTTAATATTTCCCGTGTCACTGCTAAGATTAAATTCCCCAGAAGCAATTACATTTATCATACTAATCCTTCCGGTATCTGTATCAAGTTTAAGTCTCTCTGCCGATGTATCAGTAACAGATATACTGCCTGTATCAGTCATAATATTTATTTCTCCTTCAACTGAAGCATCAGATATCACATCCCCGGTATCAAGTTTTATGCTAATATCTGAAAATTTGAAATCCTTTGGAATATTTACATCCCCGGTATCTGATTCGATTTTTAATAACTTATATTCTTCTTTTGGAAGATATATAGTAATTTCAGGGCTTTCCATAGCAATTCCTATATTAAAATGCCAATGTTTTTTATTTTTACTCTTCACAATCAAAGTGTCCCCATCAACTTTTACCTCATGCAAATTATTCTCATCTTCACGGCAAACAACTTTACACTCATCATCTTCCGATAAAACAAATGAAATTTTTTCCGTATCACCTTTGATAGTTATATTTTTGAAATTCTCCTTCACATCATATGTATTAGTTACATATGTAACTGTGCTTAACTTTTTAAAATCAAATCCAAGTGTGACAAGCATAATTGTACAAATCAATACACCCACACCTAAAAAAATCACACCTGTTATTATCCATTTCTTTTTATTCATTTTCATTACTCCTTTCCAACAAATGCTGTTTTCATTCCTGTAAGCATCTTACCTGTTAATTTTATAACGCCCTTTGTAATAGCCACACAAACAAAGAACATCACTATTGCCAAACCTGCACAAATAAATCCTGCTCCCAGAGAAAATACTGCTCCCGGCACGTTACCCGTTTTAAGGCAAATAAAAATACCTGTCAATCCGGCTACTGCCTCTGCTGCAAAAGACAAATTCACAGCATAAACACTTACAACCACTGACCAAATAACTACATATACAGAAAAAACAATTGCAATGGCTGCTATAACAAGAGGAATCCATACAGGAGAACCAAGTGTCAAAAGTACAATCTCCCATGCTTTAAGTTTCCTTTTTGGTTTCACTTTTTCTTTTACAAGCTTTACCAAAGGCATATCTGACATAATCTGCTCATAAATTTGGTCAACTGTGCCAATTCCTTCTACCGCTTCTTCTTCCGAAATGCCATCCTCCATCCTGTCATCTATCATTTCACTATAAAAAGAAATGCGTTCCTCTATATCTTCCTGTGGCAGTCCGGATAATTTTGTTCTAAGCTCACTTAAAAACTCTTCTTTATTCATGGCTGCTGTCCTCCCTTGTAATATAATTATAGATAGAAAGTATCTCCTTCCAATCCTCTTTAAATTCCTCCAATCTGGCTAACCCCTGCTTAGTAATATGATAATACTTGCGAAGTCTTCCTTCGTGTTCCACACTGCGAACCTTGAGCATACTTGCATTTTCAAGGCGTTTTAGAATTGTATAAAGAGTGGATTCGGATAATTCCAGGTATGGCTTCATATCTTTTAGAATCTGATAACCATATGAGTCTTCATTTTTTATTGCAGCCAGCACACATACATCCAGAAGTCCGCGTTTTAATTGAATATCCATCTCTTTACCTCCTTTCATGTTATACATCGTAACACGAAGTATAGCGTATTGTCAAATATTTTTTTTAATCTTATTTGTCTCCATAAAAAAACGGACAGCTTCCAACTGCCCGATTTCACTATAAAAACTCAAATTTGCAATTACTAACAGATATCAGTTTGTTCACTCAAAATTTTTTTCAACTCATCAATAATCAATTTAATATCATCACTTACATTTTCTATATTCTTTGACATATCATCAAATAATTGATAAACCATTTTTGAAACTCCTTTATTTTTGTTTTTGTATTTATTTACATAACTATTAAAAATCAAATACACTCATCTGCTCTAAAATGAATTCCAAATATTCTTTACTTGATGCCATATTTCCTCCATAAACAAGAAGTTGCGCGTTTCTACGAGCGGTGCGTGTCTGGTGCATAATGTGCGGTGGGAGCTTGCTCACAAAAGCACATTTATACAAACAGACACATAGCGCGACAGCGCGTCATGAGCATGAAGCGCAGCGAAATGCGAATGTGCGCACCTCGTCAAGCATAAATTTATAGTCATGCAAAAGCAGAGAAGCTATAAATCCTGCCTTTTCGCCTTACTTTTATTGCCTTTTCCGCTAAATATCAAGTCTTTTTCCTATCCTCAAGCTATAAATTTCAACAAAACCACTGTTTTTATAGCCATTCCCTATGATGGTTCCGAGTTTTTGGTAGTTTCCAGCTATAAATAGTAATAAAAACCAATATCTTATTGTTTTTACTCGATTCATCCGGATGAAGCCCCTACAAAGGCGAAAATTAATCCAAAGCAATTCAACCAAAGCATTACACTCGGATAATACCTTAAATGCTAATCTTAACAAACGCCGATTTGTTAATTTCACTATTATCAATATTACAAACCCCTGTTGAATGTCAAATAAAATTGACCCGCAGAGGGTGCGAGTTTTATTCTATTTTTAGATATACATTTTCGCCTTCCAGTTTGTTATAAACATGCTTGCCAATAATAGAAAGTAGTTTTTTTTGATATCATCGATTTTTTCACTTGCAAATACTTTTTTCCACTTTCTATATTTTTACGATTGTGAGCCTTGTGCATGCCTAAAGAATCATTTAATATTCAACTTCAACATCCTGAACATCACACATTTTTTTAAATGTCTCCAAATCCTTTTGATTATTTATCAGCATAATCTCTTTAAAATGACCAGTTTTTATATCCTTAATACCGGCTCTTTGTTCGCCAGTGCATATAGATGAAATAATAACTGGTTTTTCAATATCAGGATTATATTCTAGTTTATTAATCTTGTGTTTTCTACCAAACATTTATTTATCCAATCCTTATCAATACTTTATTTTTATTACTATTTCTTTTAAATTTTATCATCTTTTATTTTAATACTTCAATATTCTAAATTTTTTTTATTTGCCCTTGACTTTGATAATAAAATTATATATCTTATACCTATAGGAGCCGCATAGGTCCTTACAAAAAGGATCATTATGGAAAGCTTAACAGCTTACCTCATACAAAATGAGGAACAAAGGAATGCGGTATCCTCTTACAGAAAGAGGAATTCGGACGAGTTAGTGGTTGCGCAAGCTACTACTAACTCGTTTTTTTGTTGCATCAAATGTTTTCATTTATGGAAATCATTTGGAAAGGAGCAAATATGAAAGAATTCAATGTATCTAAAGCAAAACGTCCTTATATCATTAATGTCCTTTTACGTCGAGGCATTAAATATAAGACAATTTCTGAAACCAAACTTAAAGTCGACCTTAGCGGTACCCAATTCCATCAAATAGTTCTAAGAGCTACAATGGAAAAGGCCTCACCTCCTGGTATTATGCTGGTTCTCAAAAAAGAAAAACAGACTGAAGTCTTACAAAACGAAATGCTAGAAAATCAAGAAAAAGGTATCATTTACTTCATCATAGATAGCGGTGAAGAATTCTTCTAATCTTTAATAACAAAAATACCCTCCTTACTGGCTATACTGAGTTGGTCTCAAACCAGCAAGGAGGGTTCTAAATAAAGTTCATATACATCTTATATTAGATATAAGAATACCTGTTTAGAATAATTCACTCCTTTGATTTTATTAAAAACTTGCCAAGCTTTTCCACTGCATCTTCATATCCTGTAAAAACTATCCCGTTCATACCAAGCTTTTCTGCACCAATTACATTTGCCTCAGTATCATCTATAAATACACATTTCAAATCCAGCCGGAGTGAAATTCGAAATGCTATAAAGATTAAATCCATCATATTTTAGTTCCTTAATCCATCCCTCTGTATAGTCGTATTTTCCCATGATTCCCGAACAGGAATCATAAGCTTTATGCAACTCATCCTTAATGTCCGGATCAACACTAACAAAAGCCTCCATAGCTTCGTCATACGTAAGCTTTCCTTTCTCGTATTCAATCCAATAAGGTGTCATGGCAGATGCCTTAATTATTCTTTTAATCATCGACCCATCAAAACCTTTTTCAGCAAGGAACTCCTTATATCTAAATGGGGCCAGAACGTTACTTATATCAAAGACAATGTTTTTTATCATGTTAGTTTGTTTACCTCCTGTATGAATGGTTTATCTTATCATCATTCCGTTTTTAAATCTTATCCATATTTGCTACTTTATTTTCTACAAAATCTAATTACGGAACACCTATACCTCCGTTAACATATCGTAAACTTCAATCTTTCTTATCTTTCGCGACTGATATATTGTAAATAAGAAGGATATGAGTATGTATCCTATTCCTATCATCACCATTCCGGTAACAGGAATAACAAAATTGCATTTCATCAGACCAAAAGACAACATTATCGTCTGCATGTATGGATTTGCAACAAAATATGATATTACTAAGAAGAAAACAACCGAGATAATAATAGCCGGCATGAAACTTAACGCTGTTTGAAAGATAAGATCTCGCGAAGTAAATCCTATAGCTTTATAAATACCGTAATCACGCTTCTTATTGTACAGCAAAGCTTTAATAAAAAGAAAAAGAATTAACATAATAACAATGGCTGCAAT
Source organism: uncultured Eubacteriales bacterium (assembly GCA_900315425.1). Taxonomy (GTDB): domain Bacteria; phylum Bacillota; class Clostridia; order Lachnospirales; family Lachnospiraceae; genus Bovifimicola. The sequence goes on from OMZA01000003.1 coordinate 172,036, forward strand.
TACACACATAAGAGTCAACATGATAGCCGAAATAGCCTTAAATATTGTCATGTTTGCATCCATGACTTCATAGAAATTAATCGTAGTAATAATCTTGTCTTTAAATTTTTCACCACAACCATTTATAATAGCTTTTGATGTTTCCTTGTCATCGCAATCATACCAGAACGCTACTCCTATATCATTAATATCACAAAGAGGTTTCATGGCCTCCTCTGACATTAATGCCTCTCTTCCATTGTTGTTGCAGCTTTGAACAAAACCAGTTATTAGATATGTATGACTTTTATCCCCATAATTCAGAGTAATCTCATCACCTATCTTAAATCCATAGTCTTTGGCGAATTTTCCACTTATCGCAATCTCGTTATCATATTCAGGAATGCGTCCCTTATAGCATACATTCTTGTTGTTCATCTGACTAACATCTTCAAATACATATGCAAACAAGCTATCTTCACCATTGTATAAGAGGGTATTCTGTATCATTTTTCGAATATTGCGTACATCTTCCCTTTGCTCTAAATAGTTTCTAAGTTCGTCACCTGTTGATTTGTCAGTAGCAACTACACCACCACAGGTTTCAAATGTCAGAATTTCAAGCATCGGATTTCTATTAAAGTTTTCATACATCAAAAGTCCTATTGTGCATATAAACATTAAAAAACCAGTAATAAAAAAAGTGATTATATTCTGTTTTTTGTTCGAAAACATAGTTTTTAACGCAAGACTTGCATTAATACCTAAACCACTTTCGTCAAGTTTTATATGGTTTTTCTTAAAATTATGACTTTCTGTACCGTCCCTAAGAGCGGTAACTACCTCTATTTTCTTTAATCTTCTTACTGAGATAATTGTGATTACCGCAACATACATTACAAAAAAAATTATTGTACCAAAGGTAATTGCTGGATTAAACTTTACACTGTAAGGAAATCCCATCTGACTGACTACAACTTTTGCCATCACAGGCATTATGGCATATGCTAAAACTGCTCCAATTATACTTCCACCTACTGTAATTATCGTAAACATTATCAATATTGAATCTTTAATATTTTTACTTGTATAACCGATTGATTTTAGCACACCAAGGGTAGTCATGTTTTCACGTATATAATTGGTAATGCAGTTACCTAGCATTAGACTCATTACAATAATCACTATAACAGTAACCATAATAAATGAAATCGTCAAAATTAAAGACATAAAAGTTCTGTTCCAGATTGTATTTTCCTTTGTAAATGATGATATATTCATTGTTGGATAATCAACTAAATACTTTTGATTTGTTTCAATGTTAAATTTTGAAATTCTAACCCCTTTTTTTAGTGTATAGTTGACAATGGTTACTTCATAATCATTATCCAATTCCAATTTAAAATTATCATAACTTTTATCATCTAGGATAAACAAATATATACCGTTGTTATTACATCCAGAATAAATTGTATTTATAAAACCACGCACGGTGTAGCTTCGTACTTTATTTTCAAACGAAAAGGAATACTCGTCTCCGATTTTAACACCCCCACCGGTATAAAACTGATACGGAAGATATATATAATTTTCTGTTATATTCTTATCTTCTTTTACTATCTCTATTATATCCCTTTTATTTTCAAAAACACTTTGATTTCCAATATTAACCCCAACAGATAATTCGCCATCGCCATATGGTATTTTCTGTGAAATACAATTTCCGATACATCTGTAAATAAAATATTCCTTCACTTGATCTTCTATGAGTTTTTCAACATATTCATCAGTTACTACTCCTTCTTTATTGAAAAGAAGTATTTCACCATCACCCGCAAGAAGTCGTTCCGCCTCTTTATCAGCGATTAATCGAGCATCAAAATATATAAGAAGTGCAATACCCATAAGCATAGAACTTAGCACCACCAAAAGGAATACTCCAATAGTAGTTCCTTTATTTTTTTTAAAATTTGATTTTGTAAGCAGTAATTCTTTTCCCATCATATTATCCTCGTTATTTTTTTGTAATAAATTTCGGTCGAGTTCAACTGTTAAATTAAAGACTACCATCCAAAAGAAACCAGGAAGTCATTGAGCTTTCTGTGTCTCTCTTTATCCCTAGTTACATATTTACCGAGGTCACAAACCCCTGCAATCTCACCATCCTTTACGTAGAGAATGCGATTTCCACGTCTTGCACTTACAATATCATGTGTTACCATAACTATTGACTGACCATTTTCGTTAAAGGCAGTTAGCGCATCAAGTACATCCTTACCTGTTTTTGAATTAAGCGCTCCTGTTGGCTCATCTGCAAAGACAATTTGGGGTGTATTAATAAGGGCTCTGGCGATTCCGACACGTTGTGACTCACCACCAGAAATTTGGGTTGGAAATTTATCCCAAAGTTCTTCTTCTATGTCTACTGCTTTTAATATCTCCTTTGCTTTTTGTACAACCTCCTTCTTGTTTTTATTTACCAGAAGGCCAGCTGCCATAACATTATCAAACACACTCATGGAATCCACAAGGTAGATTTGCTGAAATACAAAACCACAGTTATATCTTCTAAAAAGTGCTAGCTCATCAATATTCTTCTTTGTGAGTTCTATTCCTGAAAAATAGATTTCTCCGAGAGTCGGCTTATCCATACCTGAAAGCGCATAAAGTAAAGTGGATTTACCTGCGCCGCTGGCTCCCATGATAACAGTGAAATCACCTTCATATATATCTAGGTCTACGTTTTTCAAAACATGAGTCTGCCTTCCGCCATTGGAAAAGGTTTTACATAATTTTTTAGTCTCTATAATAGTTTTCATACTTATTCTCGCTTTCTACTATTTTTTGTTAGGATAAATATATCATCCTTTTCCTTAAATGGCTTTAAATAATCCTTATATAATTCTTAAATATAAACTGACACAAAATCCTTGATTCAGGTTATCCAATACTATTCTACCATCCATATTTTCCATGTAATAATTACAAAGGTATAGACCAAGTCCAGCTCCGTCCTTACCTTCTGCACCTATACCTCTCCTATATTTCCCTTTAAGAAGTGGCAACTCATCCTCCATTACGCCGGGTCCTTTGTCAGAAACTTTAACCACTAGACTATCATCTTCAATATAAACATCTACCTTTATATCGGTCCCTGCATACTTATATGAATTCATAAAAATATTATCAAATACTTGCAATAATCTGAGTTTATCAACATATATCTTACATTCAGGCACTTCGAAATCATTAGCTTTATTCTGTGAATCTGCATTTTTAATAATATCCTTAATAATATAAGACGGTTGATTCAAGGGTTTTACCTCAATTTCCGCCACATCGTTAACACTGGAATTAAACAGATTATCCACCAATGAAATTAACTGATCTGACTTAACATTTATCTGATTGAAGCAATCCTTAGCCTTTTCATTATCAGAAAACTCATAACCTAATTCAGATGTGGATTTTATAGATGCTACTGGTGTTTTTATGTCATGAGAAAGCTGAGCGATAGCTTCCTTCTTTTCATCATAAGCCTTCTTCTCAGCCATGCGCGATTTTTTAAGTTCCAAGCGCATCAAATCAAATGCCTCCGTAAAGGAACCAAATATATGTCCTTTGTCAATTTCAAGCGGAATATCAAGATTACCCTGAGCCACTCGTCGTGCAAATGTATCAAGCTTTTCAAATGGTCTTATGATATTTTTTCTTGTTAATGTGTAATGAATAACTATCAAAAAAAGCTGCATCATGGAAATACATAGTATTGCCAACATCAACATTTTTCTGTAATAATCTATTTTTTTTATTGTTTTGTTATCAAATATGATTTTTCCTACTGTCTTTCCGTCTACACTGACATCTAGCATAATATCATTTTTTTTAATACCATCATTTATAGATATAGCAATATCATCTGCATTTTTATAAATCAGCTTTCCATAATTATCAACTATGGAATAATCATACTTATTAACATATGAATCACTTCTACCCCAGTTCTCTTCAACAGATTTTAAACATTCGTTGATTAAAACAGGATTTGACTTTACACTTTCTATTCTATTTATAAACATGTATGCAATTATTATTTCAATTACAAAACTTAAAAACATCAAACTAATAAAATATTTTAATTTCATTTTTTTGCGGCTATTTCGAATTAAACCTATATCCTTCCTTCCATACTGTTACTATGTAGGAAGGATTCGATGGATTAACCTCTATTTCCTCCCTTATCTTGCGAATATGTACATTAAGTGTACCATCACCAGTAAATTTGTCATTCCACACATTGTCAAACAATTCATTCTTAGTTATCAATCTGTCGTGATTATCAATCAAGTATTTTAACAGCTTATAATCAAGGCTTGTTAGCTTTACGGCAACACTATCCACGTACACTATTTTGTTGCGTGAATCAATGCGTAAATAACCGTCATTATAATCATTCACTTCAGCAGCTACTGCATTTTCTCCAAAACGCTTAAGCATAACTTTAACCTTTGCAAGCAAGACCCCCAGCGAATAAGGCTTTTCAATATAATCATCACCACCGATATTAAGTGCAATTATCTTGTCATCATCTGTATTTCTTGCAGATATAAAAATAATAGGAATATTTTTATTCTCTCTAAGCTTCTTACACAGATTAAACCCGCTACCATCAGAAAGATTAATATCAAGTAATACCAATGAAGCATCCTCTGTTTCATAGAATTTCCATGCATCAGCCATACTGTATACTGCTTTTGTCTTAATATTAAACATATTAAAATACTCACAAGTATTGTCTGCCAATATTTTTTCATCATCAATTATCAAACAATCATATTTCATTTTCCAATCCTCACACTTTATTTACATTTGCATCTACATCTTTTTCCAACAGTTTGATTTTAAGAATTCACTTATATCAGCAATATCTGCACTTTCATAGTAATCTACAAGTTTCTTTTTAAACTCCGGCACATGTTTCTCCGGAATCACTATTAATCCCAGACCATGACTTATCATATAATGATTTGCAAAAATTACAGATGCACGTTTATTTCCATCCAAAAAAACCTGTGTTCTCATGCAATACATACATAAATCAATAGCAATATCCACCTTATCCTTATCACTTCTAAGAATCTCATTAATACTATCTATAACCTGTGTTTCTACCGGCAATGGTGGAACATACTGAGTGCCACCAATTGAAACAGGAACCCCTCGAATTCTACCTCCATCATGGAAGAACCCTTCATTCACGAGTTTTGCAATATTACACAACAAATAATAATTACTATCCACATGTATAACATCATTATCAAGAATAAATTCCCATGCGTGTTTCAGATTAAGAATCTTCTGTACATCATCGGCTGTCATACCATTAATCGTTCCATTTTCAATTATTTCCTCAGTCTGTGGAAATGTCGTGGCTACTCCCTCTAAAACAGCTTGATCATAGATATTAGTCTTAATATTCGCTCTAGCAAAATCAAGATTACTAATCACTTCAGAAGACAGTTTACTCTGAATATAACCATTTGTAGCAAGTTCTTTATCAACTCTTCGGATTTGCTTTTTTAGATTTCTAGCTTCCTTTGTACTTCTTAGAAGCATTTGATATAAATCATCTGAGTAAACATCAACATAGGTTGATGTCAGTCTACCATTCACTCTTTTCCGTATATACAAATACCTTCCGCTACTATTTTCCTTAACTTCTGGGGAACCGTCATAGGGAATCAGATTCAAGCGAGTCTGATAATCAGCTCTTTCTTGTAATAATTGTTGAATCACATTAAAATCGCCATCCATGCAAATCAGCCTCCTTTAGGGAACTTTATTAACTTAAGAATATCAAAAAGTTCCCTAAATCGCAATTGTTTTAGGGAACTTTTTATTTCCCGTTGATTGCAAATGTTCCCTAAAATTATCGACTCATCTCACGCTCTCTTTTTCGTTACCACTGATCAAGTAACTTGATAATGGTATCTTCCATCTGCTTTGGCGTATAAGACTTTGGAAAATTAGTGAATAGTTACTGCTCAAAATGAGCGCAAAAAAAGCAGCTACCTCGATTGAGATAACTGCTATGTAACGTTCAATATTCAATTAGGGCGACAAACTGGAAGTTGTATGATTATCTTCCAATTTAATAGTCCAAGCTATCCTCATGTAATAAAAAATCAAACAAACTTATAATTGTTATACCCTGCTCATTTCTCCAAATCTTTGCATTACCGTATACAATAATTATTTTCTTGAAAGAATCAGATATCTTTACAAGTGACGCCTGTTCCTGATCCATCTTTTCTTTATCTGGCAAAGCATATGCAGACTGTATATAATACCGTTTACTTCCCTGGTTAACCACAAAATCTACTTCTAATTGTTTTTTAGTTCTTTTTCCTCCCTCATCAGCTCTTATTTCCACAACTCCAACGTCAACATTATATCCACGATAAATAAGTTCATTGTAGATAATATTTTCCATGATATGCGTTTCTTCATACTGTCTGAAATTCAGAAAAGCATTTCTAAATCCTATGTCAGTATAGTAATACTTAGATGGCGTACTGATATACTTTCTCCCCTTAATGTCGTAGCGTTCTGCCTTCTGGACCATAAAGTTCTCCTGGAGATACTTTAAGTATTTGGCTATAGTAGGCATAGATAACCCTTTACGCCCACTACTGGTAAATGTATCAGAAACCTTCTGTGGATTAGTAAGAGACCCAATAGCAGAAGCCAGTAATTTCATGAGTTCTTCCATTCCACTTCCGTCATTGATATCATATCTATCACAGATATCACGCAAATATATTTCCTTATTTAATCGTTCCAGATAAGCTGCCTTAGACTGATCATCGGGTTCAGCCAAAACATGAGGAAGTCCACCATAGTAAGTATAATCCTGCCAGGCCTCAAACTTATCTTTTCCAGTAGCCGGCAAATATTCAGAAAACGATAACGGAGCAATATGGATTTCATCTCCCCTTCCACGAAACTCAGTCATTATATCTGATGAAAGGAATTTCGAGTTACTTCCGGTAACGTATATATCTACATTTTTCCTTCTGAGAAGACCATTCAGTACCCCATATAATCTTATAGGAACATCAGAGTTCTTCATTTCCTCCTTTGTTATCGCATACTGAGCCTCATCTATGAAAACATAATAATTCTGATTACTATCAACCAGTCTGCTCTTTATGTAATCACTTAATTTATGAGCATCAATTAATTCAGCATATTCTTCATCATCCAATGGAACGGTGATTATGTTTTCTTTTGGTACACCCTGTTCCAGAAGATATTTGTAGAATATTTCGAACAACAGATACGATTTTCCACATCTTCTTATTCCTGTTATTACCTTTATCAGACCATTATTCATATGGCTGATCAACTTGTCTAAATATCGTTGTCTTTTAATCACCATATATCGCCTCTCGTTTTAGATTATGGGTACGTTTACCCTTTTTCTAAAGTTTAACTCAATATGGATCTATTTTCAATAGTCGTCCGGATATCACTTTCGATATCATTATAAAAACTGTGTCTGACTTTAGAATCAGAGTTCCTTCTCGAGATATCCGCATGTAAAAGGGAAAAAATCGTATTTGACTGTTCCGGTATGGACAAAGCCCTGATTTTCATACCATTTGCGCAACACCCTGTTTTCTTCAACTATACTGAGTTTCATTATCGTGCAGCCGTATCCGGAAGCTTTGGACAATGAATCCTCAAGCAAGTTACGTCCGATACGCTTGTGTCGGTATTCAGGAAGTACGCTTAAGCTTCCAAGCTCACATTCTCTATCCTTTATCATTAAGTTATAGTAGCCGACCATTTTTCCGTTATCAAAGCATCCGTACATAGGGCGTTTCTGATCAAACATCCATGTTCCCAGTTTGGTCTCATCAGTCGCAAATGCTGTAAATGCGGGGGCATTATCTTTTGTAATATTGAATTCTTCCGCGACTGTCATAAAGCTTTTGCAGATGACAGTTACTGCTTCGGCAAAATCGCTCTCGGTAAGTTTTCTTATCATAAGTCATATTCTCCTCAACTATAGTAAGATATTCTGAAATATAATTGTTCAACAAACTTGAATTTGTGCGTTTCTACAAGTGTTGCAAGGCTGCATCGAATCAGCTGTCCGGAGCTTGCTCAAAAGTAGAAAAGCTATAAATTCCGCC
>OMZA01000019.1 GCA_900315425.1 uncultured Eubacteriales bacterium
CTATGCTGTAATATCTCAATACATTGAGATATTTTGAATTCAACTCATACAGTAGATTTAGCAAAAACACTTGATATACTGTACAATCTTGAATTCAATAAAATCACAGACAGCAGATTCGCAAAAACCTTTAGTTATGCTGTAACCCCCTGGCATGCCACCTGGAAGCTTTGGGCATAGTCAGCAGATTCGCGAAAACCTTGAGTTATACTGTATTGCTCCATGTTGTGAAAAAGCTTGTTTTGTGATGTGTACAGCATATTGGCTAAAACCTTTAATTATGCTGTATTGCTCTAGTTTGAGAAAAAGCAAGAGTACAGTATATTAGCCAGAACTTCTTTATATGCTGTATATTGAGATAATTTGTTTTTCTTCATTACAGCATATTCTTGAGAAAATCATGCTGTAATGGGGCTGTCGCACTAATTACTTAGTGCGACAGCCCCTTTTATTATTATCGGTTGCTCTTTAATTTTTCTGATAAATAATGGGTTGATAACTCTCTTGAGAATATATACATATTCTCATCCCCTTCTCCCTTTTTGCAATCAAGACTTTGTAAAATGCTTATAGTCTTTGCATTTATCATTTTCATAATATCTCTATCCTCGTCATAGTTATGTACAACCATGTATGGACGTGGATGAAAATTATATGTGTAGTGATTATCTCTGGTTATCCAAATAAATCCTCCCACAATGATGTCTTCTAGAAGATTACTTTTTGTAGGATCTATATCTTCCGGATCAAACACATCAAAAGCCATTCTAATGTGTTTAAAAACCTTCGAATAATTAGGATCATGATTAAATCTCATTGCTCCAATAATCCTTCTGGTTGTTCTGTTATAAATGTTAAGATATATAGTTGGAACGTTGTGATTATTGTCCTTTCTATCTATCTCTTCCACTGTAAAAAATACATTACCCATATGATGAAGCATATCATTACCTCCGTTCTGAGAAGCCCCCACTTCCCTAAAAAATTAAGTCTTATGCTATTTATAATTTTACCACTAAAACCAGTAAAAGTCGATTAAAAACCCTCACTCCTGCGATATTTTCTATACTCGATTCTCTTAAGCGCACCTTCCCATTCAGCCTTATCATTTTCATTTTCCAATTTAAGTTTGTAAGGTATGTGGGTTGGTTTATCATCTTCATTCAATGCCACGCAAGTTAGATAGGCTCTATTAATAATAGTTCTGATTCCGGAACTGTCCTCTCTATAGGAATCTACCCTGCATTCCATGGAAGTATTTCCAACATAAGTTACCTTTGCTATAAGAACTATGATATCATTAACCTTTGCAGCTTCTTTAAATTGCAGATTATCCACTGCTGCTGTGGTTATAGGCATTCCGCAATGCCTTCTACATGCGATAGATGAAACCTCATCAATCCACTGCATAAGCCTTCCACCAAATAATCTCCCCTTGCCATTTATATCTTCATTCTTTACAAAATACGTACACTCCGTTCTAGAATAACTGACGGTACGTTCTAACTCTTCTGTGTTTTCCATAAACCGCCTCCATAAATACAATAAATATACATGTATTATAACATTTTCAAGACTTATTTTTAGAATTTTAATAATCCAAAAGCCTGAAGTATTAATATAACCATTACCACTTCTATAACAAATTTTACCATGAAAACATATATTGGTTTTCTACTAAATTTTTCATTATTTTTTGTAACTTCATCAGTTATTGTCTTTGGTCCTACAACCCATCCAATAAGTATAGCTGACAACAACGTAATAATCGGCATCAACAGATAGTTACTTATATAATCCATTATATCTAAAAGCTGTCCCACTGAATCATTTGGAAGCTTTAACTCAAAGTAAAATACATTATATCCAAGACATATTATAATTGATGCTACTGTATATATTATTGATAGAATCAGTGCCACTTTTTTTCTGCTAGCCTTAAATAATTCCATACAATTTGCCACTAATGTTTCTAACACTGATATACATGAAGTAAGGGCTGCAAATCCCACCATCAAAAAGAATACTATACCAACAATTCTTCCGGCGATTGGTCCCATAGCTTTAAATACCTTTGGTAATGATACAAAAATAAGCGATGGTCCCTGTGCCATTCCATCTTTTCCCATAAATGTATATACAGCAGGAATAATCATCATACCCGCAAGAAATGCAACTAAAGTATCAAATACTTCAATCTGAGTAATGGATTTCCCCAAATCAACATCATCCTTAACATATGAACCATAAGTAATCATAATCCCCATTGAAACACTTAATGAGAAGAACAACTGACCCATGGCATCTAATACTGTTATTAAGAATTTCTTTACCGTAAGTCCTTTAAAGTTAGGAACACAATATATCTTGAGGCCTTCAATTCCGGTTCTAACGGTTCCATCTGCATCCTTAAAGCTAAGAGTTAAGGCAAATATTGCAATACCAATTACCAAAAAAAATATAATAGGCATTGCTATTTTTGAAATTCTTTCTATGCCTTTTTCCACTCCTGAATATACTATCCAGGAAGTCAACGCCATGAATACCAGCATAAATACTATAGGCGACACCTTAGACGTTATGAAACTCCCAAAATAATCATCCTTTGCTGCTGCATTCATGTCATTTACAACATAAGCTGTAAAATATTTTGTTATCCATCCTCCAATAACCGCGTAATAAGTCATTATCAAAGCCGGCACTATAAAAGTTAAAATTCCAAGGAATTTCCATCCGTGTTTAATATTATCATACGCATATATTGAGCTTAACTTTGTTTTTCTTCCTATAGCTAAATCACTAGTTAACAGGGTAAAACCAAAGGTTAAAACCAGAATAACATATACCAGTAAAAATAGTCCTCCTCCATCTTTCGCTGCTAAATACGGAAATCTCCATACATTTCCCAGTCCAACCGCAGAACCTGCTGCAGCTAAAACAAATCCTATCTGTCCTGAAAAAGAACTTCTTTTTTTCTTGCTTTCCATTTTGTTACTACAAAATCCTTTCCTTCACTTTATCTTATTTTATACTTTACCATTTTATATACTAATTACACCAAACGCATTAAGTATTGATGAAATTAAAATTACTAATAAAAATATAATTGCTAAAAATCTTAATACAAACTTGTATATAAATTTTCTTCTAAACTTAGAAGTCGATGTTATCTCCTCCTCAATCTTATCAATTCCTGTAATTTTCAATATAAGCACACAGGTTGCTATGGCCGCAATAGGCATCATTACTGAGTTAGTAAGGAAATCAAAGAAATCCAATAAATCCATATCAAGAATCTTAACACCTGATAATACATTAAATCCTAAGCATGATAAAAAGCCTAACGCAAACACTATAACAGTTGTAACCATAGCCGATTTTCTTCTTGACCATTCCATTTCATCTTCAAAAGTTGATACCACGCTTTCTGCCAATGCAACTGAACTTGTAATAGCAGCCAGCGTAACTAATAAGAAAAAAATAGTTCCAATGAATGTTCCCACATTCATATTTCTTAAGATATGTTTTTCTCCCATGCTGTCAAAAACCTCAGGAAGAGTTATGAACATAAGACTTGGTCCTGCCTTTAAACCTTCCTTACCGCTAAAGGCAAAAACTGCAGGAATAACCATTAATCCAGCAAGTATCGCTATCATAGTATCAAATATCTCTACCTGAACTGTAGACTTTTCAATATCTGCATCCTTACCCATGTATGAACCAAATGTGTATAAAATACCCATTGCTATGGACAGAGAATAAAACATCTGTCCCAGTGCCGCAACCACTGTCATCCATGAAAAATTTTTAAAATTAGGTATAATAAAATACTTAACGCCTTCAATGGCTCCTGGTCTGCTTACAGAATAAATAGTTACTATAATTGATAAAACGATAAGAATCGGCATCATTATCTTTGATACTCTTTCTATACCATTTCTAACACCTAGAAATATAATAAACATGGTAGCTCCGGCAAATAGAGAAAACCAGAATATCTGCTGTCTTCCCGATGCTATAAAGGCTGAAAAATACTCTGCCTTATCTGTTTTAATCACTTCGTTTGACGAAATAATCTTACCTGCACCACCTGCATATTCAAACATATATTTTATTACCCAGCCACCAATAACTGAATAATATGGCACAATCAATAGTGGAATTATGGCATTCATCCATCCACCAATTCTCAATACTTTACCAGCACCCACTTCCTTAAAAGCTCCCACCGGACTTTTTCTGGTCATACGACCAAGTGTACTCTCCGACATAATCATGGTGTAACCAAATGTTAATGCTAAAATAATATACACTAACAAAAAGATTCCGCCACCATACTTTGCGGCTAAATATGGAAATCTCCATATGTTTCCCAATCCAACCGCTGAACCTGCTGCTGCCAGTACAAATCCCAACTTACTGGAAAATGTACTTCTTTTTTTCCCTGACATTTAACTATCCTCCGTTTTTATTTAAACATATTTTCTAAATGAAATATGTTTATAGCATTTCTCCACATAAGGTCTTCATAAGCCTCATGTTCCATTACCTTTGGTAAATCCCAAAAATACTCCTGATACATAGATCTGTCTCCACTTTTATTGTGTAAATATGTATCCTTTCCATCAATAGGGGCATCACTTCCAAATACCATCTTATGACTTCCATATCTCTTACAGGCTTCTATAGCCGTGCTGCATGGAACCCAGGTGGTATCCCCATATAAATTATCAGCCTTTCCCAGTAAATCCAATGCTTCTTTATTATCACTTCCAAGTCCCATGTGAACCATTACAAAATCCACTCTTGGAAATAATTTGGCTGCCTCATACATATGAATTGGATCTGCGGCTTCACAACCTCCTGTATGGGAAACCACTGGAACTCCCAGCTCTTCTGCCAATTCCCAATACGGAAAACATTTTGGATCTGCTGGTGAAGTATTAGAATGATACGCATGTATCTTAAAAGCCTTAATAATATCTTTATTATCCCTGATAATTCTTTCATAATCCTTCGTCAAAGTCTCTGTTAAAGGCTTAATAAAAGGAGCCACTCCTATTTTATCCGGATGCTTTCTGGCTAATTTTAAGGTTCTCTTAAAACCATCAACCTGATTTATCTGAAGATTCTGTGGTATTAAATTCTGATCGCAATCCACTTCAACACAATCGCAATTGGATACAATGGCATAATCTATTTTATACTTATCAATTAAATATTCCACGTCTTCTTCTGTCATTATAAAACCAGCTTTTTCTCCCCCTATGTGAACATGGGTATCAATTATTCTTTTACAATAATATTCCATATATACTCCCTTCTTTAAATAAAGTTATTTGCCACACTTTTACCATTTATCACGTAAATAAACCTATAATTCCCGATATAATCCAGTACCAGGTATAATAAATATAACAAGGTACTTCTCTTACCATAAAATCAAACTTTGCTTTATTTCCCCTGTAAAGAGTTGTTGGTGTTGGCGAACTATAAGCTTTTATACCTTCTATTTTTGCAATAAGCATTGCTCTCTTCATATGTAATGGATCGCTTACAATTATGGCTGTTTCTAATCCTTCCGCCTTCATAATTTTTTTAGCATTCAAAAGATTTTCTAAAGTAATCTTCGATGTAGTTTCAATGAAGATATCTTCTTGTGCTACCCCTTGTGATATAGCATATTCCTTAGCTACTTCAGCATCAGATTTATCATTACCAGCACCCATTCCTCCTGTTAAGATCATCTTGTCTGCATAGCCTTCCTTATAAAGGCTTATTCCATGATTCAGTCTTTCCTTATACACCGGTGAAACCGTATCATTATAGGTCGACGCTCCAAGAACTATAATTACATCACTGTGTTTTTTAAAATCCATATTTCCATAAACGACTATGATAATAGCAGACACAACAATATGAAGGGCAATAACTGCAATTATGCCCAAAAATATTTTTAAAATTTTTTTCATTTTTTTATCCTAAATATTACTAATTTTCTAAAATTATGTTGTTTGAAAAATAACCAACTCATTTCATTATATACCTCCAAGCAAATAATACCAAGGTTATATTAGGCTAAATTTCTTAATTATTATTAACAACAGTCTCATAATCCCTTATAATTATAACAAATAAATTCATAAGGAGATTCTAATGTTTTTGGAGCGAATTTTTAAATTAAAAGAACATAATACTACTATTAAAACTGAGATAATTGCCGGTATTACAACATTCCTTGCAATGGCTTACATTCTAGCTGTCAATCCAACAATTTTAGGTACCGTAATGGATCAAAACGGCGTCTTTTTGGCAACGGCAATTGCTTCTGCTTTAGCAACTTTTGTTATGGCTTTTCTTGCCAACTATCCTATTGCCCTTTCCTCAGGAATGGGACTTAATGCATATTTTGCCTATACTGTGTGTATGTCAGATCTTAAAGGTGTAGAAAATCCTTATAAAATTGCTCTTACTGCAGTTTTTGTAGAGGGTATCATTTTTGTAATTCTATCGTTCTTCAAATTCAGAGAACAGATTATAAATGGAATCCCAACGAATCTTAAATACGGAATAACTACCGGTATAGGACTTTTCATCGCATTATTGGGGCTTAAAAGTGCCGGCATTACCGTATCAAATGAATCAACGCTTATTACTCTTGGAGACTTTAGTTCCCCTGAAATGGTACTTGCTTTGGTGGGATTAATTATAATTGTTATACTTTCCCATTTTAAACTTAAGAGTGCTGTTTTAATTGGAATAATATCCACTTGGTTATTGGGAATAGGCGCCGAACTTATTGGATGGTATGAGGGTACTTCTTTAATCCCTGATTTTTCCAATGGTTTAGTTAATTTTAGCAGTCTTTCTAATACTGCTTTTCAATTTAATTTTTCCTGGGCAGCTAACCATTTACTTTCCTTTATTGCTATCTTATTTAGCTTTCTATTTGTTGATTTATTTGACACTATTGGAACTGTAGTAGGCATTGCAGATAAAGCTGATCTCCTTGATGATAATGGTGAACTTCCTAGAGCTGGTAAAGTTCTTTTATCAGACGCTCTTGGAACTACAGCTGGTGCCTGCCTTGGAACATCAACCATATCAAGCTTTGTAGAATCCAGTGCCGGTGTGGGAGTAGGTGGAAAAACCGGATTAACTGCTTTTACCACAGGAGTCCTTTTTCTAGTTTCAATATTCCTTAGTCCATTCTTTCTTGCAATACCCGGATTTGCCACAGCTCCGGCTCTTATTTACGTAGGAATGCTTATGTTTTCCAGTGCTGCAAAGATTAAATTTGAAGGCGATATTGCCGACGTATTCAGTGCATATCTTGCAGTTTTAATGATGCCCCTTACGTATTCCATTGCCAATGGTATTATGTTTGGAATTCTTGCTTGGGTTATTATTAAATCCTTTACAGGAAAAATAAAAACCATATCCCCTATTATGTGGATAATCTTCGTATTATTTTTCTTTAGAATTGTAACTCTGGCTACACATTTTCAGTAAAAAAAAGCGAGACCATGGAATTTTAAGAATATTCTTAATTCCTGTCTCGCTTATATTTTTTACTATCTTATAAACAATATTTATGGAGCCAGATTTTCCAATACATCCTCTGGAATCTTTACATCTGCTTCCTTGATTTTTCCATTCTTTTCATATTTACACTCTGCATTTAAAACAATATTTATACTATAAATATATTCTTCTGATGTATCATCAATGTTGGCCTGTACTTCGTCAAATTTTGCGCTTGTCATATTAAAATCCTTGTCAAAGGTATACACAATATTTACGTTCTTACTGGCTTCTTGCACAGCATCTGTCAAATTAGTATCCATACCTACTGAACTATAATAGTTTGTATACTCCTGATAAACCGTAAGAAAATCCTCGTTTTCAAATGCCTTATCCAAAGCTAACGTTACTGTATATCCCTTGTCATTACTTTCAAGAGCTGCATCCTTAAATACATCTTCCACCATGAAGTCCACAAATATCTCCGGGTCATACATAAATCCCTTTAATGACTCATACCAAAAACCCATATCGTCATAATTGTAAAGAATAACTTTTTCTCCATCATCTACTATATATTCTTCATATGTTTTGGCATTTTCATCAGAATTATAATTCATAACTGTAGATAAATTTCCATGACCATATCCCTTTGTTCTGGTAATCTGAGAGTTTACATTATAATCAATATTGGAAATCTGTCCACCATTGTTCTCCTCTAATTTAACAGATACCACCATCTCTGCATCGTAGTTTTTATGGTCTTTTTTATTATATTCTTTAAGCAACTCTGTTGCTGTTTTAACTTCTTTCTTTTTAAATGCCTGACAACCTGTTATAGACGTAACAGCTAAGATCAAAGCAAGTCCTAGAATTAATTTACGCTTCATTAGAACCTCCATATATTATTTGTCATTGCCCTTTAAGCCAACGACATTATTATACAACATATATAGGGGTTTTCAAATTAATTATTTCGTTTTAAAATAATCTTATAATTTAATTACGGAGGATATGTAAATGCTAAAACATGTTATTTTATGGCAATTAAAAGATGATTTATCTGAAGATGAAAAGGTTAAGATAAAAGCCGATATTAAAAAGGGGTTAGAAGATTTAAAGGGCGTTGTTCCAGGTCTCGTAGATATTCACGTATATATTGACGGACTTGCTACTTCCAACGCAGATGTACTATTAGATTCAATCCTGGTAGATGAAGATGCTTTAAAGGGATATGCCGTTCACCCAGCCCATGTTGCAGTGGCTAAGGAAAAGGTTGTTCCATATACAAAAACAAGAACTTGTATGGATACTATTGTATAATATAGCCGCCCCAAAGGGCGGCTATATATTTTATTATTGTATTATTCGTTTTCTTTTTCTTTTGCCTCAGGTACGCTCATATATGCTGGTCTAATAATCTTTCCTGAACCGACAATTTCTTCTATTCTATGAGCACTCCATCCTGCTATTCTGGCAATTGCAAATAATGGTGTGTATAACTCCATTGGAATTCCCAACATTTCATAAACAAATCCACTATAGAAATCTACATTTGGGCTAACTCCCTTGTAAATATGTCTATGCTCAGAAATAACATCTGGTGCTAATTTCTCAATGGACTCGTATAAATATAAATCCTTACTTCTGTCCTTCTCTGCAGCTAATTTATCAACAAACTTCTTAAAGTTTCTCTCTCTAGGATCTGATACCGAATATACAGCATGTCCCATTCCATATATGAGACCCTTATGGTCAAATGCTTCCTTCTTAACTATCTTTGTAAGATAAGCTTTAACCTCGTCATCATCATACACATCGTTAATATGCTCTTTAATATCCTGCATCATACGCATTACCTTTATATTTGCTCCACCATGTTTTGGTCCCTTAAGAGACGACATAGCAGCCGCTATAGTAGCATATGTATCTGAACCCGAAGAGGTTACAACCCTGGTAGTAAATGTTGAATTATTACCACCACCATGCTCCATATGAAGCATTAATGCAGCATCTAAAACCTGTGCCTCAGTTTCTGTAAACTGTTTGTCAGGTCTTAACATCATAAGAATATTCTCAGCCGTTGACATACTCTGGTCTGGTCTGTGAATATACATACTTTCCATATTATCATAATGGTTATATGCATGATATCCATAAATTGCCAACATCGGAAATACCGCAATAAGCATAATACTTTGTCTTATTACATTGGCAATTGACGTATCCATTGTAGTAGGATCATAGGAAGACAATGTAAGAATACTTCTTGTCATTGAATTCATAATATCCTTAGTTGGTGCCTTCATAATAACATCTCTTGTGAAATTAGTAGGTAATTTCCTAGAGATTTTAAGAGCCTCTTTAAAATCCTCTATCTCTTTTTCGTCTGGAAGCTTACCAAATAACAAAAGGTATGTAAGATTCTCATAAGCAAATCTGTCTTTAGAATATTTTTTTATAAGATCATTTACATTAATTCCTCTATATTTAAGCTGTCCATCTATTGGTATTCTCTGACCATTTTCTTCTTTAAAAGAAATAATCTCCGAAATATTTGTAAGGCCTGTTAAGACGCCTCGTCCATTGACATCTCTAAGCCCCCTGTTAACATTGAACTTTGCAAACAGCTCATCTGGTATATAGTCGTTCTCATTTACCATATCCAAATGGGCTCTTGAATAGTCCATTAATCTTTCTTTTGTATTCAAGTAAACTCCTCCGTTCGCCACATAAAGCTAGTTTGCCTAATATAATAACATTTTACGCCACTCTTAGCAAGTCTATGAACCAAGTATGGATAATTGTTAACAGAAATGTATCAATTTGACTTTTAAAGTGTATTTCTCTATTATCATTGTATAAACTCAGAACGGAGGATTATTATGACTGCTAATGATACATTAACTTCTGACAATACCTTAACTGATATAGCTCAGATTGCTAATTCAAGAAATAAAAAAATCATACAAACCAGTATTATTGGTATCGTAACAAATGTTATTCTTGCCAGTTTTAAGGCAATTATAGGACTTTTAACCCATTCCATCGCCATTACCATGGATGCCGTTAATAATATTTCAGATTCAGCCAGTTCTATTATAACTATTGTGGGTACAAAACTTGCTTCCAAAGATCCCGACCGGGAGCACCCCTTTGGACATGGACGAATAGAATATCTTAGTGCCATGATTATTTCAATTATCGTTTTATACGCTGGTCTTACTTCATTTACAGAATCAGTTAAAAAAATCGTAAATCCCGTAAAACCTGATTACACCGTATATTCTTTGATTATTGTCGGTGTGGGTGTATTTGTAAAAATCATTCTTGGTAAATATGTAAAATCAGTTGGTGTTAAGGTTAATTCAGACTCCCTTGTAAATTCCGGTGAGGATGCATTACTTGACTCGATAATATCCTCTGCAACTTTAGCTGCTGCACTTATTTACATCTTTGGAAATATTTCTTTAGAGTCATGGCTTGCTGCCATTATCTCTTTGATTATTATAAAATCCGGTGTAGACATGCTTAAGGATACTATTTCAAAAATTCTCGGAGAAAGAGCTGATAGAGATTTATCCATCTCCATTAAAGAAACCGTTAAAAGTTTTCCTGATGTATCCGGTGCCTATGATCTTGTACTTAACAACTACGGTCCTAACTCATACAACGGTTCTATACACATTGAAATACCTGATACATACACAGCATTTCAAATCGATGAGTTGGTTCGTGAAATTACTTTTTTAGTTTACAAAAAACATAATGTATTATTAACCGCCATTGGAATATACTCAGTTAATACGAAAGATGAATATATTATAAAAGCTAGGGAACATATATATTCTCTGGCAATGTCTATTCCTTATGTTCTTCAGGCCCA
This sequence comes from uncultured Eubacteriales bacterium, assembly GCA_900315425.1. GTDB lineage: Bacteria > Bacillota > Clostridia > Lachnospirales > Lachnospiraceae > Bovifimicola. Next base: position 11,411 of record OMZA01000019.1, read on the forward strand.
TGGATTTTATCTAAGTACTGAAAAGAAAACCATAAGATTTGACGTGGTTGTAAGTTTCGATTCTCCAGATAGACGCGACACTTATAACAAAGTGTACAACTCAATAAAAAAAGAATACCCAGACTATTTACTGGAAATAGCACTGGATATTGATTTTTCCGATATCAGCTAATATAACTATTAAATCCCCTGCATTGTTTGCAGGGGATTATGTATTTAAATGACTTTATTCTACGCTATTTGTTTCAATACAGCGTACCACATATCTTCCGGCTCCACTTTTTGTACAGGTGAACAGGCTTAAATCCCATTCATTTTCTTTTTCCTTGTTTATTAAATATTCCACTTGTTTTGGCTCTAGAACTTCCACCAATGAAACACGGTATATGTAATCTTTTCCGTTTGCTGCCACAAATATAATTTCATCACCCTTTTGCAGGTTCTTCAGTTTTGAAAAATGTCTTTTATAATTATGACCTGCAATTACTAAATCCTTTGATTTATACGACCCTGTAAATCGACATGGTGCTATTTCCAGATTATCGTAATTCCATTCTTTTATTATAGGAAGTTCCAAATTCTGAGATGGCACTTTTATAATCCCTATATAAACATGCCCGTCAACAATTGTTTCTTCTACATCTGCCAAAGTATCTGTTCCCACATCTGCAGAACCTATTTTTTCTTCTAACTTTGGAATCACATTATCTATTGATTTTCCTGCATTGTATTCCACATAATAGTTCTTGCCAATAAGATATATTGAAAGAAATATCATGGCGATACCTGCTATTATACATATAATACCTATCGTCTTTTTCATTACTTATAGTTTTTTCTATCTTCACTTTCATTATTTTTCTGTTTTGCTTTTTTTCTTCTGTAGTGTATTCGCATTCCAATGAGTATTACTATTGCCAACGGAATAGATGATACAACCGTTACGGTAATTTTATCTAACGGGTAAGCATCTGCATTTACAAATTCGGAATCTAAGTTCTTTGTAGCAACCCGCTTGCCTCTAACCAAAAGACGGTGTGTGTTAATACCGTATGGTGTACAGGTAACCAACGTCACATAGTCCTGTCCTTTTTCAATGCTTAATCTTGATACATCCGCCGGTTCCACTATATCTATTTTATCAACTTCATAAGTATGAACTTCACCAAGAACTGATATATTAAATGAATCTCCAACCTTTACCCTGTCTAAATGTGTAAACAGGTTAGCACTGGGAAGTCCTCTGTGTCCGGAGATTATACAATGAGTATCAGCACCTCCAATCGGTAAACTTGAACCCTCTATGTGTCCGGTAGCTATCTGTAAAACCGCATCACTGGTTCCATGATAAATTGGAAGTTTTACGCCAATACAAGGAATCGTAATGTATCCCATAACACCGTCTCCGCTGATATTTAAAGCTTTCTCATACTCCTCATGATAAGGTGGTTCTATAAAATTAGGCTGACCCATAGAGGCTATTTTCTGATTGTAAGATGCTGCCTCACTTTTCATTTTCTGCAAATCGTAAGTGTCAATTTTATTTACAGCTTCTTCATAGTTTTCTATGGTTTTTATTTGATTTCTGGTGTTGATAAAATCACTGACTGTAGGATACAAAACAATGCCTAATCCCAGTAAAAACATCATAACCAGTATAATCGTAGATATATGTTTTTTCATATTAATCCCTTACTGCCTGAATGTTTACATTCTAAGCATTAATTCCTTTGATATAATCTTTCCGTTTTCAATGTATACCCTTGGGACTCTTTTACTTACAGCACATGTTATTTCGTATGGAATGGTTCCCGCCATATCGGCCATGTCTTCTAGAGGATTATTCTCACCAAAGATTTCCACTTCACTGCCTACATCCACATTCATTTTATCAGTTAAATCTATCATTGACATGTCCATGCATATCTTTCCTCTAACACTGGCAAGACCATCCTTTGTCATCAATGCATATTTATTTGACAGACTCCTGAAAAATCCATCTGCATAACCATATGGAATGACTCCCATTCTGGTTTTCTTATCCGTTACATATGTTCCACCGTAACTTACCTTTGTTCCTGCAGGATATGTCTTTATGGTGCTAATAGTTGTCTTCATAGACATTATTGGTTTGAGTCCTAACTTTTTAGCATGCTCTCCATATCCATATAATAAAAGACCTGGTCTTACCATGTCTAAATAAGTCTCCGGATAATCCACTGTTGCTCCTGTATTAGCAATATGGCGAATCTTAAACTTCTTTCCTGTTATTTTTTCAACTTCCTTAACTACACTGTTAAACAAATGAAACTGATGATTTGTATACTCTTTACATTCTTCCCCTTCTTCATCGGATACTGCAAAATGTGTAAACACGCCTTCAGCTTCTATACCTGGGAGATTAATAGCCTTGGCAATTCCCTGAACACCATTTTTAAAATAATCACCTTCACACAAATATCCAAGTCTGGACATTCCTGTGTCTACCTTTATATGAACCTTAAGTGTTCCACCATATTTTACAGCTTCTGCACTATATTCTTCAGCCTTTGCTTCACAAGTAACTGCCTGTGTAATATTAAAACAAATAAGTCTATCCACCTGTTCCTTTGGTGTATGTCCTAATATTAAAATCGGCATTGTAATACCGTTAAATCTAAGCTCCATTGCTTCATCAATACTACTAACAGCAAGATAATCTGCACCAAGTTTCTCCAACTTGGAGCTTACTAAAATTGCTCCATGACCGTAAGCATCCGCTTTTACCACACCTAAAAATTTCACATCTTTCCCAATATATTCTCGAATTGTTTTATAATTGTATTCAAGATTATCCAGGTTAATCTCTGCCCAAGTTCTTTTTAAAGTTGATTTCACTTTCAACACCTCTTTAAATTTTATTAATTTACTTAATATCAATTAATTCATATTATATTTTATAATCTTGAGCTGTCAATCCACATTGCAGGACGTATAGCTCCGTTTCCATTAGTAACATTTGTACCAGCTCTATACACTGATCCATCTTCAAGAACCACCGCCTCAAATCCGCCTCTGTCACCGATATTTCTCGTCCACCACCAGGCTGACCTTCCATCTTTAAAAGTCGTATGACGTTTGGTGTCTGTCAAAAAATATTTTACGGCTTCATCAACAGATAACAAAAATATCTTATCCTCATATCCACTTTGTAATAATATCATATCCTTTTCATCTAAAGAAAAATGCATATCCATAAATGTATCATTTAACCAGCTTCTGACTTCGCATTCTTTCCAGGTACTGTTTTTTTCAGTTTCATTAAATTTTCTGCTGTATAATGCATACCTACTTATGATTAGCATCTTTTCATTTTGCTTATCCAGAATAAGCCATTCAATGTTTTTTTCATCTCCAAAGGAAATACATTTTCCTACGTTAAAGTTTGATAGTAAATTAATACTATGTTTTTCAAATTCCTGACATAAAACTTCTTTTGCCTGTGCTTTTATTTTGGAACTTGCTTTAATATAATTAGTCATTGCCTCTGTGATAACAGACTTTTTCATATTCTCTAAAGCTACAATTTCATTGGATATTTCGCTTTTTTTCTTAGCCATAAATATCAAACTAAACTTTGATAATTCTTCTTTTAATTCAGCAATTCTATTATCAATACTCTTTATTTTTTCATCATTGTCTGCTTTATTGTCTTCATATTGGGAAACCACACTTTGATGATTACTACTTACCTTTTGAGCAATAACGTTGGCATCATTTATGATTTTCTCCACATTTTCCCTAGAATATCTTTGTCTTATAGAATCAATTCGTTTTTGCTCTTCGTCTATTTTTTCTTTTGCAATAACGTTTATAGCTGCTTCTATATCATATTCTTTTCTTTCTTCATCTGTTGCCAATGATTTGAATTTTTCATAACACTCATTATCAAAATAGGTTTCATCTTCGTATTTTCGGTCATCTATCTCACAAAAATATTCTACGCAATTATTCCTTTCATATATGTTGGAAATGATACTAAGAGTTGTCTCCACTCTGGTTTCCAAATCTTTTTTTATTTCTTTTAAAGCATATTCCGACAGTTCAGAACCTAACACATATTTATCTCTAAATAAATCGGCAACATCATAGTCTGGCTCTATAATTACGTCTTCTAATTTTTCCGGGGATTTTGCTATTATTCGATTTACTATCTTATTTGCAAATTCATTAATATCCCTTACCTTATAATAATTCATAAGTTTTAGCATATAATCCTTTGCAGTTAATTCCTTTTCTTTTACCGGTTCTTCCTTTGAAGTTTCGTCGGAAATCTTTTCTTCGATATTATTTTTTAATAACTTATCAATTCCACGAAGTAAATCCTGATCTGCTCCTACTTTGCCCATGTCCTGAGCCTGTAAATGCTGAAACTCTCTAGGAATATCATCGATATCTATATCTTTGTAGCATGGTATCAATCTCTTATTCTTATCTTTAGCCATTAGCTTAAGATAACGACTCCATTCGTTTTTAACCCATACTGAATGATAATAATCATAGCTAGTTCCAAAGGCTAACATTAGCTTAGCTGAATTAAGGGCTGCAAATATATATGGTTCGTATTCCTGTCCTATCTTATCTTCTAAGGTTATTCGGGAAAAGAAAACCCTATATCCTTTTTGAGTTAATGCATCATATATCTCCTGAGCCATTACACTATCAACGGTTCTCTCTCCGATATCATCCTTATCTTTATAACAAATGAAAATATCATACGGTTCTTCTTTTTCTGATATTTCCATTATTCGTTTTATTATATCATCAATTTCCTGGGCATTTTTTCTATAAACACTACGGGATATGGAATCTGCATTATCCATTACCATTTCAAAATCCAAATCTTCCATTATGTTGTCAAAAGACAGACGATGGCAAGTAGGGATTTTATCCCCACTTGCCGGATCATCTACGTATTCAATTCCATATTTACAGAGAACCAACCCCCAGTATGCTTCAGCTTCTTTATCCGATTCCTCTACAATACTTTCGTATATTCTAGCTGCCTTATCAAACTCATTAGCCATACGAAAACGATTTGCCCTGTCGTATAGCTTTATTATTTTTTCGTCATTTATAGTAGGAACTGTCTCTTTACTTCCGCAATATTCACATTCACAAAGTGAACTATCCTTGTTGATGATTTTCAAATCACCACCGCATTTTTTACATCTTAATGTCGGCATTTGCATTCTCCTTGAATTTCCTTACTTTGAAATTCTTATTGATTTCTTTTATTAAGCTTACATAGTCTATTTCTTTCTGTGAGAGAAATTTTGATTTTATCACATAATCCTATTATTGATTCGCTATCATTATCAACTACAGCTTTCTGTAATTCATCTACCATTTCAGATAATTCATTTTCAATATTTTTTATAGCTTCAGAACTAACCGGATCAGAATACTTGAATTCCTCTGCCAATTTATCTAATTCTTCTTTACACTTTGCATCCTTTGCCTGACCAGATAATGGATATACAATTGATCTAAGGTTCTGCATGCATTCTGTGTTGTTCTTTAATTTATTGTCCATTTTTTCAATGGTATCCCTTGTGGCTTCAGCAGCTATAAAACCTATAAAAGATACACCTAGTAATACCACAAAAATTATAACCACAATCCATGTTGGACAATTTTTTGAAATTGCCATGAATACAAAACTAAGTATCACCTGTGCTGCCATGTATACGAATCCAATTTTTGCAATTGGAAATCCGTAAAACTTACTCTTTGGGGTTCCTTCCTTTCCAAAGGCAATCTTCATAACTACACACTGAACTACAATTGCTACTATTCCAAATATTAATGACAGATAATATACATTATTCTTCTCAAATGGTACTGCCAATGCAATTACCAAAAACATTATAAATACTATGGCTATTACCGCCCACAATCTATTTCTATTCTTTGTCACGATTATTCTCCTCTCTTCTTGCCACACATGTTACAGAAATTTCCAACTATTCCTTTATTTCCACAACTACAATCCCATGTATCCTGAGGTGTTGTCTGTGGTCGCTTCTGTCCACACATGTTACAGAAGTTTCCAACTATTCCTTTATTTCCACAACTGCAATCCCATGTACCTGTTATTGCATTTCCTACATTCTGTCCCATGGTAGAAGCTGTATCCATCATTGGCATCATAGCATCCTTAGTCAAATTAATTACGCCACCCATGGCTCCTAAACCGACTCCAAGTCCTGCCAAATCACCTATAGCTCCAGCTCCATTTCCAGAACCACCACCTGTGATTCCATTTTGCATGGCTTCCATACCAACCTTTCTGGCTGTTTCCTGTTGGTATGTGAATCCCTTCATCTTCATTTCCATTGCTTCTGCTTCGGCCTGCATCTTATATGCATCAGCTTCGCCCTTCTTCTTAATTCTAAGAGCCTCTGCTTCTCCCTGAGCACCTATCATCTTAAGCTGAGCTGCTGTTCTAGCTTCAACAGCCTTACGTTCTGCTGCAGCCTCTGCCTCTTTTTGTTTGATTTGCTCTTCTCTAACAAGAAGATACTGTGCTGCATACTGCTCTTTTAATTTTTTATAATTAGGGTCATCATCCGGTGTTATAACTCGTGACACAAAGAACTCTGGAATAGTAAGACCATATTCTTCCAGGTAAACATTAAGTTTATCTCTAAGGGCTGTGGAAAGTTCTATTAATCTTTCATCAACTTCAAGTATATTTATTCCACTTTCCTTAATTGCCTGGGCCAGATAACTTTTAACCTGTGTCATAATCATTGCTCTAAAATAGCTCTTTCCATCAGTTCCAACTATTTCGCTCTGACTTAATACACCTGCAGTTCCCACTAGTTTTGTCAGTAATTTTCTGGAATTTACAACTCTGATATTAAATTCACCACATGCTCCTATCTCTACATGTAATCCAGAAGCAGGATCAAACATTCTTACTTTGGAATCAGTTCCCCATTTCACCCCCATTACTGTGGCAAGATTTATATAGTAAACCTCCGAATGAAATGTTACTTCAGAATCTGTAGGTAACTGATATGCTTTCTCCATCAATGGCAATTGATGAGTCTCTAATGTATATCTACCAGGACCAAATAAATCCAGTGCCTGTCCATCCCTGAAAAATATTGCTTCCTGACTTTCATGTACTATCAGCTGAGAGCCATAATTAAAATCCTCTATAGGATGTTTCCATACCAACGTCTCTGTATTGCCTTCAAACTTTACAATACTTGCTAAATTCTCTAATTTCGACATAATATCCTCCCTTAGTATCTCGTAACTTATAGCTATTGATACTGTTTTATTCTTTTACTTCCATTCTTTCCAATGCAAAATCAATACTCATCATAAGTATCTCATTTCTTGTTCTCCCTGTAGCCAAAACTATTTTGTCGAGTTTTTCTAGCATTTCTTTTGGCATTCTCATAGAAACAATAGAAGTTTCACCACTGTATTTCTGTGGTTCAATAATAAGTTTTTCGTCACTTTTCAAATTATCACTCCTATCATGTATTACATTTGTATTATATTTGTAAATATAACATGTCTATTTTCAATTAGCAATACATTTTCTCAACTATCTTAAAACCTTTATAAATTAATACATTTATATTATAATTTTATAACACTTTAAAATATAGCAGAGGAGATATATATGCTTAACCTCTATTTTATAAAAAACACAAGTAATCTATGGACATCGAACCATGATATACTTCTTTCTCATGTATCAAAACAACGCCACGACAGAATTAAAAGATACTATTTTGAAGAAGATAAAATTCTAAGCTTATACGCTGCTTTTACCACAAGATTAGCTATTTCTAAGATTCTTAAATGTCCAATGGATGATTTGATTTTTGATAAAACCAAGGAACACAAGCCTTTTTTAAATCCCAATTGTCATCCATTAGCTTCAACTATAGATTTTAATTTTTCACATACCAAAGGTGCCGTACTTTTAGGTGTCTCTACAGAATCCACATTAGGAGTGGATTTGGAAAGAAAAAGAAATGCTCCCTTTGAAATTATGAAAAATGCTTTTCATATTAACGAAAGAGAATATGTCCTTGAAGCCTGGAATGAAGATGAAAAAAACAAGAGATTTTTTGAAATCTGGACAAGGAAAGAAGCCTACACAAAATATTTGGGAACTGGCATCATATCTAAACTTAAAGCCATTGATACAAAATCTCCTGACTTAGATAAATTGCTATACACCTGGTGTATCGACGATTATGTCTGTTCTGTATGTACAGACTAAATAATACACCCTATCGGGTACTTTTATGCTATTTTCCAACTTACAGCTTGCTTTCTTCCGCTTACGAAATTTTTGTATATGCCTTCCTGTTTTATAAGTTCATCATGCTTACCCTGTTGAACAATTTTACCTTTGTCAATTACAACTATCTGATCCGCATGTCTTACTGTCTTAAGTCTGTGAGCTATCATAATAATTGTCTTTTCTTTAGTTAGATTTTCAATAGCTTCTGTAATCTCCTTTTCATTCTCTGGATCCACATTTGCTGTAGCTTCATCTAGAATTATTATTGGTGCATTCTTCATAATTGCTCTTGCTATAGCTATTCTTTGTTTCTCACCACCTGATAGCGTGGCTCCTCCTTCTCCTACAACAGTATCGTATCCCTCTGGTAATTCCATTATGAAATCGTGACAACATGCCTTCTTCGCTGCCTCTATTACATCTTCCATAGATGCCTCTGGTCTTCCAAAGCGAATATTGTTAGCTATTGTATCCTCAAACAGGTAAACCCTTTGGAACACAAAACTGAAATTCTCCATAAGCGAATCAAAACTGTAATCTCTTACATCCTTTCCACCAAGAGTGACCTGACCTGACTTAACATCCCAGAATCTGGCTATTAAAGACGTTATGGTGGTCTTTCCTCCACCTGAAGGACCAACTATTGCCGTTGTTGTATTTTCCTTTATATCTAACGTAACGTCATCTATAATTGTACGATTTTCGTATGCAAAACTAACATGCTCCATATGTATATCTCTATTTTCCGGCGAAATATTTTCTCCGTTTATATCCATTTGTTCTATATCAAGAATCTCGTTAACCAAGTCAACGCCTCTTCCAATTATTTTAAGCAATGCTGTATATACACCTGCTGCATCCAAAGATTCAAATACCATGAATGAACATAAAAGCATTGTAATTACATATGTCAGTTCCATAGTGCCTGTCAAGTAAAAATAAACTGAAGCTCCGGCTATTACTACACCTGTAAGTTTACTTATTAGCATTTGTATTCCAACTGCTGGTATTGCAGCTAATTCTGCGGTTATATCTGCTTTTGTTTTTCTTTCAATAGCATTAGCCAATCTTGTACTATTTTGTGAAACTATGTTGTAATTTCTTATTTCTGAAATTCCCTGAATAAATTCCAGAACAACTCCTACCATATCCTTATCAGCTTCTATCTTTTCTCCTGCAACCTTTGCAACACTGTAATTCGTATATTTATTAAATAAAAAGAAAATTAGAATTCCTATTATTGAAATCAGTCCTATTCTTACATCGAATATAAACATTCCAATTCCAATTACAACTGTTGTAATACTTCCCTGTAAAACCATCATTATTGCTCTGGTAGCTATATCTCCTACCTGCTCTAAAGTGTTAGTTGTCACTGATGTAATATGTCCAAGACTTGTATCATTGAAATATCCCATTGGAAGATATCTCAAATGTTCTCCTATCTCTATTCTCTTACCTGCACAGGTATTATAACCTGCTTCAGTCTGTAACATATAGGAAAATCTATTTACCACCATTTTTCCTACAGTGCTTAATAACATAAACCCTATTACAATTATAAATGTATTTGTATTTATTTCTTTCTTTACAACTGCATCTATTGCAAAAAATGCCGCTGGTATTTTCATTGCTCCAAATATAGCATCTAAAACACCAAGTACAACTGCTTTGTATAATTTGTTCTTATTCTCTTTATTACAAAAATCAAAGAACTTCCTTAACATATCAAGCATTGACAGCCTCCTTTCTTACGATTGCTTTTACTTCGTCATCAGTGCTATCATTATCTTTGGCCATTGTATGGGCTTCCCACATATTTTTGTATAAATTACATTTTCCAAGAAGTTCTGTATGTGTTCCTGAAGCCTCTATATTTCCATCATTTATTACAAAAATCTTATCTGCATCCTTAATAGTTGAAAGCCTATGTGCTATTACAATAAGGGTTTTTCCCTGTACAAGTTTTGCAACACTGCTTTGTACTAATGCCTCATTTTCCGGATCTGTATAGGCTGTGGCTTCATCAAGAATTACTACAGGTGCGTTCTTTAACATAGCTCTTGCAATACAAATTCTCTGTCTTTCGCCTCCTGACAAATGTCCTCCTGCTCCACCAACCACTGTATCGTATCCATTTTCCAATCCCAAAATAAACTCATGACATCCCGATGCCTTGGCTGCATTTATAACTTCCTCATCAGTTGCTCCGGATTTTCCTAATCTAATATTTTCCTTTACCGTCATATCAAACAAATAATTATCCTGAGCAACGTATGCAATCTGACTTGTGTAATACTCAAGAGGTATGTCTTTTATATCAACACCTCCATATGTTATCTGTCCCTGACCTACATCCCAAAGTGAATCTATTAATCTGGCTATGGTACTCTTTCCTGAACCTGAAGGTCCCACAAAAGCATTTACTTCGCCCTGTTTGATTTCCATATTTATTCCATGAAGAATCTCTTTATCTTTATAAGAAAATTTTACATTTTTCAATTCAATATCTGATCCAATCGGTGTTTTATCTAATTCTGCCGGACGTATCATATCCGGTCTTTCGATAATCTCTGTAACCTCTCCAAATATCGTCTGCATTTTCATAATGTCATCCATGTAAGAAAATGCTACAACGAGAGGTGTTATAAGACCTGCCGATAATATTACACATGTAATGAAACTTTCAGCACTAAGGCTTCCTGACTGAACAAGTAAGAGTCCAATAGGAAGTACTCCCAAAAATGTTGCCGGCATAAATGACAAAGTCCCTGCTTGCCACCAGATACATTTTCTCATCCATTTTATAAAGCAATCAGCACCTTCCCTGGCAGCTACGACAAATTTTTCATAAGAACTACCAGTTTTTCCGAAGGCTTTAATTACCTCGATACCATTGATGTATTCCACTGCTGTATCATTCAAATACTTTGTCTTTTGAACAGTTACTTCAAATTCTCCCTGACTCTTAGCCATCATTACAGCTGCAAACAGCAAACCGATAACTGCAGATATTAGATTAGCCAATCCAACTTTCCAGTCTATAGTTAAAAGATATATAAAAATCACTACCGGAAGAAGAATATTTGCAGTAAACTCAGGTACTATATGGGCAAGGGTTGTCTCCATTGAATCAACTCTCTCCACAATTATATTCTTATAAGTTCCGCTATTATCATCGAGAACTGCTCCTAAAGGAATAGTAGAAAGCTTCTTGCAAAGCTGTTTTCTTATACCTCCTAATACATTAAACGTTGCTACATGTGAAAGGGTTGTTGATATTGAATGCAATGTAATTCTCAATATCCAACAAACTCCCATTAGAATAACCATTTTCAGATAATAATTAAAATCTTTATTACCTGACAAAAGCTCTCCTACCATATCTGCTATAAATAGATATGGCATAAAGGATGCTGCTACACCAAGAACGGCAAGCAAAACACTTCCTAAATAAAAACTCTTTTTTCTCCCGGCAAATTCTAAAACCCAGGAGATGGTACTTCTTTTTTTCATAAGTGCCTCCTTAAATTTTTTATATGAATGTTAAAAACCAAGAAATTTTCTCCAGCCCTCTGTAAAAAAGACGGATATTGTTTCGGCATAATGAATTGCCTCATCATAAGAAAAATCATGGTCAACCATTTCTAACAAAGCTGAGTATTGTGCGCTTAATATCAAGTGCATTTCCTTTTCATCCACATGATTAATAGCTACACCATCTTCTTCTATTTCTTTCATGAATTTAAGGGTTGCTGTCTGTACTCTTGTAACTAATTCATGAAGATAGTTTTCATATTTAGTACCTTTGCTCCTAAAGAACAGTATTTTTTGTATTTCAAAATCCTTATATATCAAATCCACCATTGTTTTCGTCTGTAAATCATCTCTCCACATGGCTTCAATACCGTTTTTACGTGCATTACCTGTTTGTCTTATCTCCTCATTTACGCATAGGGCTTCCCATTCTTTAACTGCTAGTTCTACCACAGCTTCAAATATGTCTTCTTTACTGGAATAATGCCTATACAATGCTGTTGCTGTAATACCCACTTGATTTGCAATTTTCCTTAAAGATGCTTCTTGAAACCCTTTCTCTAAAAACTCTTCTCTTGCTTTTTCTATAATTATTTCCTTCGTTTTCATTTATATCTCCGTATTCTTTTGTTAACACCGTTAACTTGTTAGACACGACTAACATTATAGTTAGTTGATACTAACTTGTCAATCTTTTAATATTTACTGATAATTTTTTCAAAATAAAAACAGCAGACGTGTAATCTGCTGTTTTAGTATTTTATTATTTATTTTCTATGTTAATAATCGACTCATAACTATCATGTATCAACTCTAATACATGTCTATATCCTAAAATTTCTTGTTCGTCTTGATTTCTAGGAGTAGTCTTATCTTTCATGAGTTCTCTCATTCTTGGCTTTGTAGTAACAATACCTTCTATGCTATTAGAACTTTTTGTACTCTGTATTTTGGCAATTTCAACTAGGCGCTTTAATTAAAGTATCCAATAATTATCTATCTGTTTTATCTTGTTCTATATCATCAATCTCAACACGATCATTTCTAATGTCGTCTAAATATAATTTAGGTTCAGTTTCAGATATTCCAATATGATTCCACCCCTCATCTACATTTGGATTATTTTCGTGAAGCAAGAAGGCCATTTTGCAAAGTTTTTCATATGGCTCATCTGATACTGCCAGCCCTGGTTCTTGATAACATACATACAATTCTGTTTTTGCTTTATATGGGATAACACATTCTTTTAAAACATTAATACGTATTTCTTTTGTTAGATTTGTTGCAGAATAAATTACATTTTCTCCTTTTGATAAGGAATCTTTAATATTGTTTCGAATCTTCGAAAAAACAATATCTGCACCTAAATCGCCATACTTATCCCAATAATCTTTACTTCTTATATACTTTGTGTTCTCTGGAAGTAATGATAAAAGCTTTTCTGCTTTTTCGTGTTTACCAGAGCCGGGAATACCACAGAGCATGAAGAAACTTGGCTTTTCTTCGCTTTTTTTTATGAAATTCCGTATATAAGAATCTGTTTCAGATGATATATAAACACCTTCCTTTTCTTCTTTATCAATATATGGAATGTCAAAATACTGGAGTTTGGCAAACATTTCATCTTGCATAGAAAAACAAAAATCTCGAAGAAATCCTTTTTCATTTCCGTGTTGCCATTCGTTCAACCCCTTAATGTAATATAATTTCATATCTTCTCTAATAACAAAAGGCACAATATTATTAGCAAGACATTCTTTAAACATAATTAAACGTCCAATACGTCCATTTCCATCATAAAACGGATGTATAGTTTCAAATGAAGCGTGAAAATCTATGATGTCATCTAATGTTTTGTTATCTTTTGAATTGTAACCATCCAATAATTTTACAATATTTTTATGGACGTCTTTTGGAGAACTTGTTTTGATATCACTGACATAATTCGTAAATTTTTTATAATCACCTATAACCGCTTCTTTGGATTGCGAACTAAAAGTACCAGTTTTTAATTGATGATGTAAAGACTTAATAAAACTCTCTGTTAACGGTTCTCTGCAGTGTTCTAAAATCATATCGAAACACCGAAAATGATTTGCTGTTTCTATAACATCATCAACACTAATATTTTCAGCATTTAAAGAGTGTGTATCATAAATGTAACGTGTTTGTTCATGTGAAAGTGTATTTCCTTCCATATGGTTTGAATTATAAGCCATATCAATTTGTGTCATATTATAAATTCCACCAGATATACCATACTCTTTCTCATCTTTCATTCTTTCTATTAAAAAATCTGTTCTCATAATTTCCCTTCTCTCGTTATAACTTGAATAATCTCTTCTATATCTACACCAGGAACAGCGACAATTACCTTTTCGTTATCATCATGCCTCCTCATAGAAGCATAACCTATTTCATAGTAATTTTTTTTACTGTTAAAAATACGCATATCTTTTTCTGATGTGAAACTATGGTAAAATCGGTGTTTTATATTTTTTATATCTTCCAAAACACCTGGTTTTTCTTGTGCTTTTTCGATAAATAGTATCGTTTTAGAATCACGAGACAACCCTCCGTGATTCTAATAGTTGCTTCCTCATTCTACAAAAGCACCCTCAACACAACGAACAATTTTTGACATCATTCGTCTAAGAACTGTATAACGTATCAGCCACATAAAAGCCAGCTGAAATTCACCAAAACTACATGCCTCTTATAATACTCAGGTAAGCCTGTCTTTGGTCTACAACTGCATATACGATAACCCGTCTCTTATCATCATCAACCTTATAAAACACAAGATCTTTTTCTAAAATCAAAACCAGGTATCCTTGCCGCTTAAGTATATTATACTTTGGCTCTGTACCAATGTATGGATTCTCTCCCAGACTTATAATAGCTTCTTCAAGATTATCCAATTTTTCCAATGCCACATCCGTTCCAAAATTTTCCGCTACATAAAGGACAATTTTTCGAATCAAGGAATCTGCTGTGTCAGTTCTTATAACTTCGTACTTCAAGCCTGCTCCTCCTTAAGAAGACTTCTTAAGTCGTCAAATGTATCTTTCATAGGTGCAACTCTTCCATACTTAACATCTTCATCAGCTTCCGCGAGAATCTCCAAAAGTTCAATCCTTGCTTTCATTCTTTTATACTCTTCATATGCGAGAGTGACTGTATCTCCTCGTCCATTTACCGTAATAATAACAGCTTCATTTTCCTCACGGCACTGTCTGGAAATTTCATTATAGTGATTTCGTAAATCTGCAGATGGTCTGATTACTTCTTGCTGTGCAAACATAATTATCACCTCCGTTTTGGTATAGACATATTATATCACCATTTGTCTATACAAGCAATGTCTTGATGATATTTTCATCGTAATACAGTCATCATAAGTAATCCTATATACAGGAGACTTTCCAGCAGGTTTAACTATTGCTTGGTGATCATACTGTTCTAACAACGTCAAGGCATCCGTATACAGGCTTACGGCTTTTAAAATATCCTTTTCCTCGACATTTAATGCATCTGCCAACATTCGTGTTTGGATATCCACTGTCTTTTGCAATGCATGTAAGCGTTTCTCATTTATTACATAGCCATCAATCATGTACTGCTTTAAGATTTTACTGGCCCATTGGCGAAATTCGATACCTCGTTTTGATTTAACGCGATAACCTACGGATATGATGACATCTAAATTGTAATATTTTGGCGGTCTTGATGCACTATTTGTACTTCTGTCGAAAATTTCGACAGAAGTATTTTTCTCAAGTTCCCCTTCCTTGAAAATATTTCCTATATGGTACGCTATAGATGACCTGGCCGTATCAAATAGACTGCTCATTTGTTCTTGCGTCAGCCATACTGTATCTCCATCCTTCGGGACTGACAACGTTACTTCCTTGTCAGATGTTTCAAATAAAACAATTTCATTATTCTGCTCCATCTATATCCTCCCTCCTTACACTTCCCCTATCATCCAAAATCTTTTCCATTTTTGAATAATACAATATCAATCTCAAAACGTAGTCCGGCATCTTTCTTCTTCCGGCTTCCCATTCCTCTAATGTACGAATCGGAATATCCATATATTCGGAAAACTGTTTACGATTAAGCCCCAAATCCGTTCTAATATTCTTCAAGGTTTCTATCTGATTTTTTAATTCTTCCTTTTTATCTCCCATAATAACCTCCTGTATACCACATATTGTGTGGTTTTATTGCATCAATAATATTTGTTTTTATCAACTATACATAACAATGCAAATGTCAATATAAAAATGTAGGTTTTATATCATATAAGCGTGTAGGAAAACCTACATGCTTATATGATATTTTTTAGTTATCTTCCTGCATATAT
>OMZA01000020.1 GCA_900315425.1 uncultured Eubacteriales bacterium
GAGATCCAAGGTTAATGGCTACGAATTTACAAGGCTCCTCCCACCTGCTAAAGCAAGTGGGTTTCCGCCTACAACAACAGAAAGGATTTTATTTATGAATTATTACAAGGTGTTTATGCTATGAAAGGAAGTGTATAATGATATTTTTTAAGAAATCGATTAGGAAATTTTATGCAGTTGTAATGTCAGGAATGATGGTATTATCGGGATTTGCCGGCCTTGATTTATACCAGGTTCAGGCATCTACATATTCAGAAATGTCTGCGTTGGATGCTTATGCTTATTCAGGGGATGATTTGGGTGCTACATACTCAAAGTCATCAACTACATTTAAGGTATGGGCTCCAACAGCATCCAGCGTAAAGTTGAAACGATATAAAACAGGAAGTGATTCAGAGTCAGGAGCAGGAGTTATTGGAACAACAAACATGACTTCACAGTCTCAGGGGATTTGGTCAGTTACAATATCAGGGGATTTGGCAGGAACATATTACACATATTTGGTAACAGTTAGTGGAACAACATATGAGACTAACGATATTTATGCCAAGACAACAGGTGTAAATGGACAGAGAGCCATGGTTATAGACCTTGACAGCACAGACCCGGAAGGATGGTCATCAGATCATAGAGTTACATGCGAGAATCAGACAGATGCAATTATCTGGGAGGCGCACGTAAGAGATTTCTCAGCATCATCAGATTCAGGTATGACTAATAAAGGAAAATTCCTTGCATTTACTGAGACAGGAACAACAGTAAATAACGATGGGGTCAATCCAACAGGTGTTGACTACCTAAAGGAATTGGGAATTACACATGTACATTTGCTACCGGTATTTGACTATGCCACAGTAGATGAGACATCACTAGATACAGACCAGTTTAACTGGGGTTATGATCCGTTAAACTACAACGTTCCAGAGGGTTCATATTCGACAAACCCATATGATGGAAATGTCAGAGTAAATGAATTTAAACAGATGGTTCAGTCTTTACACAACCAGGGTATCGGTGTAGTAATGGACGTTGTTTATAATCATACATCAGCAGGATCAGGTAAGACAAATAACTGGTTTGACCGTACAGTACCAGGATATTATTACAGACAAAATTCAGATGGAACATACTCAAATGCTTCCGGATGTGGAAATGAAACAGCCAGTGATAGAGCAATGTATAGAAAATATATGATAGATTCAGTTGTTTATTGGGCAACAGAATATCATATCGACGGTTTCAGATTTGACCTTATGGGTATACATGATGTGGCAACAATGAATGCTATAAGAGCAGCATTGGATGAAGTGGACCCTAACATAATTATTTACGGTGAGCCATGGACAGCAGCATCTACAACCTGCCCATCAGCAACAGCTGTACAGTCAAATATGTCACAGGTTGATTCAAGAATAGCAGCATTTAATGACAAATCAAGAGATGCAATAAAGGGAAGCTGTTTTGATGCATCTTCAAGCGGATTTATTCAGGGAGCATCAGGATTTGAGACAGCACTTAAGGGCAGCATTCAGGCGAACTCAACATCAATGTCTGGATCAAATCAGTGGTCTAAACAGCCATCCCAGACGGTAACCTATACATCGGCACACGATAATTACACCTTGTATGACAAATTAGTAAAATCAGTTAAGGGCGGCAGTGGTTATTCAACAAGATATGAAGATTTGGTTGCCATGAATAAAATGGCAGGGGCAATAATTCTTACATCTCAGGGAATGTCATTCTTCCAGGCAGGTGAGGAATTTGCCAGAACAAAATATGGTGATGAAAACAGTTATGCATCAGCAACTTCAGTTAACCAGCTGGTATGGAGTAATACAAAGAAATATTCAGATATAGTTGACTACTATGCAGGACTTATTGATATCAGAGAAGCATACTCACCATTTAGAGATCCAAGTAATACAAGTAACAACACAATATATTTCTCATGGGCTACATCAGGATTTCCAAGCAATGTAGTAGCCTTCACAATGTATAACACATTGGCTACAGATGAATGGAATTTCGTAGCGGTATTACACAACTCAAACAGCTACGCAACTACCGTAAATCTTATGACATATGATGGGGTTTCCCTTCCAACTAATTGGGTAATTGTAGCAAATGGAAGCAGTGCAGGAACAACAAGTCTTGGAACTATTTCCGGAACTTCAGTAACAATTCCTGCAAGAACATCAATGGTACTTGTAGATAAAACAAGTTTTGACAGCACAGTTATAGCAAATAAAGGAACAGTAACAGTTAATCACATGGTAGATGGTTCAACATATAGCACCCAGACTTTAACAGGTAAAGTTGGAACAAGCTATACAACATCACCACTTTCAGAACTTACAAACCTTGGATATACAGTTTCCTCAGTATCAGGAAATACAACAGGAACATACTCAACAACTGGAGCAACCGTTACTTATACTTATACATACGATCCTTCAAAGATCGGAAAAGTAACTATTAACTATGAAGACGAAGATGGAGTAGCTATTGCAACATCTGAGACAAAGACAGGACTTGTAGGCAGTTCGTACACAATAAGTCCAAAAACAATTTCCGGATATACAACCAGTGACAGCGCTGTTACTGGAACATATTCTACAACAGAAGCTACTATTACATTTACATATTCAGAGGTTGATACATCAAAGGTATATCTTATAAATGCAGCAAATTACTCAACACCTTATGTTTATACATGGAATAATGCTTCCCAGACAGCATCGGTTGCCTGGCCGGGAACCAAGATGACTCTTGTGGATTTAAACAGCAAGCTTTATTCCTTTGAAATTACCGATGAAAATGCAGACATGATTATTTTCAACAATGGTAGTGGAGGAACAGGTAATCAGACTGCGGATCTTACCATACCTACAGACGGAAAGAACTGCTACAACAACAGTACAGGCGTTTGGACAACTTATGATCCGACAGTTCATGTAACATCAGTTAGTCTTGATAAGACCAGTGCTACATTGGATGTGGGAGATACAACAACCCTTACAGCTACAGTTGCACCAAGCAATGCGACAAATAACAAGGTAACCTGGACTTCATCTAATACATCAGTGGTGACGGTAAGCAGTGCAGGTGTAGTAACAGCACTGGCACCAGGTTCTGCAACAATTACAGCTATCACAAAAGATGGAAACTATACAGCAACATGTGCAGTTACTGTTAATAGCAATGTGGTTGAACCAATTGTAAATACTTCATTTATTTCTCAGGAAGCTGTTGTCGGACAGAAAATTGTATTTAAAGGCTCGGCAACCGGTGGTTCGGGAGAATATCAATATGCTTGGACAACAGCAGGAACAGAGTGGGGTACATCAGCTTACGCTACAGCAAAACCTGGAACAAACACAGTATACGAAGTATGTATAAAAGTAAGAGATGCTAACGACACCAGCAACGTTGTAAAGAAGTACTTAAGCTTTGCAGCAAATACATCTGAGACATCACTTAAGTGCTACGGAAGCGTATATAAGACAATCTATAAATATGGTACAACAAACAAGATTACAGCTTCATCAGCAGGTAACTCAGGAACAGTTAAGTACAAATATGAATACAGAAAAGCATCATCATGGACATATGAGACAATAAAAGATTACACAACTGCTACAAATGTTTCATGGGACGCTCCACAGACTGGTTCATTTACATTAAGAATTACAGCATATGATGGAACGGATTATGCTATAAGAACAATTAACATTAAGGTTAAGAAGTAACATTTACAAAGTGAAAAATGAGCCCGGCCCCTGTTAGATATATCGCAAGCGGGGGCTGGGTTTTTAATAAGGCAGAGGGGTAAAAGAAAGGAGGATAAGATAACGAACTAATGATAATTACAAAATAATAAAAGGAGATGATATTTTGGCTAGGTTTAGAAAATTATTAGTTTTTTGTGCAGTGACTTTAATGGCATATGCATTTGTAATGACGGGGAATGCTAATGCATACGCTGAGGAACAAAGTGTAGTTATAGCGCCAGATGATGATGCTACATCAGAAGAAGTATTCTATTATGAGGTGTTGCAGCAACAACGTTTCATGGCTTCATCTACTGCCACAGAAGGTTCTACACAGGTAGAGGCTTTAGAAGAATTGCTTGATGCAGCAGCAAAAGAAGGTAATACAACTATAGATGTATATAGTGTAGGAATACCTTCCTCAGATGCATCTACGGTTTTATCAGCTGTTTTAAATGATGTAAGTGTAGCAAGTTCTTCATTTGATGCTACGAGCTATGGTTGGTCTATAAAGAACGGAGTTGTAAACAAACTGAATTTAACCACAAGTTACAGTTCGACAGAGATTGCAAACAGATATTCAGTAATGAAAGCTGCATTGGATAAAGTGGTTGCCAAGGTAGATGAAAGCTATTCTGATGAAGAGAAAGCTTTATTTATACATGACTACATTGCATATAATACAGCATACAATTATGATGCATTAAATGGTTCATATTCCGATTACAAAGATGCCTATACAATATACGGTGTATTGGTTGAAAAAACAGCGGTATGCCAGGGCTATGCGGAAGCCTACAAACTCATTTTAAATGAGGTGGGTATAGATGCTTTAGTGGTTTCAAGTACAAGTTTGAATCATGCATGGAATCAGGTCTATCTAAATGACAACTGGTACCATGTAGATGTAACCTGGGATGATCCGGGAATGTCTTACTATGATAATACAGGAAATGAAGCTCCATCATCGGGGGATAATATGCTGGGATTGGTTAAACACGAATATTTTCTTTTGTCAGCAGATTCCATGTATAATGCAGGACATAATCAGACCTGGGATTCAGGAACATATAAGGAAAGTACAGATACTTCATATGAGGGGGATTTACAAAATATTTCCTCAAGAGTATACGACGTAGATGGAACATTTTATTTCTTATATGATCCAAATACCACAAGCTATTTAAATACACATTTATATTCTGGAGATCCTTTTGCAGGCAGTTCATCGTTTAAAATACTTGACAGTGGAAAAGCTAATTATGGATATAATCTGGGATATTATGATGGTAAATTCTATTATGACGATTATTTCTACGGTTATTTGTATTGTTATAATATTGCGACAGGAACCGTTACAGATGTTAGAAGTGATATAGGAATTGGTTCAAGTTATGTATCTGAATTGGATGTCAGCGAAACAGGTCTCTTAAGATATATATTGAATTCTTCATCAACTATATACACATATCAGTTGCCAAAGGCAACGGTAAAAGTAACAGGGGTATCTCTTGATACCACTAGTGCATCAATGGCAATTGGTGATACATTAACGCTTATAGCTACAGTTGCCCCTTCAGATGCAGATAATACAGCAGTAACCTGGGCTTCATCTGATACATCAGTGGTAACAGTAAAAGATGGTGTAGTAACAGCAGTTGGAGGAGGAACAGCAACAGTTACCGTAACCACAGACGATGGAAGTTATGAGGCAACTTGTAATATAAAAGTTGCATATGATCCGATTGTAAATACATCCTTTATCTCTCAGGAAGCAATTGTAGGACAGAAGGTTGTATTCAAGGGTTCGGCAACAGGTGGTTCAGGCGCATACCAGTATGCATACTATTATAGAAAGACCTCTGATTCAGACTGGACAACAGCGGGTACAGAATGGGGTACAGCCGTTTATGCTACAGCAAAACCGGGATCCAATACAGTATATGAAGTGTGCATTAAAGTAAGAGATGCCAACGACACCAGCAATGTTGTTAAGAAGTATTTAAGCTTTGCAGCAAATACATCTGAGACTTCCCTCAAGTGCTACGGAAGCGTATATAAGACCATTTACAAATACGGAAGAACCAATTATATAACAGCATCTTCAGAAGGAAATGCAAGTGGTAGCACAGTTCAATATAAATATGAATACAGAAAAGCATCATCATGGACATACGAGACAATTAAGGATTATTCTACAGACACCAGCGTATCATGGGATGCACCGCAGACGGGATCCTTTACCCTAAGAATTACAGCATATGACGGAACCGATTACGCAATAAGGACAATCAATATAAAAGTAAAGCCATAGTTGTTGAATATAAGTATCAAAAAGTACGGCAAAATTAGAGAAATCTAGTTTTGCTGTACTTTTTTATTGGGGAAAAATATTGTATAATATATGATGGTAAAAAATAATAAAAAGGATGTGAACCATGAAAGTTTTAGTAACAGGTGGTGCTGGTTTTATCGGAAGCCACACATGTGTTGAACTATTAGAAAACGGTCATGAAGTTGTTGTAGTAGATAATCTTAGCAACTCTTCAGAAAAATCCTTGGAACGCGTAAAAGAGCTGACAGGAAAAGACTTCGCTTTCTATAAGGGAGACATTTTAGATGATGAATTACTTAATAAAATTTTTAAAGAGAATGATATAGATTGTTGTATACATTTTGCAGGACTGAAAGCAGTAGGTGAATCCGTTGCCAAGCCTTGGGAATACTATAACAACAACATATCAGGAACTTTAAATCTTGTAAAGGTAATGAAAGAGAATGGATGTAAGAACATAATATTTTCATCTTCAGCTACTGTTTATGGAGATCCACAGGAGATACCTATTACAGAGAATTGTCCAAAGGGGCAGTGCACGAATCCATATGGATGGACCAAGTCCATGCTAGAGCAGATTCTTATGGACATATACAATTCAGACAAAGAGTGGAATATAATATTACTTAGATATTTCAATCCAATCGGTGCCCATAAAAGCGGAAGAATCGGAGAGAATCCAAATGGAATACCAAACAACCTAATGCCATATATAACACAGGTGGCAGTTGGCAAGTTAGAAAAACTTGGAGTATTTGGAAATGATTATGATACTCCGGATGGAACAGGAGTCAGAGATTATATCCATGTAGTAGATTTGGCAAAAGGACATGTAAAAGCCCTTAAAAAAATAGAGGAAAATGCAGGGCTAAACATATATAATCTGGGAACCGGTCAAGGATACAGCGTGTTGGATATTGTGAAGAATTTTGAAGAGGCAACAGGGGTTAAGATTCCATACGTTATAAAGGAAAGAAGACCGGGAGATATTGCAACATCATACTGTAATCCGGATAAGGCATATAAAGAGCTGGGATGGAAGGCAGAAAATGGAATAAAAGAGATGTGCGCAGATTCTTGGAACTGGCAGAAGAATAATCCAAAAGGATATGAGGAATAGGACGAAGAAATGGCATATACACAAGCAGGATTCATAGACATACATTGCCATATAGTATTTGGGGTGGATGATGGAGCGAGAGATCTTAAAGATTCCGTTAACATCGTAAAGATGGCATATAATCAGGGAATTAGAGAGATGATAGCAACACCTCATTTTGAAACAGGGGTCTATGAAGATAATCAAAAAGAAATACATGAGAACTTTGAAACTCTTAAAAAGGCGTTGGAAGCAAGAGCTATAAAAGTAAAGCTGCACCTGGGAAATGAGATATACTACAGCTATGGAGTTGTCGATAATTTGGAAAAAGGCAAGATAAATACATTGGCAGGAACAAGGTATGTATTGGTGGAATTTTCTCCTGCAGATGGATTTAAATACATAAAGGAAAGTCTTTATGAACTGGTAAGTGCGGGATACATTCCAATCCTTGCCCATGCCGAGAGATTTCCAGAGGTGATAAAGTACGAAGACAGAGTAAAAGCATTAATTGAAGAGGGATCGTACATACAGATAAATGCTCATACCATTGCAGGTGGTTCTGGAATGATGATGAGAAGAAGAATTATAAAATATATTCAAAAAGGCCTTGTGCATTTCGTGGGAACAGATGCCCACAGTACAGGAAGAAGATCTCCAGACATAAGTGGCTGTCTGGCATGGCTTAGAAAAAAGACAGATGACGAAACTATACGAAGGATAATGATTGAGAATCAGAAGAAGGTAATTGCGGGTGAATACATATAATAACGAATTCGATGATGGGATTGAAGTAAATCTTAAAGAACTTGTAGTAATGTTGTTTCACAACACCATTACTATATTATTGGTGGGTGCATTATGTGCAGCATGCGCATTTTTATATTCAGTATTGTTTATAACACCAATGTATCAGTCCACCACTCAGATATACGTTACAAATGACAGTGGTGGAACCAAAACTGTTGGAAAAATATCCATAGATGCAAATGATATTCAGACCAGTACTTATATAACAAAGGATTATATGATTATTATAAAAAGTGATCCGGTGTTAGAGCAGGTAATATCAGAGTTGCATTTAGATATGAGTGTGGCAGAGATGAATGAAAAAATATCTGTATCATCTCCAACAGACACCAGAATCTTAAATATAACTGTTCAGGATAAGAACCCAATGTTGGCTAAGAAAATAGCAGATATGGTCAGAGAAGTTTCAAAGAGTCATATTAAACAGGTAATGGGAATTGAAGAAGTCAATACAATAGAGGAAGGAAATGTAGCAAGTATACAGACAAGTCCTAACAAAAGACTTATAGCAATGGCCGGATTCTTAGTAGGCGTTATGGTATGTGCCATTGTATACATTGTTATATTTATTATAAACGACGAGATAAAGACTGCAGAAGACATTGAGAGAAAGATTGGAATTGCAGTTATGGGTGTACTCCCGGACGAAGGACGAGGAAAGAAGTTATCATTTAAGAAGAGGTAAAGGTATATGGAGATAATAAATATAAAAGACCAGTTACCAAAGATAAGTAAGAAAACCAGCGAGGCTCTAAAGGTGTTAAGAACCAATATACAGCTTAGCGGAACGGATATTAAAACCATAGAATTTACCAGTACATTTT
This sequence comes from uncultured Eubacteriales bacterium, assembly GCA_900315425.1. Taxonomy (GTDB): domain Bacteria; phylum Bacillota; class Clostridia; order Lachnospirales; family Lachnospiraceae; genus Bovifimicola. Next base: position 8,842 of record OMZA01000020.1, read on the forward strand.
CAAATGAAGGAAAGACTAGAACGTCTTTTTGTTTGGCAATATCTTTGGCAGAATCTGGAAAAAAAGTATTGTTTTTGGATTGCGATTTGCGTAATTCAAAACTCATTGGTAAATACAAAGTGCCAAATACCAGTAAAGGATTGACTCAGTATTTATCGGGGGCATGTGATTATGATGATATTCTAAATGAAACAGATATAAATAATTTTGATGTAATATTTTCGGGCCCGGTACCACCAAATCCGGCAGAGTTATTGGAAAGTGAAGAATTCTCAAGTTTGGTGGACACCTACAAACCTTTCTATGATTACATAATCGTAGATACACCTCCGATAGGAAAGGTTATAGATGCAGTAATTCTAGCATCAAAATGCGATGGTATAATATTTGTGGTGGGTTCAGGAGATACTAATACGCAGGCTCTTAGAAAAGCAAAGAGACAGATAGAAAAGACAGAGTGCAGAATACTTGGAGCGGTTCTTAATAAAGCAACTAATGGAAAAGACCTTAGTTATGGTGGATTTAGTGGATACGGTAGCTATGGAGATTACGGCAAATAGGAGGAGTTATGGGCTATATTTTTAAGAAATTAAATTTTATACTTTTAGCAGCAACTATTGTTGTCGGTATAATCGCACTTTTCTTCAATAATGTAGGCGACAAAACAGCTCCGCAGATTTCCTTTGAAGGTAAGGAGTTTACCTATAAAGAAGGCGATGATGACGCTATATTATTAAGTGATGTGACGGTAAAGGATAATCAAGATAATCAAGTTGACATTATTGTTAGTAGTAAGATAATATTATCTGATGGAAGTCATATGCTTATTAAATATGTTGCTATGGATAAGAACAAAAACGTTGCAGAGAGAAAACGAATTGTAAATTATCAGCCATTAAACACTGAAACAACAGATACAAATGGTACAGTAGAAACAACTAATGAAGGTGAGCAATCAACCGAGAAAGAGACAGATGAAAATGTGGAGGAACAATTGAGAGAGAGTTACGAAGCTCAGACGGATTTTGAAGTGGAGACAACAATACAATAGAAATAAAGCATTGACATAAAATAATAGATATAATACTTAAGGAGGAAAAAATGGAACAGGATAATACCAAGAATGGAATTGAATTAGATTTAGGCGAAGTAATTCCATTTCTTATAAGTAAGTCGGTTATAATTATACTGTTTGCATTGTTTGTAGGAATGATCACTTTGGCTGTAACAAAGATATTTATTACACCTACATATACGGCATCAACGCAGATTCTTGTGCTGAATGAAAAAGGAGATTCAAACTCAACAAATGTAGATGTTAACACATTACAGTCAAGTACATATTTGGTACAGGATTTTACAGTACTTGTTAAAAGTAAGCCAGTTCTACAACAGGTGAAGGCTGATATGGATTTGGATATCAGCATAAGTGATCTTTCAGATAAGATATCAGTTGTTATTCCGGATAACACACGAATCATAACAATTCAAGTGGAGGATTCTAATCCACTTGTGGCAAAGCAACTTGCGGATTGTGTTAGAAATGCAGCTATTAACCATATTCAGGAATTATTAGGAGCTGACACAGTTAAGAATGTAGATGGAGAAAATGGAGCAGATATTCCAAAACATTCTATGAAACCTAATGTAAAGAAAAATGTAATAATAGCATGTTTATTAGGAGGAATTATTGCAGTTATTATTTCTCTTATCGGATTCATCTCTGATGATACTATTAAATCTCAGGAAGATGTTGAGAAGAGATTGGGAGTAAGCGTCCTCGGAATTATTCCTGAAAATGATAGAATAGCAATGGATAAATAAAGGAGACACATAGATGCAGTTTGTGGATTTTGGAAAAATAGGATTGTTGGACGGCAATATTGATGAGTTATATAAAAGACTTAGAACAAACATACAGTTTTGTGGAGATGATATCAAGGTCTTAGAGATTGTAAGTTCTGTTCCAAATGAAGGAAAGACAACAGTTTCATTTAATCTTGCAGTTTCATTTGCCCAGTCTGGAAAAAAGGTTATCTTTATTGATGCAGACCTTAGAAACTCAGTAATGCTTGGACGATATAGAATTAATGGTGCAACAAAAGGACTTACACACTATCTTTCAGGTGTATGTTCCTTTGATCAGGTGGTATGTGCAACTAATATGAGTAATTTGCACGTAGTATTTTCAGGGCCGGTACCGCCAAACCCTGCAGAGCTTTTAGGAAATAAATATTTTAAATCTCTTGTTAAGATTCTTAGGGAATCTTATGACTATGTAATAATTGACACACCACCTGTAGGACGAGTTATTGATGCCGCTGTAATTGCAGGAGAATGCGATGGAGCAGCTATAGTAGTTTCATCAGGTGAAGTAAGTTATAAATTAATTCAGAGAATTAAAAATCAGATTGAAAAAGCAGGATGCCAGATACTTGGTGTAATCCTTAATAAAGCTCCGGTAGGCAAAGGAAAATATGGCAAGTATGGAAAATACGGTTCATATGGTTCATATGGAGACTATGGTGATTATGGAGAGTATGGAAACTACGGTAAAAAGAATAACAGGAGTTCAAGTAAAAAATGAAGAAACAATTGATTATAGTTGGAATAGCTGCAATTATTGTGGTTTTTTCAATATACAAATTAGTAGTTGCGGATGATAACGGGGCAATTATTACATATACCGATAATAATATGGTATATGTAGAAGGGGATCCGGAAGCAGATGCAAAACTTTTAGTAGGTGTAAGTGCCAGAGATTCCAAGGACGGTAATATAACAGATAAAGTTATTGTAGGTAAGAAAACCGTACTTTCAGCAGGTAATCAAATGAATGTGGAATATGTGGTTATTGATAGTAATAACAACGTAACTACAAAAGATAGAGTGGTTTCTTATGTGCCGGATGATTCTGAAAAGTATACATTTGAAATACCGGATGATAATCCAACTGGAGACATTGATAAGGACGCTGCTGACAAGACAGGAATTCCGGTAATAAAGATTACATCAGCAGAGGTTTCTGTAAAGGTAAATGGAGTATTTACTCCAATGGCATATGTAAAAGAAACATATGATGCACAGGGTGACGTATCAGGAAATGTCGTTACAACAACCAGATATAACACAGGAGAAAAGGGAGATTATCAGGTTAGATATTATGTATTTGACTCAGAGGGTAATCTTTCCAATCCATCAATAATGACATTACACGTAGTTGAATAGCTAAAAAGGGAGGGTGTTAACTCTTTACAAAAACATATAGTTATCCGATAGGACAAGGTATGGAGGTAACGCCATGGACAAAAAATTATTTGAAACAATTAAAAGGTTAGTAGGAATACTAATACTATCTATTATCATGCTATCATTTCTGTATATACAGGATACAGAAATGATAGTTGATACTTATGCAACAGAAACAGACATTTCTAATGAAGATGAATCCAGTCAGGATTCACAGGAAAATATCCAGGAATATCAAGTTGTAGACTTAGAGAAGGATAGATTCCTTGCAGCATCATCAACTAGCAAATCCACTCAGATAAACGGATTAAAAAAAGAAATAGAAAAATTGTCATCTACTTTGGATTTAAGTAGTTACAAAATTCATTACAGTAACCTGTCAGAATATTTTTGGGAGGCTTTTTACGAGACCCCAATAGCAGGAGCAGCTTATGGATACATTTACGCTGGAAAATGTGACTACAGCACCAGTACAGGATATGTGCAAACTCTTTATTTAACAGTAGATTACAGTGATTCTGAAATAGGTTACAGATATGAAAGATTGTTAGCAAAGACCAAAGATATAATAGACGGTGTGGACAGTAGCTGGTCAGATCAAGAAAAGGTTCTATACGCCCACGATTATCTGGCGTATTCAGCCGTTTATGATTACGAAAACTACTACAACGACACAATACCATACACAGACTACACAGCCTATGGAATACTTATAGGCAACGAGGGTGTGTGTCAGGGCTATGCTGAGGCATTTTATATACTTATGTATCTCATGGATATAGATTGTAATGTGGTGCAAAGTGATGCCTTGAATCATGCATGGAATCAGGTGTACATAGGAGGATACTGGTATCATTTGGATGTAACCTGGGATGACGGGGCTGTAGAATATACAACTAGCAGTGGCAAAACAGCACCTTCGTCTAATGACGATATGTTAGGGTATTGCAGCCACAAATATTTTTTAATGTCAGATAGTGAGTTTAGAAACAATGGACACAGCAGTTGGAATTCAGGCTATGACACTTGTTCTTCGACAAAATATTCAAACTACGTGATTCGTAAGATTTACTCTAGAAATTATTACTACAATGGTAATTGGTATTATCTTTATAACAGTGGATCTGAAAGCAATCCCAACAGTTATTTGTACACCGGCAATCCATTAAGTACAAGCCCAGGAATCAGAGTGGATACTACAAGTACAAGTTACACTCAGAATCTGGGATATTTTGGAAATGGTTTCTATTTTCAAAATGGTAACACCGGCGAAATTAACTATATAAACCTTATTAATAATACCTATGGAAATCTGTCAAATGAAGCTTCAATTACCGGAGTTGTAAAGGAAATGTCCATTGATAGATATGGCATTTTATATTACATTTTAGAAAGTTCATCCTCTGTATATTCGTATACGCTGTCAACTCTCACAGGAGAAGTAGACAGTCCAACGGTGTTATATAAAAGTCACGTTCAGAGTGTTGGATGGCAGAATTATGTAATTGATGGTGCCACTTCTGGAACCAGCGGACAAAGTCTTAGGGTAGAAGCCATGAGAATAAAGTTGGCTTTACCTGATGATATGTCAGGGGGAATAACATACAGAGCTTTTGTTCAAAAGAAGGGCTGGTTATCCTATGTAAGTAATGATGCCATGGCAGGAACTGACGGTCAAAGCCTTAGAATGGAGGCTATAAAAATATATTTAACAGGAGATGTGGCGAATTCCTATGATGTATATTATAGAGTCCATGTACAAAATGTAGGCTGGACAGGATGGGCATGTAATGGAACAGCTGCGGGAACGTCGGGATTCTCCAAGAGAATAGAAGCTATCCAGATAAAACTTGTAAGTAAATCCCAGACATTTTCCGGTTCCACGGATAATGCTTATTATAATAAAAATGAAATGGGAACCGTTACCTATAGAACATATGTGCAAAAGCAGGGATGGCAAAGCTATGTAAGCAATGGAACCACATCAGGCACAGTTGGAAAAAGTCTTAGATTAGAAGCCATTCAGATAAAGGTAAATGATTCCTCGGTAGATGGGAAAATATATTATCGAACTTACGTGCAAAAGCAGGGATGGCAAAGCTATGTATCTGATGGAGCCACCTCAGGAAGCACTGGTAAGTCCTTAAGAATTGAGGCAATTAAAATTGTTCTAAAGGGCAATCTTAGCAATGTCTATGACATTTACTATAGAACCCGGGTTCAGAAAATTGGCTGGACAAGCTGGGTTAAGAATAACGCAGTCTCAGGCACCACCGGTCAAAGCAAGAGAGTAGAGGCTATTCAGATAAAACTGGTTTACAAAAATACAGCTCTGGGGTTAAGATAGAAGCCACGAAAAACAAAGACTAGGAGTTAGAGATGAATGAATTTTACATAGTTCGCCACGGACTTACAGATATGAATCTGGAAATGAGACTTCAGGGCAGAACAGATATGGAACTTAATCAAACAGGTATTAACCAGGCAAAGAAAGCCAGAGCTTATTTGGATGAGATAGATTTAAATCCGGATTATGTATTTTCAAGTCCATTAAAAAGAGCATATAAAACGGCTACCATATTGGCTCCACAAAAAGCAAAAGAAATAGTGGTGGATGAAAGGCTTATAGAAATGAGTTTTGGTGAATTTGAAAGAAAGACCCTGTCTGAGATTGCCAATATATATCCGGAGTTTAAAACAAATTTCTTTGAAAAGACAACTCAGTTTAAACCTCAAAAAGGAGCTGAATCCTTTGAGGGATTAGTGGAAAGAGTTGGTGGATTTGTGGAAAGTATGAGGGCTTTTGACAGGGAACATGTGGATGAAGACAATGTTATATTTATAGCATCCCATGGAGTTGCCATTAGAGGCATGGTTTTATATATAAACAAAATTGCTTTAAAAGATTTCTGGAATATCCATGTACATAATTGTTCAATGTTTAAACTTACCTTCAAAAGTGATAATATAGAAGGCAGTGAGGATAAATGTCTGGAATTCTTTGAAGGATATACAGATGGTATAGACAAGGATTCGGCATGGTAACCTATATTAAAGGGTTCAACCCGAAATATAGGTTATGAATCCCATTTATAGTGAGAGGTGAGGAAATGAAGAATATCAAATTAGACAACACGTCGAAAGCGTTAATCGCAGGGCTGGGAGCAATTTTGTTACTTATAGTTATTTTATGCATTGTAAGTTGTACAAGTAACAAAAAGTCTTCAGGAAAATCCAAGGAGACAACGGCTAAGACCACAGAGAAATCTACTGAGGAAGAGACAACTCTTGAAGCTGAGACCGTGGCAAAGTATTATACAATATCTGCGGTAAATGTAAGAACAAAGCCGGATGTTAATTCTGAGGTATACACAGTATTTGACGCAGATACAGAAGTTGATGTTATCAGTGAAGAATACGGTTGGACAAAGGTTGCCCTAGATGGTGGAGAGTATTATGTATCATCTGATTTTATTGAAAAACGAGATGTTAAAGGTGATGCAGTTACCGAAGACGGCGAAACCACTTCGGAAAATGAAACCACAGAAGAAGGGGAAACTACAGCTGAAGATGAAACTACTAAAAGCGAAGTAGATGCCAAGGGAACGGTTATCTGTATTGACGCTGGACACCAGGCCAAAGGGAATTCCGACAAGGAGCCCGTTGGCCCTGGAGCCACAGAACAAAAGGCCAAAGTTACATCCGGGACCAGTGGCGTAAGTAGTGGACTTGCTGAATATGAATTAACTCTTATCTTAGCCCAAAAGCTTCAAAGTGAATTGGAAAGCAGAGGGTATTCTGTAATAATGGTTAGAACTTCTCATGATGTAGATATAAGCAACTCAGAACGTGCTCAGGTGGCAAATGATGCCAATGCTGATGCATTTATCAGAATCCATGCAAATGGATCTACAGACTCTTCAGTAAATGGTGCAATGACCATTTGTCAAACATCAAACAATCCTTACAATGGCGAATTATACGAAAAAAGTAAAGAACTCTCAACTTATGTTTTAGATGAATTAGTGGCTGCCACTGGATGTAAAAAAGAATACGTTTGGGAGACGGATACAATGAGTGGCATCAATTGGTGCAAGGTTCCAACAACTATTGTGGAAGTAGGCTATATGTCTAATCCTTCTGAAGATGCTCTTCTTGGTACAGATGATTATCAGAACAAAATAGTGGCTGGAATGGCAAATGGAATCGACAAGTACATATTTTCTAAAAACTAGTAAATATTTAATCTGATATATAACAGGTCTACATATTGTGGACCTGTTTTTTTTATCAAAGTGATGATATTTATCAAATAGCTTCGACAGTTTTATTTTTATGTAAAATATGAGATAATACAGGCAATTGATGTAGTTAAGAATGCAAATGGCTTAATGATTATAAGTAAGGAGACGATATGTACTACAAGATTTTTCAAGGGATTATGATTCCCTTTATTGGTACCAGTGCCGGTGCAGCAATGGTATTTCTTTTAAAGAAAAGGATTTCGGAAATGTTACAAAGAATTCTTACAGGCTTTGCAGCAGGTGTCATGGTGGCAGCCAGCTTTTGGTCTTTGTTAGAACCGGCTTTGGAGGATTCCAAAGATATGGGTAGACTGGCCTTTATACCTGCGGCTGTGGGTTTTATGATTGGTATGGGATTTCTTTTGTTACTAGACGTGGCGGTACCACATATGCATGCAGACAACAGCGTAGAAGGTCCTAAAAGCGGTCTTAAGAAGACAACCAAACTTATTCTTGCAGTAACCCTTCACAATATTCCGGAAGGAATGGCGGTAGGTGTAGTATTTGCAGGATGGATGTCAGGTCATACTTCTGTAAGTTACATGGGGGCTCTGGTTCTTTCTTTGGGTATTGCCATTCAGAACTTCCCGGAGGGAGCCATTGTATCTATGCCTTTAAGGGCTGAGGGTATGCCGGTTTACAAGACATTTATGTACGGTGTTATGTCAGGAGCAGTTGAACCTTTGGCAGCGATTTTAACCATAATCGCAGCCAGTGCAGTTGTACCATTTATGCCATATTTACTGGCATTTGCAGCAGGTGCTATGATGTATGTAGTTGTTGAGGAACTTATTCCGGAAATGTCTGAAGGAAAACACAGCAATTGGGGTACAGTTGCATTTTCTTTCGGATTCGTAGTGATGATGATATTAGATGTGGCCTTGGGCTAGGAGAGGATAGTGAAGTCTATGGGAAAGTTATCAAATTTTATTAAATCAAAGAAGTTACAGGCAGAAAACATTTACAAGAATTATTTAATAACCCTGATAAGTGGAGCAATAGCTTCTATCTTGGGCATGATTTTATTAGAATCCGAACGTTCTTATGAATTCGATGAAACCTTGGGAAAAGTCATTCTTGGATTTGTAATATTTACTTTTGGAGAAATATTCATTGAAACAATAGCTAGGAAGCTGGTGGTAAAACTTATCCTAAGCATTATAAATGCTGGTGTTTCGGTGTTGTGGGTATTTCTTATAACCACTGAATCCTTAACTGAAAACAATTATTATGTAATGTATATGTTGTTATCTTTTGGCTTGTACGTATTGCTTTTTGGTGGAATAACTTTATTCGTAGTTGTTAAAAGAAGCAGGCTGACCATGCAGGAATATTATACTAGATTCCTTAGAAATACTATTGTTATGAGTATTGTGGTTAATGTAATAAGCCTGGGAGTTTTGTTTATCTTATATATTTTTTCTACGCTTATTATAAAGCTTGAAGTGTTTGATTTGTTTATGGATGCTGAAATTCTCATGTTGGGATTCGTGCATCTTCCGGTTTTTTTAACTATTTTGACAGACAATAAAAAAGAGACATCCAAGGTATTCAAAGGGGTAGCCTGGTACGTGCTTATGCCAATACAAATCATAGCTACGCTTATAATTTACGCATATATTCTGAAAATATTTTCTCTTAGCGAACTTCCTAAAAATCAGGTATATGCAATATGTGCCGGAGTTGTAACTTCAGGTATTTTAATAAATTTTCTTGCATATTCATATCTTCCTCAGGGCAAGTTAAATATTTACGGAAAATTAATTAAGTTTTATAAATATTTCCTAATTCCTATGATTCCTTTGGAGATTCAGGCAATGAGCATTAGAATTTCCAACTATGGAGTTACTGAAAATAGATATCTGGGTGTTGTATTTATCATTGTTCAGATTATTTATCTCACCTGGGAATTATGGGTGTTATTAGGTTCTCTGATTGCAGGTATATTTAAGAAAAAGCCAGAGTCTGTGGAAAATGACACAGCCAGGAAATTGGGAATTTTTGGTAGTCATTATGAAATGTTTATTTTTGTTATCATAGGAATTTACATAGTTATTGCTTTTATGCCGGGCATAAGAATTCACAGATTTATCTATAGCTCAAATGTCAAACGTCTTAATGAGGCCATTAAAGAGGAAGACTACATAAAGGCGGAAGCTTGTATTGACGTGCTTCAGGGGAATGTGTATGGTGATGAGTATTTAAATGATAACTTCACTGAGGAGGAGATTGACGATATCCAAACCAAGGCCTGGGGTATCATAAGAGAAAGGGAAGAGCAGGACGATACCGGAGCACAATACATTTACCAATATATCTATGTAGACGAACTTGATGTTAAGGATTATTCCAAATTGACTTATGTATCCGGGGGTGACAACGTCTATGGGGAATCCAATAACGTATTGCCAAAGGACGTGGAACTTGATATGTATAAATATCAGGGGCCAGTTAATCAGGAAAATATTGTATGCAAGCTTAAGAACTTAGAAGATATTATTGAATTGGCCATTGAGGATAGCGAAAAAAACCAGGACCCGGATGAGGATAAATACGTCATCACGGTGGATAAGAACACTAAGTTCGTTATTCAAAAAATCGAATTTTTCAAATACGAAAACGGAAGAATCTCCGATCTGATTATGGAGGGTTATCTGCTGGAAAAGTGATTTAAAAGGTAGCATTTACGGGAAGTTTTTAGTTAAATTTATACTAAAGTATGTTATAATGAATTAACTATGGTGTTTGGTGATTTTTTTCGCCGATATTTTATAAAGATTTAGAGGAGATAAAGCAATGACTTGTGGAATAGTTGGTTACACAGGTGCAGAACAGGCGGCACCGATTTTATTAGATGGTCTTGAGAAACTTGAATATAGAGGTTATGATTCAGCCGGCGTGGCTGTAAGAGACGGAGATAAAGACACAGTTATCGTCAAAGCTAAGGGTCGTTTAAAAGCCCTTGAAGAGAAGACTGATAATGGAAAAGCTATTTTTGGAAAATGTGGTATTGGACACACCAGATGGGCAACTCACGGGGATCCAACTGAGACAAATGCTCATCCTCATAGCAGCGATGATGGAAATGTTGTTGGTGTTCACAACGGAATTATTGAGAACTATCAGGAGTTAAAGGCAAAGTTAATCAGACATAATTATACTTTTTACTCTTCAACAGACACAGAAGTTGCTATCAAATTAGTTGATTATTATTATAAAAAATATTTGGGAACTCCTATTGATGCCATCAATCATGCAATGGTAAGAATTCGTGGTTCTTATGCTTTGTGTTTGATGTTCAAGGAATATCCTAACGAAATCTACGTTGCCCGAAAGGACAGTCCTATGATTATCGGTGTGGACAATGGCAATTGCTATGTGGCTTCTGATGTTCCGGCTATTCTTAAATATACCAGAAATGTTTATTACATCGGCAATCTTGAGATTGGTCGTCTTGCTGACGGCAGTGTGAATTTCTACAACCTTGATGGTGATGAAATTCAAAAGGAACTTGTAGAAATTAAGTGGGATGCCGAAGCTGCTGAAAAAGAGGGCTATGAGCATTTCATGATGAAGGAGATTCACGAGCAGCCTAAAGCTATTGCAGATACTTTGAATTCTGTTGTTAAAGACGGCAAAGTTGATATTTCTGCCCTTGGTCTTACTGAGGAGGAAATCAAGAATATAAATCAGATTTTTATTGTTGCTTGTGGTAGTGCTTATCACACAGGCGTGGTTACTCAATACGTAATGGAGGATTTGGCAAGAGTTCAGGTTAGATGCGAGTTAGCTTCTGAGTTTAGATATCGTAATCCAATTCTTAACAAAAATGATTTGGTAATTGTTGTAAGCCAGTCTGGTGAAACTGCTGATACCTTAGCTGCTTTAAGACTTGCCAAGGATAAGGGTGTTAAGACTCTTGGTATCGTAAATGTAGTTGGTTCTTCAATTGCCAGAGAAGCCGACAGCGTATTCTACACACTTGCTGGTCCTGAGATTTCTGTAGCTACTACTAAAGCTTACTCTACTCAGCTTATTGCCGGCTATGTTCTTTCAATTGAAATTGCCAGAATCAAAGGTCAAATAGACGATGCCAAAGCATCTGAATATATTAACGAGCTTCAGTCGCTTCCTGATAAGATTAACAAGATTATTGAGGATAAAGAAAGACTTCAGTGGTTTGCTGCTAAACACGCAAATGCCCAGGACATTTTCTTTGTGGGACGTGGTATCGACTACGCCATCTGTCTTGAGGGTAGCCTAAAACTCAAAGAAATCAGCTACATTCATTCAGAGGCCTATGCAGCCGGCGAGTTAAAGCATGGAACTATCAGTCTTATTGAAGAGGGCACTCTTGTAATCGGTGTTCTCACTCAAAGTGCTCTTTATGAAAAGACTGTAAGCAACATGGTTGAGTGCAAGAGCCGTGGAGCTAATCTCATGGGTCTCACAACATTTGGACATTACAACATCGAGGATTCAGCTGATTTTGTAGTATACATTCCTAAGACTGACGAACATTTTACAGCAAGCTTATCTGTAATTCCTTTGCAGCTAATTGCTTACTACGTATCAGTTGCCAAAGGTCTCGATGTTGACAAGCCAAGAAACCTTGCAAAATCAGTAACTGTAGAATAATTACCAGGAAAATAATTATATTTTAACGGAGGAAATATTATGGATAGTTGTATAGTAGCTCAATCAGGTGGACCAACTGTAGCTATCAACTCCAGCCTGGCAGGTGTTGTCAATGCTGCCAGAAAAAATAATTTAAAATGCTATGGAGCAGTCAACGGTATTCTCGGAATTCTTAATGAAAATTATGTTCATATGACAGAAAGCTTTCCAACTGAGGAAAGCCTTGATATCTTAAAGAATACCCCGGCCATGTTTTTAGGTTCTTGCAGACACAAGCTTCCTAAGTATACAGAGGACGACAGTTCCTACATAAAGATATTTGATGAATTTAAAAAGAAAAATGTAAAGGCTTTTTTCTACATCGGTGGCAATGATTCCATGGACACTGTCCTAAAGCTTTCTGAGTATGCAAGAAGCATCGGAAGCCACATTAGACTTATTGGTATTCCTAAAACCATCGACAATGATCTTTGCATGACCGACCACACTCCTGGTTTCGGCTCTGCCGCTAAGTATATCGCATCATCTATCTTAGAGATATCATATGATACTTTTATCTATCCTGTTAAAAGTGTAACCATCATTGAAATCATGGGTCGTGACGCAGGCTGGCTTACAGCTTCCGCTGCCCTTGCCAGAAATGGTGTAAATACCGCACCTCATCTCATTTATCTTCCTGAGGTTGCCTTTGACATTGATGATTTTATAGCTGATGTTGAGAATCAATTGTCCATTAGAGACAATGTTATCATCGCCGTCTCTGAAGGCATTCGTGACAAGGATGGCGAGTATATTGCAGCTTCCAATGCAATGGAGGATAAGTTTGGTCACAAGCAACTTAGTGGTGCCGGCAAAGTATTAGAAATGCTTGTAAAGGATAGAATTAATGTTAAGGTTCGTTCAGTTGAAGTAAATGTCCTTCAAAGATGCGCTGCCCACCTTGCTTCAAAAACAGATATTGATGAAGCTTTCATGCAAGGTGAATACAGCATGAAACTTGCAAGGGAAGGAATCACAGCTTCCATGGTCTGCCTCAACAGATTGGACAACAATCCATACAAAGTTGAATGTACTTATGCAGCTATTAAAGACATAGCCAATGAAGTAAAGAATATCCCAGTCCACTGGATAACCCAAGACAGAAATGATGTAACCAAAGAACTAGTAGACTATATATATCCATTAATCCAAGGAGAAGTACAAATAGGCTACAAGAAAGGCGTTCCAAAATACGCCGACATCTCCCATCTGGTATAGAACTTAAATAGAACTTAAATTGAACTCAAATTGAAATTAAACTGGCAAAATACTTGATAAGATGGATAAGCCTAAGGGCTACCCACCTGGAAGCTTTGGGCGAAGACAGTAGATTCTCGAAAAACTTTAATTTTACTGTATTGCACTATGTTGAGAAAAAGCTTGTTTTGTGACGTGTACAGCATAGTGGCTGAAATCTCTAATTATGCTGTAAAAACCTAGATTCAGTCACTTGGAAGCTAAAATCAAAGACAGCAAAATTTTAAAAACTTCCAGATATACTGCAAACCCCAGGCAAGCCATCTGGAAGCTTTGGGCAAAGACAGTAGATTCTCGAAAACCTTTAATTATGCTGTATTGCACTATGTTGAGAAAAAGCTTGTTTTGTGACGTGTACAGCATATTGGCTGAAACCTTTAAATATGCTGTACTGCACTATGTTGAGAAAAAGCTTGTTTTGTGACGTGTACAGCATTATAGGCAAAACCTTTAATTATACTGTACTGCACTATGTTGAGAATTAGTTTGTTTTGTGACGTGTACAGCATTATAGGTAAAACCTCTAATTATGCTGTACTGCTCTATTTTGAGAAAAAGTAAGAGTACAGTATATTAGCCAGAACTTCTTGATATGCTGTAATAATTAAAATTATTGAGATAATTTGAATTCAACTCAAACAGTAGATTTAGCAAAAACTCTTGATATACTGTAAAATCTTGAATCTAGCCACCTGGAAGCTAAAATCAAAGACAGCAAAATTTTAAAAACCTTCAGATATACTGCAAAACCCCAGGCAAGCCACTAATAAACCCCCAGTCAAGCAAAAAAAGGGATGTGTTTGCATTGCAAACACATCCCTTTTAAGCATAAATGCAAACACATCCCTTTAATATAAATAATAAATACAATTCACATGTATTATAACTGTTCTGCGATGTTGTAGATGAGCTGTTCTGACGCATCCCAGCCAAGGCATGGGTCTGTAATGGATTTTCCATATACATGCTCTTCTACTTTCTGAGCACCTGGCTCAATGTAGCTTTCAATCATAAGTCCTTTGACAAAGTTGCCGATTTCAGATGAATGTCTCATGCTGTGAAGGACTTCGTTGGCGATACGAACTTGCTGTTCATATTTCTTGCCTGAGTTAGAGTGATTGCAGTCCACGATAACTGCTGGGTTTAAGAGGTTTTCCTTCATGTAAAGTTCATGGAGAAGGATGAGATCTTCGTAGTGGTAGTTAGGAATTACCTGGCCGTGTTTGTTAACGGCACCTCTTAAAATAGCGTGAGCATATTCATTTCCAGTAGTCTTTACTTCATAACCTGAGAAAATAAATGTATGCTTTGACTGTGCAGCTGTGATGGAATTAAGCATAACTGAAAGAGTACCACTTGTTGGGTTCTTCATACCAGTTGGAACATCAATACCACTAACTGTAAGTCTGTGCTGCTGATCCTCAACTGAACGGGCACCAACTGCAACATAAGATAAAATGTCATCAACGTAGTGATGATTCTCAGGATAAAGCATTTCATCAGCACCTGTGAGACCGGTCTCATTTAAAATTCTAATGTGCATCTGACGGATAGCCTTAAGGCCGGCGATAAGGTCAGGCTTCTTTTCTGGATCTGGCTGATGGAGCATACCCTTGTAACCCATACCTGTTGTTCTTGGTTTGTTTGTATAAATTCTTGGGATAATTATGATTTTATCCTTAACTTTTTCTGCCACCTTGGCAAGTCTTGTTGTGTAATCAGTCACAGAATCTTCGTTATCAGCGGAACATGGACCGATGATAAGAAGAAATTTATCAGATTCACCAGCAAAAACTGCCTTGATGTCGACATCTCGCTGAGCTTTAATATCCTTCATTTCCTGTGTAAGTGGAAACTCTTCTTTAATCATCTCAGGAGTTGGCATTTTTTGAATAAATTCGAAACTCATATTGTTGACCTCCAATAAAATAAAAAACCAATCAATATTTTAATACAAAACATTGAAAAATACAATAAATACTAGTTATTATGGGCATTTTCTGATAAAATAGCACTATCTGTATGAGTTTATTTAAACCTTGTAAATAAGTTTTAAAATGGAGGATTTTTCTATGACAAAAAGTGTATGGGGACGTACAGCGGGCTATAGCATTTCAGTAATAATTCTGGTAATAGCCATGGTTATAGCGTGCGGCTTGGAAATAAAGGCATATGCAGATGACACAGAGACAGTAGATGTTGACATTGTTTCTGATAGCAATGCCGCAGGAAATCCAAGCGTCAGCTATGCTACACATGTGCAGAACTATGGTTGGCTAAGGTATGTAAAAAATGGAGCAACATCTGGAGTAACAGGTAAAGCTAAGAGGATTGAGGCATTTAGAATCTCTGAGACAGGTATGTCAGACCTTGGTGTTACATACAGAGCATATGTACAGGGAAAAGCCTGGATGCCTTGGGTTGGAGACAATGAATTAGGTGGAACTGTTGGACAGGCCAAGAGAGTTGAAGCATTTCAGGTTAAGCTTACAGGAAGCAAAGCAGACAACTATGATATTTACTATGCAGCTCATTGTGAGAAATTTGGATGGCTTAACTGGGCAAAGAACGGAGAAACAGCAGGAACTCAGAATCTTTCATTAAGAGTGGAAGCAATTGCTATCAAGATTCTTCCAAAGGGAAGCGCAGCTCCAGCAAAGCTTGGAAAAGAAACAAAGACTTATCAGACAGTAACTATTGCATATGCAAGCCACGTGGCAAAAGAGGGTTGGCAGAAATATGTTAGAAATGGTGCATTAAGTGGAACTGTTGGAAAGAGTCGTGCAATACAGGCTATTGTTTTAAATGAAACAGGTAACAAAGATCTTGCAGTTACGTACACAACTCACGTACAGGGACTTGGTTGGCAGAGCTGGTCTAACACAGGAAAAATAAGTGGAACAGTGGGCCAGAACAGACAGGTTGAAGCAATTAGAATTAAACTTGCAGGAAATGATGCATCGAAGTTTGATATATACTATGCAGTTCAGGTTGAAAAATTTGGCTGGCTGGGCTGGGCAAAGAATGGTGAAGTAGCAGGAACTACAGGACTTTCATGCAGAGTAGAAGCAGTTAAGATACAGATTGTTGCTAAGAATTCAGCAGCACCTGCAAAACTTGGAACAGCAAGTGTTTCAAATGTTCAGACATCAATTAATTTTGCAGCTTATGTAAATAATGACAAATGGTACGGATATGTTGGAAATGGAGCCACTGCCGGAAAAGTAAATGGCGGCAATCCAGTTACAGGCCTTAAGATGGCTATTATGAATCAGGCTTATTCAGGAAATATCCTTTATAGTGGATACCTTCAGGATACAGGCTGGAGTGGTTATGCCAGCAACAACAATCTCTTAGGAGATGTGGCAAATGCCAAGAGAATCGAGGCTGTTTCTATCAAATTAGATGGAGAAATGGCTCAGAAATTTGATATTTATTACAGAGTATATACTGAGAAATTTGGCTGGACAGGTTGGGGAGTCAACGGACAAAACGTTGGTACAATTAAGTATAGTTACAGAATAGAGGCTATTAATGTCAAGCTTGTGGCAAAGGGCAAGCCGGCACCAGGAAGCATGGCTAACACATTTAGAGAGTTTACACTTCCAGATGCAGTTGTTCCTAACACAGCTGATGGCAACCAGATTGCGATGTTTGTGGCAGCACAGCAGTACTCAAGCCCAACATCATATTTAATCCTTGTAAATAGAACAACTCACAGACTTGGTATTTACACTGGTGGAAAAGACCACTGGAACGAAGTGTTTTACTGGGCTTGCGGTGACGGAAAAGCTTCCACACCAACAGTTGAAGGTGTTCACCGTGTTATTTACAAGAAGCCATATTTTGACTCAGGTGTTGCAAGATGCTGGTGGGCAACAAACTTCGCTGCCGGCGGATACCACATCCATTCAGGAACATACGCTCAGACTCCACAGCCAACAAGATTGTTAAATGGTTCGGTAGGCGTAGGTATTTCCCACGGATGCGTAAGACTTGCAATAGACCAGGCTAAATGGGTATACGACAACATACCTATTAGTTCAACGGTAGTTGTATATCATTCATAATTTTGAATAATTATTAGCGTAAAGATATATTTTATATAAAAGGCGGATTTGACATGGAGATTAAAGTTTTTCACCAGGTAATGGACTGGAATGAAGATGTAAGTGATGAGATTAAAAAGGATCTTTCAGACAAAAAAGTTTGTATGATAAATGTTATGGGATCACCGGGTGCAGGTAAGACCAGCCTTATCACTGAAGTGGTTAACAAGCTTTCCGGGAAATACAGAATCGGTGTTATAGAGGGTGACATTGCAGGGCAGATTGATGCAGAGAAGATGAAAGCCATGGGGCTTCCTGTGGTGCAGCTTGACACGGACGGCGCATGTCACATTGAGGCCATGTCAATCCAGCACATTCTTCCAGAGTTTAATCTGGAGGATTTGGATGTGTTGTTTGTTGAAAATATCGGCAACCTGGTTTGCCCGGCAGAGTTCAACATCGGCGAAAGCTTCAGGGTTGCAATACTTAGCATCCCAGAGGGCGACGACAAGGTGGAAAAGTATCCTTTGATGTTTTCTACAACAGATGCATTAGTTCTTAATAAATACGACATGATGCAGTATTTTGATTTTGACGAAAAGCGTGTTGAAAGCAATGCCATAGATGTCAATCCGGACGTTTCCATTTTCAAGGTTTCATCTAGAAATGGTGATGGGATGGATGATTTTGCAAAATGGTTATCTGCAGAAATCGACAAGCGTATTAAGTAAGGTGATGGCATGCATGAACTTTCAGTTACTCAAAGCCTTGTAGATATTGCAAATGCCGAAGGAGAAAAGGTCAATGCAAAAAGAGTTACCAAAATAAAAATGGTGCTTGGTGCATTTTCCGGTCTGGTGCCTGCTTGCATCCAGGAGTATTTTGATTTGCTAAGTGAAGGATGCATTTGTGAAAAGGCCAAGTTGGAATTCACAAGAATACCAGCCATCATTGAATGTGAGAAATGCGGTAAAAAAACGGAACTCACACATTTCAGACTGGTTTGTGGTGGTTGCGGTAGTCGACATGTGAAACTCATTCAAGGCAGAGAATTCTACATAGAAAGCCTTGAGGTTGAGGACAATTTTTCTTAACAATTAGTCAGAAATATACTATAATTAGCGTGGTTAATGAATTAAAGATTGGAGTAAAGACAATGTTAGATTTGAAATTTCTAAGAGAGAATCCGGATATCGTAAAACAAAATATTAAGAATAAATTCCAGGACAAGAAGCTTCCTTTAGTTGATGAAGTTATTGAATTGGATGCTCAAGCTAGAGCTACTCAGCAGGAAGCTGATAACTTAAGAGCCCAAAAGAATAAAATCTCTAAGCAAATTGGTGCTTTAATGGCTCAGGGCAAGAAGGAAGAAGCTGAAGAAGTTAAGAAGAAAGTTACTGAAGAAGCTGCTCATTTAGCTGAATTGGAAGCTAAACAGGCTGAACTTAACGAGGAAGTTAAGAAGAGAATGATGGTTATTCCAAACATCATTGATCCTAGTGTTCCTATTGGTAAAGATGATTCTGAAAATGTTGAGATTCAAAAGTACGGCGACCCTGTTGTCCCTGATTTTGAAATTCCTTATCACACTGAAATCATGGAAAGTTTCAACGGTATCGACCTTGATGCTGCCAGACGTGTAGCTGGAAATGGCTTCTACTATCTCATTGGTGACGTTGCAAGACTTCACTCAGCTGTCATCGCTTATGCAAGAGATTTCATGATTAACAGAGGCTTTACTTATTGCGTACCACCTTTCATGATTAGAAGTGATGTTGTTACTGGCGTTATGAGCTTCGATGAAATGGAAGCAATGATGTACAAGATTGAAGGTGAAGACCTTTATCTTATTGGTACCAGTGAACATTCTATGATTGGTAAATTTATTGATACTATTACCCCTGAGGAAGAACTTCCTAAGACAATGACCAGCTACTCTCCTTGTTTCAGAAAAGAAAAGGGTGCACACGGTATTGAGGAAAGAGGTGTTTACAGAATTCACCAGTTTGAAAAACAGGAAATGGTTGTTATCTGTAAACCAGAAGAAAGCAAAGAGTGGTTTGAAAAATTATGGCAGAACACTGTTGATTTATTCAGATCTTTAGATATTCCAGTTAGAACTCTTGAGTGTTGCTCAGGCGACCTTGCAGATTTAAAAGTTAAATCTATCGATGTAGAAGCTTGGTCACCAAGACAGCAGAAATACTTTGAAGTTGGTAGCTGTTCAAATCTTGGAGACGCTCAGGCAAGACGTCTTAAAATTAGAGTGAAAAACGAAGATGGAGACAAGTACTTCGCCCACACTCTTAACAATACAGTAGTAGCACCACCAAGAATGCTTATCGCATTCTTAGAAAATAATCTCCAGGCAGATGGCTCAGTCCTCATCCCAGAAGTGTTAAGACCATACATGGGTGGCCAGGAGAAACTTGAGAAATCAAAGAAAATATAATTTGAATTAGACCTCACTGTAGCAACGACCTGGAATACAGGTAAGACTATGGTGGGGTTTTGTAATGTTTAGGGCAAATACAGCATTTACGGAAAAAACATCATATGTGCTGTCCTACTTTATTCACTGAGAGGCTTGTTCTGTGGCAAATACAGCATTACAGGTAAAAACTTAAAATGTACTGTTAGGTGATGTAAGTAGAATTGAAAAAAATTTGTGATATGCTGTCATACTTCAATATATTTAGATATTCTGATTAAATCTTAAACAGCATATATTAAAATAATCCATTATATGCTGTAAAGTCTTGGTTTTAGCTGCATGGAAGCTTGATGCAAAGACAGCAGGATTGTGAAAAATTTCAGATATGCTGTACATGAGTTCTCCAAATAACCGGAAACTTCCCTCAGACAAGATGCAACAAAAGTATTAAGTTGTATATTGATTTTATTTGTTGAAAGATGTATAGTGGTAGATACAGATAAATCGATATTATTTGTATAGGAGTATGTTATTTTGAAATCAGGAGGGAAATTTGATTTGAAAAGGGGTAAGAAAGGATTAAAGATGCTTGAACCTACAAGTCTTTATGAGCAAGCAAATTTAAGATATAAAGATTTGAATAGGGTTAAAAAATATATGGAAAAAGAGCTAAGGGAAGCAACTGCTGAAAAAGTGCGCATTTCAAAATCTTCTAAGGGAGCGCAATTTTATATAAAATCGAATAAGGAAGACAGAAAATGGAAGTATATTTCTAAGAAGAATAAGGGGGTTATAAAAAAAGGAGTTCAAAAAGCATATAATGAAAAGGTTTTGAAATTGATTTGTAAGGAAATGAAAGCTCTTTCTAATATGATTGAGAAATTGGATTTGATAAATTTGAAGATTAGGGATGTTTATTCAAATAATTTAGAAGAGGTTAAGGGGTTAATAACACCGGTTGATATGTCAGATGAAGATTTTGTAAATAATTGGCTGAAGGAGGAATATGTTGGAAAGGAGATTTCGGATGATATTGTTTGTTACGAAACAGATAATCATGAACATGTGAGATCAAAGTCTGAATTAAACATTGCGAATGCCTTGTTTAAACATAGGATTCCATACAAATATGAGTGTCCTCTGGAAATAGATGATACTAAAACCATTTATCCGGATTTCACCATATTAGATGTGAAGAATCGTAGAGTAAAGTATTGGGAGCATCGCGGAATGATGGATAATATGAATTATTCCAGTCATGCTGTTTACAGAATAAAGGATTATTTGAGAAATGGAATTTACATAGGAGACAATCTTATAATTAGCGAAGAGTCAAAGGAATTTCCGTTAGGCACAAATGAGATTGAACAGTTAATCAGGGTGAATTTTTTATAATCATTGCAAAAGTTGGGGGCTTTGTGACTTGTGCAGTATTGGTTTAAAAACTCTAAATATGCTGTACTGCTCTATAGCCCAATTTATAATCAAACACCTGAAAGGTGAAGATTTTGAGTTTTGACGTTAGCCCCCTTTGATTTGAAGCTTTTGAGCAAAGATAATGGGATTTTGAAGTCAATGACCTCTGTGCTTCTGCTTACGCTTTTGCTGCTTCAGGTCAAACTGACGTTGCTTTTTTGCTTCCTTCTGTTCCTTGCTCTTTTGTTTGCGTTCAGTTTTGGATTCCTCCAACTGCAACTGTAAAGCCTGCTGCGATTTTGTTCCGACACCGCTGTTCTGCAACTGTTTTCTCGCAGCTCTTTGTCTGCGCTTCGGATTGTCAGCAACCTGCTTTACGTCAGTGGAGATAGGTTGGCTGAATTTAAGCTCATAGTAGTGGTGAAGGATGAAGTCGTACACTTCATAATCCTTTGGCTCTGCGCCAAACGTGACTTTGGAAACCGTCAGCTTTCCGTTCTCGATCCGCTCAAAGACCCCGACATAAAACGGAGGATCAAAAAATACGGTCAGCTTACCGCTTGCCTGTTTCATGAAAATCCCTCCTTAGATGTGGTACAGGCAAAGAATGGACAACCCAAGGAGGGAGGGTTACTTACCCTGTCAGGATGGACAGGACGGCCGGGCTACCTACCGGCTCTGGCACGCCGAGAAAGCGTGCGTTGCGTTTTTATCTTTGCTTTGCAGTTTCCGACTGGCATTACCTTACCCGGAATCTGTATGACCATTATAACAGGAAAAGATGAACAAATCTATACAGGAATCAGCGTCAGCACCGATAGCCTTTAACGGAACGCCAGAGGTCGAAGGATAGAATTATTACATTTCTATGCTATACTATCAGCACCAACAGGCAAATTCAGCTTTTTGGAGGTAATCAACGATGCGGCGAATTATCTGCTCGGTACAGTTCCGCAACTGACAACAATCTGTATCGAGTAAAAACGTTCTGTGCAGGAGGTTGTCAGGAACTGTACCGATCTAAAGAAAAACTGTAAATGCTACTACAAAAATGCTATAATTCCTACATTTTTATTTCGGAACTTGGGGGTGCGGACATTTTCACAGTAACATTTACATGTTATGAGTCGTGTCTGAAACTGGCAGAAAAAAATGGTTTGAAGAGTGTAGCGTTTTATTGTATTTCTACAGGTGTGTTTATGTTTCCAAATCAGAGGGCTGCGGAGATTGCGGTGGAAACTGTAAAGACTT
>OMZA01000041.1 GCA_900315425.1 uncultured Eubacteriales bacterium
TGGGAAAAAGTTGATAATAACTATGAAACGGATAAGAAAATAGAAATTGCAAATCTGGATAAGGCTGATGAAAACAACACTGATGCATATATCAGAGTATGCATTATCCCAAGATGGACAGTTGAAATAACCGGTTCAAATGAAAATGGTTTGGGAGATAATATTATTACAGTTGATGCAGATTTACCTTTGGATAATTTTGGCTCGTTCGTTGGATTAAATATCGATGAATCTGCTAAAAGTTATAATATGGGACCAATTATTTTTAATTTAGATGACAATTGGAATGAGAACTGGTTTTATAACAGTAAAGATGGCTATTTTTATTATAAAGATGTAGTACATTTTGGAAGTAGTACGGAACCACTTCTTAAGTCTGTAACAATTTCAGAGGTAACAAAAAGTATTCTTGACTCTTATGGAGCCAATCTGACGATTGATATATTAACTGATGGAATACAATCGGAAGGAAATGCAATTGATAATATGTGGGGAAATGTAGAGATGGGAGCAAATGACACTTTGCAGCAAAAACAGTAGGTTTTAATTTGAAATGAGGTAGATAATGTGAAATCAACGAAGTCATTTATAAAATACAATACATTGATAAGAGTAATTTCTGCGATTGTTGCTGCTGTGCTGATAATAGATTTTCTGCCATGCATTTCAGATAAAGGTGGAGAGATTACGGCTGAGGCTGCTTTGGATTTAACGTCGTTTGAAAAAACACGCTGGAATGCAATATTAGGGGATACTTTTAATGGATATACGGTTACTGGAAATGTAACGCCGACAAATCCGTCAACTATGTTTAGCAATGAAAATATATATACAGTTAAGGATGATTCACCTTACTTTCAGTGGCATAAATCCGACAATGAAATATCGCAGTGGCAAGGGCTAACAGAAGTGGAATCAAATGTAAAAACGATAACTTATGACAAGGATACAGTTTTAAATGGTGTAAACGGAAACTCAATCACAGCAGGTGAAGTTGAGGTGAAATATGATACCTATTGTGTCTCAAATGCAGATGAATTTGTTTGGGTAATGACAAAAAAAGCCCAATCCGGTAGTAATATCCGCATTGAACTACTAAAGGACATAGATATGGGAGGCAGTTTAGGAAAAAATTGGAACTATACAATCAACCTTAATGGAAACAGTTGGTTTGATTTAGAAGGTAATGGTCATATAATCTATAATTTTCGTATGAATAATCCACTTATAAAAAGCTCATCTAGTAATAAGAAAACAATTATACGGAATGTTTTGTTTTCAAACTGTCTTGCTTTTTTTAATGCGGAACAGCAGAGTGTGGTTATCGGTTCTATTATTTCACCTGTATATCTTGAAAATGTAAGTGTTACGGATTCATTTTTACATACAAATCAATCTAATATAGGAATACTGATAGGACGTGTTAATAATTATGGCGGGGGAAATGTTTTTTTGAAAAACTGTTCAACACTTAGGTCATACATTTACGGAGATTCTCATATAGGGGGATTAACAGCTTGTCAGTTTAATATTGGAAACTACTATCAAGTAAAATATGATGAAGCTTTTCCAAAAAGTCCTGAAGCATGGATGAATTATGGAAATAAGGTATTTCCAGAAATGATTGAAAATTGCTATTCTGTAGACTGTGAGGTTTTTAGTTCGGGTGAAGATTCGGGTGCATTTATTTCATGTGGAGATGGATTTATATGTAGAAATTGTTTTACAAATAATAAGATGTATGGAAATAGAAAAACGGGTGCATTTATTGGACGTGTGGTCACTTCGTCATATGTACAGGCAGGACTGATTGATGATGGAAATCAATATACATTGAATGCCTCTTTTATTAATTGTTTTTCATCCGGTTCGGTAGAAGGAAATTCAAAAATAGGAGGATTTACAGCTTTTCAAGATAGTAGTAGTAGTGCTGCTGCAGGTGCCTGCATCTATAAAAAATGTTATAGCACAGCTATGGTAGGCATGGAATATGCAGGATCTCAATTGGGAGGTTTTGTAGGACATGAGAACACATATAAAAAAGAAAAACAACATCCAAATATAATTCTTCCTGATGGAACCATTTCTGATAATTATGGTGATATATATATTAACTGCTATGCTGCCGGTGAAGTTGGAAATATTCTGACAGACACTTCTGTAACTGCAACGGGAAATGCACTTGGTGGATTCCTTGGGGACGTTGAAACTTCCGGTAACGGAACTTATTATAACTGTTATTATGACAAACAGACAACGGCAATGCGTGAGCGAGCATGTGGACAAAAAAATGAATTCACCAGTGCAGGAGACAGCCAGATTCCGGGAGTAGTCGGTGTATATACTATGGCAAGCGAGGCGAAAGCTGTAAAAGGTCTTGCAGATACTATTAATATAATGGATTCTAATATTGGTAATGATTCACAGAGTAACGAATGGGTTTATTTAAGCGGTTTTTATCCTATGTTGAAAGTTTTTTGTAATAATGAAATATTTAATACATCCTTTGATGAAAAACGCAAGGAGCTTGTGGAGGCGTATGCACGTGCTTCAGTTTCAACTGTTCTTCTTAACCATTATGATACTATTCTTGACGAGAATGGCTTAGAAAGAGAGGCGACAGCCAGTGAAGAAGATAAGAAAATCTAC
>OMZA01000010.1 GCA_900315425.1 uncultured Eubacteriales bacterium
GCAAGGCCATTTCTGCGACGAGGGCAATTGACTTTGTCAATTGTATAAGCCTTTTGACGGCTATCTCTATTTTACCTTTGACATCAACACGACCGTCTCCACATGTTCCGTATGTGGGAACATATCTACCGGACACGCTTTCAACAATTTATATCCATTTTCTTCCAGAATAGCCACGTCTCTACCTAGCGTTGCACTATCGCAGCTTACATATACAATTTTTTTAGGATTGACACTTGCTATTTTTTCAAGAAGAATCCTTTCGCAGCCCTTTCGTGGAGGATCTACTACCACAACATCAGGCAAATGATCTTTGTTTGTTTTGTAGTAATTTACAAAGACCTCTTCGGACTTTCCAACAAAAAACTCTGTGTTATCTATATTGTTTAGTTTTGCATTTCGTTTTGCATCTTCAATGGCGTCAGAGATAATTTCTACACCATATACTTTTTTCGCATTTCTTGCCAAAAAAAGAGATATAGTACCAATACCGCAATATAAATCCCACACTACTTCATTTCCTGTAAGGCCGGCATACTCTAAAGCTTTCTCATATAACTTTTCCGTTTGAATGGGATTGACTTGAAAAAAGGATTTTGGTGAAATATTAAACTCCACGTCTTTTATATAGTCTCTTATGTAGTTGCGTCCAAATAAGTTAACGATTTTTCTTCCCATGATAACATTGGTTTTATCCTTGTTAATACTAATGGAAATGCTTACAATTCCTGGAATTTCTTTAAGTCGCCCCACCAAAATATCTGAGTGCATGATTTCATCCCCGTTGATGACTATACATACCATAATTTCCCCAGTGTGAAATGCTTTTCTAATCATAACGTGACGGATGACACCGGTGTGGTTGATTTCATCATATGGTTTTATAGAATATTCATTCATGAAATTCTTTATGGTTGTCAATATTTTTTCATTTTCAGGAACGCCTAAGAAACACTTATTATTCTCAACAATAACATGAGTTCTGCCTGCATAAAACCCTGATACCAGTCTTCCCTTGTCGTTATAACCAATTGGAAACTGCGCTTTGTTTCTGTAATTGTAAGGCTCCTCCATTCCTATTATGGATTCATATTCAAAATCCGATGCACCACCGATTCTAGTTAGGTTGTTATATACTTTTTCAGTTTTAAACCTGAGCTGCTCTTTATAATCTGCGGCCATTATCTTACAGCCACCACACCTTCTTGCAACTTCACATCTAGGCTTAACTCTATACGGAGATGGGGTGATAACCTTTAAAAGCTTGGCATATGCAAAACTTTTATTTGCCTTCATAATCTTTACCTGGCAAATATCTCCCCTTACAGAATCCTTCACAAATAAAGCGTAACCATCAAGTTTGGCTACGCCTTCTCCTAAAGAACCTACTTCTGTAATTTCAACGGTAAGTTCCTGATTTTTTTCATAGGGTATTTTCTTATCCTTGTTTGACATAAACTCTAGCTCCTGTATATTCTTTAAAAGAATTCCTTATCCTGATTTAAGGAAGACTGTCTGATATTTGAATCCAATCCTCTGTTAAAACCGTACCACTGACTTCCCTGTAATGGATTATTATTTAAAATAAGCTCTGTTAACATTTCCATTTTCGCATCGCAGTTGTCAGCAAGGTTTAATGCAAATGCCTCTGGAATAGAAGGCTTTTTGGGAGAACCATACTCTAACTCACCATGGTGAGCCAATATACAATGCTTAAGATCCACTGCCAGTTTTTCCGGAAAATCAGGAATGTTCTTAATCTTTTCAGAAATCATTTCATATCCAATAACTATATGACCTAACATTTGACCATCATCTGTATAATCATTCTGTGGGAATAAAGACAATTCCTTAGTTTTTCCAATATCATGGAGCATTGCAGCTGTTAAGAGAAGATCCTTGTTTAAGATAGGATACATCTGAGTAAAAAATGCACAAATATTGGTAACTGCTAAGGAGTGTTCCAGTAAACCTCCAACGAACCCATGATGCATAGTTTTTGCAGCTGAATGCTCTTTAAAAGATTCTATAAACTCCTTGTCATCTACAAAAAATGCTTCCAAAAGTTTTTTAAGATACTGATTATTAACCGCTGCAACTGCTTTTAATAAAGCCCCATACATAGTTTCAATATCTTTCCTACTGGTTGGCAAATAATCAGATGGGTTGTATTCACCTTTTTCCGCAATTCTTGCACCTTTAATACTCATTTGAAAAGAACCGTTATACAAGGATACGTCCCCTGTAACTTCTACATAATCCAAGGCTTCAAAGTCTGCTATTCCCATTGAATTAGGGTCCCATATCTTACAATCAATAGTTCCTGTTTTATCCTGAAGTATTACATTGTCATAATTCTTACCGTTTTTTGTAACTGCAGAAGTTCTCTGCTTACAAAGATATATTCCTCTTACCTGTTCTCCCTCACGTAAATTTACTATGTATTTCATTATCTCACCTTTCCGAGTTTTAGTAATTCTAAGAACTTTTAGATAATCTTATATTTATTTACCCGACTTGTCAACATAGGCCAATTAAGGTAAAATTAGCATAATGACGGGCGTTTACGCCTATTTTATAAAACAAAAAACCGGAGTCGATTTCATGAATAAAAAAGTTTTACGTACCCTTGAATTTGATAAAATTGTACATAGATTAGCAGAACATGCCACCAGTCCGGGTGGAAAAGCACTTTGTAACTATATTGAACCCTTAAGTGATATTAATAAAATTAAGGAAATGCAGACACAAACCGGTGATGCACTAAGCCGTATCATAAGAGTAGGTTCCATTAGTTTTTCTGGAATAAGAGATATTGCTGATTCTATGGCCAGACTGGAAATAGGTGGAACTCTTTCAACTTTGGAACTCCTAAATATCAGCAGTATTTTGCAGTTAGCTTCAAGAGCTTCATCTTACGGTAAAAAGCAGCAACAGCTGGATGGTATTGATGGCAAAACGGATTCCCTGGACTATATGTTTACATCCTTAGATCCTTTGTCATTCCTTAACAAAGCCATTACGAAATGCATAATTTCACAAGATGAAATAAGCGATGATGCCAGCCCGAACCTTAAAAGCATCCGAAGAAAACTTCACAATTGCAGCAATCAGATCCATACTCAATTAAACTCCATGGTTAATTCTACGACTGTCCGCACTTATCTTCAGGATAACGTCATTACCATGCGTAACGGAAGATATTGTATTCCTGTGAAAATGGAATATAAAAATATGGTTCCCGGTATGATTCATGATCAGTCATCATCTGGTTCAACAGTATTTATTGAGCCTATGAGCATTGTGAAACTCAACAATGAGATTAAGGACTTAGAGCTTCAGGAACAGGAAGAAATTGATAGAATACTGGCAGAACTCTCAAAACAGTGTGCAGAATACATTTCTACAATTGATACCAATTATAGATTATTATGTCAGTTAGACTTTATATTTGCCAGGGCTGCCTATGCAAAAAGCATTCGTGCCACA
This sequence comes from uncultured Eubacteriales bacterium, assembly GCA_900315425.1. GTDB lineage: Bacteria > Bacillota > Clostridia > Lachnospirales > Lachnospiraceae > Bovifimicola. Next base: position 3,490 of record OMZA01000010.1, read on the forward strand.
AAACCTGTATTCAGAAATGAAAAATACATTGAATTAAAATCTGCCAGACATCCTTTAATAGATCCATACTCAGTAGTTCCAATAAATGTTACCCTGGGTAAGGACTTTGAACAACTTATAATAACCGGTCCAAATACCGGCGGTAAGACCTGTTCTCTTAAAACTGTTGGACTCCTTACACTAATGGGACAGGCAGGCTTACATATTCCGGCAGATGAGAATTCCAGTCTTGTCGTGTTTAAAGAAGTATATGCTGATATTGGTGATGAGCAAAGCATTGAGCAAAACCTTTCAACTTTCTCATCTCATATAAAAAATATAGTAAAAATTCTTGAACAGGCGGACCAGGACTGTTTGGTACTATTTGATGAATTGTGTGCAGGAACTGATCCTGTAGAAGGTGCAGCACTTGCAACCTCTATACTTTCCTTTTTACGCAATTTAAGCATAATGTCAATTGCAACTACCCACTACAGTGAATTGAAGGTTTATGCCCTCTCCACTGAAGGCGTGGAAAATGGAAGCTGTGAATTTAACGTGGATACTTTGTCTCCAACGTATAGACTTTTAATAGGCGTTCCCGGAAAGAGTAATGCCTTTGCTATCTCCGCAAAACTGGGAATTCCTGACTTTATTATAGAGAATGCAAAAAAACAGATAGCAGCAGAAGACGTACACTTTGAAGATGTGATTACAGACCTGGAGCGAAGCAAAGTAGTAATTGACGATGAACGAAAAGCTATTGAAGAATATAAAGCTGAAGTTGCCGCTTTAAAAAATCGTATCAAGGAGCAAAATCTTTCATTAGAAAAGAAAAAACAAGAGATTATCAGTAAGGCCAAAGAACAGGCAGAAGCTATACTTCAAGATGCAAAAGAATCTGCCGATAAAACTATCAGAGACATGAACAAACAGGCTAAAGCCGGTGATTTTAAAGGTATGGAGAATACCCGACGTCTGGCCAGAGAAAAATATACCAAAGCCAGCGAAAAAAATAAGAATAACACTGCTAAAACCCAAAATCACAAAATCCATAAACCAAAGGATTTTCATATTGGTGACAAAGTCAAGGTACTTAGCATGAATGTTGAAGGAATTGTTCGAACCCTTCCTGACAACTCAGGAAATATGCAGGTTCAAATGGGTATATTATCTTCAAGGATAAATATAAAAGACGTAATTATTATTAACGAAGGCCCGGTAGTTAGTAAATCCAGCACTACTGGTGCTTCCAAAATATCTATGTCAAAATCCATGAGCATTTCCCCAGAGATAAAACTTTTAGGAATGACTGGTGATGAGGCAATTAGTGCTTTGGATAAGTATTTAGATGACGCTTATCTATCACATTTATCAAGTGTTAGAATAGTTCACGGAAAGGGTACCGGTGCCCTAAGAAATGCCGTATGGCAATACTTAAAACGATGTTCCTATGTAAAGAAATATCACCTGGCAGAATATGGCGAAGGGGATGCCGGTGTTACAATTGCTGAATTTAAGGAGAATTGAGGAGTAAGTAATTATGGTAAGTAAGCAAAAAATATTAATAGTAGATGATGATTCAAATATTTCCAACCTTATATCGCTGTATTTGGAAAAGGAATGTTTCGAAACAATTACCGTGGAAGATGGAGAATCCGCATTAGAAGAGTTTAAAAAATTTTCTCCGGATCTTATTTTATTAGATTTGATGCTTCCCGGCATTGATGGTTATGAGGTATGCAGAGAGATTCGTAAGACTTCCACTACTCCAATCATCATGCTTTCTGCAAAAGGAGAAATATTTGATAAAGTTCTGGGTTTGGAATTAGGAGCAGATGATTATATTATCAAACCATTTGATACAAAGGAGTTAATAGCCCGGGTTAAGGCTGTTTTGCGCCGCTACAGAACTGTTCCTGAAAATACAAACCCGGTAACCACTAAAAATGATACCGTTGTATATCCTGATTTAGAAATAAATCAGACAAATTACTCTGTTATATATCAGGGAAAATCTTTAGATATGCCACCAAAAGAATTAGAGCTCTTATACTTCTTAGCATCATCTCCTAATCAGGTATTTACCAGAGAACAGCTATTAGAAAACATCTGGGGATATGAATATATAGGAGATACAAGAACTGTTGATGTTCACGTAAAACGTTTAAGAGAAAAACTATCAACCAGTCAATACTGGTCAATCTCTACAGTCTGGGGCATTGGTTATAAGTTCGAGTTAAAAGCAAACTCTATATAAGTTAGGAGTCACCATGAGAAGTTCCGTATATTACAAGTTCATTCTTGGTTATCTTTTATTTGCACTGCTGTGCATAATATTTATAAATACCTGGATGACAAAGCATACAACACAGGAATTGATTGAAAAACAGGTATCTGTACTGGTCACACAGAAGGAAGCTATACTTTCCATTATAAACAGTGAAAATATGGATATATCAGCTTTAACTTCAGAGAATTTTCAGTCACTGGATTCCATTTCAAATACCAGTAACACCAATATTCTTATTCTCAGCAGCAACTACCAGATATACTATGACAGCAAGAGGGCTTATATCGGAGATGTGTTGAATTTTTATGATCCTTTTGAGGCATCTAATTCCCAGTATTTACTAAATACCTATTACGGATTAGAAGACCATGACATCTTATCGGTAACTTCCAGAATTAATTCTTTTTCATCCCCGGCTAACTCTTCGGAAGGTTTTCTGACTTTATATATTGATGCCAAAGATATATACAAAGAGGTCAATACTACTATTGGCATGTACTACATCATGCTCATTGCAACATTCGTCTTCTCCCTGGTATTCCTGATTATATTTACTTTTGCAGTATACATACCTCTTAGAAAAATCAGCAAAGCTTCCATGGAATATGCCAAAGGTAATTTAAAATACGAAGGTCTTAAGAAATTTACCAGTGAAGATGAAATTGGAAATCTGGGTGTATCCTTAAGCTACATGGCTTCAAAACTAGACGACATGGAAGAATATCAAAAGAAATTCTTAAGTAATGTTTCCCATGATTTTCGTTCTCCATTGACTTCTATAAAAGGATACATAGGAGCTATGAAAGATGGTACCATACCTGTAGAGGAACAGTCAAAATATCTGGATATCGTATTATTCGAAACTGATAGACTTACAAAGTTAACTCAGAACATCCTTACCCTTAACAATTGGGAAAATAATGCAATTCATTTGGAAATAACCGAGTTTGATTTATTTGAAATGATAAAGCCTATTATCAGCAGTCTTGAAACCAAGGCATCCAAAAAAAACATATCAATCATTCTCACTCCTGAAAGTCGCAACTATATAGTCTCAGGAGATCAGGGAAAGATACAGCAGGTAGTCTATAACCTTATTGACAACGCTATAAAATTCAGTCAAAGCAACAGCGTTATCAAATTAGAGACTGTATCCAAAGGCGAAAAAGTCTTTGTGTCCGTTGAAGATTCGGGAATCGGCATTCCAAAAGAATCTTTGGATAAAATCTGGACCAGATTCTACAAAACCGACCTATCCAGAGGTAAAGATAAAACCGGTTCCGGACTGGGATTATCCATTACCAAAGAGATAATAAAAGCTCACGGTGAAAATATAAATGTAGTAAGTACCGAAGGTGTGGGAACGGTATTTACCTTTTCACTAAAAAAAATCAAAGGAAAAGTTACAATATAAACAAGGAGGCTGACACCAAAATTTGGTGCACCAGCCTCCTTTTAATTTTTCATTTTAAATTATTCTTCCCAATTTAACCTATGTAGATGTCCTTCTGTCTGCATTCCCTTAAAATCCATTTGTCTAAGGGCTTCATACAATACAATTGCTACCGAATTGGCAAGATTCAAAGATCTTATATTTTCCTCCATGGGAATTCTTACGCATTCCGCATGATTTTTAACTAAAATTTCCTCCGGTATTCCGGCACTTTCTTTCCCAAACATGATATAGCAATCATCTTTGTACTCTACATCACTATATCTTTTATCAGCTTTTGTAGTGGCCATAAACATATTGCCTACAGCATCCGGATTTTTCTCAAGAAAGTCTTCATATCCCAAATATTCCGTAACATCTAACTGATTCCAATAATCCATGCCTGCTCTTTTAACGCTTTTTTCATCTATTCTAAAACCCAAAGGTCCTATAAGATGTAATCTGCTTCCTGTAGCTACACAGGTTCTTCCAATATTTCCCGTGTTGGATGGAATCTCAGGCTCAAATAAAACAATATTTAACATGCTAACTCCTAATCCCTTGAACTATAATGTCTTAATGAAGCTTTCAATGCTGGAAATTCCCTTCTTAAGCTCGTCAAGGGAATATGCGTAAGATATTCTTAAGAATCCCTCACCACAATCACCAAATGCAGTTCCCGGAACAACCGCTAACTTCTCAGTCTCCAAAAGTCTGGTTGCAAATTCGTCGGAAGTTATACCAAACTTCTTAATACTTGGAAACATATAAAATGCCCCAAATGGCTCGAAGCAGTCCAATCCTATTCTATTGAACTCATGTAGTAAATAGCGTCTTCTTTCATCGTATGATTCTCGCATTTTCTCAATGTCATCATCACCATTCCTAAGAGCTTCAACTGCTGCATACTGGCTGTTTGTTGGGGCACACATTATACAGAACTGATGAATCTTAGTCATCTGGCTGATAATATATTCAGGACCTACTGCATATCCAAGTCTCCAACCTGTCATGGCATAAGCCTTGGAAAAACCATTAATTATAATAGTTCTCTCTTTCATACCCGGCATGCAGGCAATAGATACATGTGGTTTTCCATTGTATGTAAGTTCAGAATATATCTCATCTGAAAGTACGATAATATCCTTTTCTACACATACCTCTGCAATAGACTTAAGGTCTTCTTCTTCAAGAATGGCTCCTGTTGGGTTATTAGGAAACGGAAGAACAAGAAGCTTAGTTTTATCAGTAACTTTTTCAAGAATTTCCTCTTTTGTAAGTCTGAACTGATTCTCTTCTTTAAGTTCAATAATAACCGGAACTCCATGGGCAAGTTCAACACAAGGTACGTAAGATACATAACTTGGCTGAGGAACTAACACTTCATCTCCCGGATTAATCAATGCTCTAATTGCAAGGTCAATACCCTCGCTACCACCTACAGTAATAAGAACCTGTTTTCTCGCATCATAATCCAAATCCAGTCTTCTCTTAAGATAATTACAGATTTCTACTCTTAACTCCATTAAACCTGAGTTAGATGTATAAAAGGTCTTACCTTTTTCCAAGGCATAAATACCTTCTTCTCTTACATGCCATGGAGTATCAAAATCCGGCTCACCAACACCTAACGAAATGGCATCATCCATTTCGTTAACTATATCAAAGAATTTTCTAATACCTGATGGCTTCATGTCTACAACTATTTTTGATAATTTCTCATCCATTATGGTGTCACCTTCATTCTTTCATCTTTATTTTCGGCATCCATGATAATACCGTGATCTTTATATTTCTTAAGGATAAAATGTGTAGCTGTTCCTCTTACGGTCTCCAAAGTTGAAAGCTTGGTCGTAACAAATGTAGACACATCCCTCAAATTCTTTCCTTCAAGAATAACCGTGAAATCAAATCCACCGGACATAAGATATACAGCTCTTACCTCGTCATAGTTGTACATTCTCTCCGCAATTTTATCGAAGCCCAGTCCTCTTTGAGGTGTTACATGTACTTCTATGAGTGCAGTTACCTTTTCCTCACTGGTACCATCCCAGTTAATAAGGGTGTGATATCCGCAGATTATCTTTTCTTTTTCCATATCAGCAATTTCATTGGCCAGTGCCGCTTCTTCCACTCCCAGCATAATCGCCAAATCATGAAGATCAATTCTAGCATTCTTTTCAATAGCGTTTAAGATTTTTTCTCTGATTTCATCACTCATAACAATCTCCTTACCGAAGCTGTGCTTCTAATTTATTTTATCTGTTATTTAACAGAATATATACTTCATCTCTTCTTGGAGGTTCTATAAAATGTTTATCTTCATTTTTCATAAGAACTTTATCATTGCTATCTGTTATCTTTCCGATAACACTAGCTTTTATTTCTTTATTTTCCAAAGCCTTAACTAAAGCCTTGCCATCTTCACAAACCATAAGCATTGAGCCATTAGACATTAATTTGTATGGATTAATCTCCAGATATTCACATATTTCAATGGTAACCTGTTTGAAATTAATCTTATCCATATCAACGCATACGCCACGATTTATTTTTTTAGCCAGTTCAAATAAAGCTAAATAAATGCCTCCTCTACTCATATCGTGCATAAGTCGCACTCCATTTTCAAGGGCTATCCTACAGGCCGTTGAAGTGTCCATGTAATCTTCCATATCCAATGCATTTTGTATATAGCTTTTTTGAAAACGGGTTGTTAATTCATCATACTTCTCATAGGCAAGTCCTATGCTACCAGAGGTAGCACAGTACCCTGTCATAACTATGTCCATATCTGACTTTAAATATTCTTTATAACTAATATGATTATCAAAATATAATCTACCTGTTACGTCAAAATTAATTATATAAGTATTAACACTTCTTGTAACTTCCGTATTCCCACCGGCTATGTCTAACTCATAGGATTTACAAAGATCTGCAATATATCTAGTTAATTCCTTAAGCTCATTTTCAAGTCTCTTTTCCGGAATGAAAATATTAACCGTTACATATTCCGGAATCCCGCCTTCTGCATACACATTACTGCAGGCATTTAATAAAGCCCTCTTGCAATCAAATTTCAAAAGTTTTTCATCAAATATCAATCCTGCATTGGCAGATGCATTAACTATTCCATCTTGGGTTACATATGCATCATTTCCCACTTTAGGTCTGACAATTCCATATTCTGATCTATATTTAATGTTTTTAATAACAGACCTGTTTAGAATCATATCATTTACTTTACCGCTTTTCATGATACATCCTATTCTCCGGCAACCGTTGTCTGTTCCTCTACCGGAGCCTCTGTAGTCTCAGGGGCTGCTGTAGTTGTAGGTGCCTGTGTTGTTGGTGTCTGCGTTGTAGGTGCTTGTGTTGTTGGTGCCTCAGTTGGCTTAGCTGTTGTAGGAGCTGCTGCAGCTGTAGTTGTCTGAGCCTCTGCCGTAGTTTCCTCTGTAGGTGTTGTCGTCTCCGCTGTACCGGTTCCCACTACTATCTCTGCATCTGAAGCTGCATAGATACTTGAATTAACCTGTGTTTCACTTTCCAACACACCATCCACATACACACGTTTCATAAGTCTTGCCTTATATCCAATGTGACCAGAGGATGCCGTAGCTCTATATCCTGCTGGTTTTGTAGGATCCTCAGTAACCTTTTCACCTGCTGGAATTGTAGCCAATGTTTCACTGACGAATTCCACAGTTCTGTTAGCTGGTCTTGTTTCCTGACCATATATATTAAATGTTAATCTTCCACCTGTATAGATACCCTCAATATATATTGGAGTATCTGTATTATTTAATATCTTAAGATCCTTCCAAGTTCCGGCCAGTGCCGCATCCTGAGAAAGTGGAACATATCCTACCGTTAGAGAATGATTAGATCTCTCCACAATTTCCAACTCTGCATGTAAAGCTGCATTATAAAGAGTAGATGATACCTGACAAATACCTCCACCTAAACTATCCTCAACTTTACCATTAACATAGGTTCCTGCATTTTCCCAACCGTTGTCAGCTGTCCATGGTTCCAAATGTTCATTAGCAGAAAAAGTCTCCCCTGGGTCTAGGGTAATACCATTTAATAATCTCATACCATTTGCCATGTTGGCATTTCTGGATGCATTAGCTGACCCTGTTGAAAATGTTGTTGAAAATGTTCCTAACACATCATGAACCTTTTCACAATCAGCCGTTGTTACCGTTGGTAAATCATCAATAACAGTAAGTGTAAAACTTGCATTTTTACCATCCCACTGATCATTCATAAATGCATGAAGTTTACTAATAGAATCATCCATATCAATAATTCTTCCGGCAGACTCCGGAGTTATTGTAAATTCACCATTTTCTCTGGTAAGGGATGCATTCTGATGAGGGATGTTATATGCTACGCATTTTGTATTAATATCATTTGCCATTACAGCCTCGTCAACACCAAGATCAATCTCAAACTGATTCTTACCATTGTTGACATCTTTAATTTCTTTATATCTTTCTATGACATTACCATTTTCAACGCAGCCAAGGGTATTGTACACAACATCGTCATTTTTCCAATAATAACCTAATTCCCCGGCTGTAGTCTCCACTTTATTACCATCCACATCTAAAGTAAATACTGCAGATGTGTAGCTGTTAACGTAATTCTGAACTGCAGCTGTAGCTTCTGCTACTGTCATTCCGGATACGTCTATATCTCCTATTTTTACTCCTTCTCGGATGGTACTATTCTGTACATCTTCTTTTGTAAGTTCAAAGGACTGTGTCACAAGATTTTTACCAGATACTTTTTTAGAAGCTGATTTTGAATTAGAAGAATTCTTGGATTTAGAGTTTTTAACTCCAAGGGCAACGCCAACTATTACCAATGCAATCATAGCTGCCATCGCACCTATGATTACGCACATTCTGATAATTTTACGTCTTTTTCTTTTTCTTCTTCTTTCAGCTCTGGCTCTTCTTATCCTTTCAACATTACGATCATCTCTATTATTTGTTGCCATATAATTACTCCATTCGAAATGCTTATAATAATCAATATCTTAAATACATCCTATATTAAAAAAATAATCCTAATGGAATGCAGATAACATACCAACCACCATTGATGCAACTAATATAACAACAATTGCTATTGAAGCTATTCTTGCTGATGCTTTTTGTCTTCTCATATTACCAAATCCTTTCAAATATACTAAGGTTTACTATAACTAATTACAATCCTTCATATTATAACACAATTTTTAAAACATACTATAAAAAAACTAACTATTTGCTAATATATGAAGGACATGTTTTATTTAAAAAACATTCTATACATTTAGGATTTCTTGCAGTACATATAGTTCGGCCCAATCTTATAATATGTATGTTATAAATAATCCAGTGATCCTTAGGCAATATCTTCATGAGTTCCATTTCAATCTTTTCCGGATTATCTTCTTTGGTCAATCCCAACTTTTTAGATATTCTCTTAACATGTGTGTCCACAACAATACTTGGAATATGGTAAATGTTACCTCTTATAACATTTGCAGTCTTACGACCTACTCCCGGCAAAGCTGTAAGCTTGTCAATATCGTCAGGTACTTTCCCGTCATATTCATTAAGAAGAATTCTGGCTGCCCCAATAATATTCTTGGCCTTGTGTTTATAAAATCCTGTAGACTTTATATCCATTTCCATTTCTTCTTGGTTTGCATTAGCAAATGCTTCTAAAGTAGGATATTTTACAAACAAATCCTTGGTAACTACATTTACTCTTGCATCTGTGCATTGTGCACTAAGGATTGTGGCAAACAAAAGCTGCCATGGAGTTTCATAATTTAAATAGCAAACATATTCACTACCATACTCTTTATCAAGTATATCCAAGATTTCTTTAACATTTTTGCGTATTCTCATTTTTTCACTCCTTTAAAAAATAAGGGCAGTACTAAGCCTGCCCTTATATATACAATATTCAATTATTTCTTAACTACGATATTTATAATTCTTCCAGGAACGTAGATTTCCTTTACAATGTCTCCTGCTAATTTGCTTCCAAGAGCTTCTTTAGCTTTTTCAATTGCTGAATCTTTTTCTTCATTTCTTGAGATAGCTATTGTCATCTTAGTTTTACCGTTTATCTGAACTGCTATTTCAATAGTATCTTCCACTGTTTTAGCTTCATCATATTCTGGCCATGCTGTCTGATATAATCTTCCTTCAAAGCCCTGAATCTCCCATAATTCCTCTGTAATATGTGGTGCCACTGGATTAAGGAGCGTAATAAATGTCTTAAATTCGCCCTTTGTTACTGAACCCTTCTTAAAGAAATCATTAATGAGTCCCATTAAAGCTGCAATAGCTGTATTATATTTTAGGTTTTCAAAATCATTACTTACTTTCTTAATAACCTGATGCATCTTAGTCTCAAAATCCTTTGAGTAACCCATGTCATCATTGTCAACGATTTCCTGAAGCTTCCATACTCTATCAAGGAATCTTCTACATCCCTTAACGCCTTGTTCAGACCATGATGCTGAAAGGTCGAAGGCACCGATGAACATCTCATATGTTCTAAGAGTATCTGCACCAAATTCATTAACAATGTCATCCGGATTAATAACATTTCCACGAGACTTAGACATCTTCTCGCCATTCTCACCAAGAATCATTCCGTGAGATGTACGTTTCTGATATGGCTCTTTTGTTGGTACAACACCCTGGTCAAATAAGAATCTATGCCAGAATCTCGAATAAAGAAGGTGAAGTGTTGTATGCTCCATTCCTCCATTGTACCAATCAACAGGAAGCCAGTAATCTAATGCTTCTTTGCTAGCTAAGGCATCTGTATTCTTTGGATCTGTGTATCTTAAGAAATACCATGAAGATCCTGCCCACTGTGGCATTGTATCTGTTTCGCGCTTAGCAGGTCCACCGCATTTTGGACACTTACAATTAACCCAATCAGTCATAGCTGCCAATGGTGACTCTCCATTATCTGTTGGCATATAGCTATCAACTTCTGGAAGCATAAGTGGAAGTTCGCTTTCATCAATAGCTACATATCCACATTTATCACAATTTACAATTGGAATTGGCTCTCCCCAATAACGCTGTCTTGAGAATACCCAGTCACGAAGTTTATAATTAACTTTTCTAGTTCCAATCTTCTTCTCTTCAAGGAAATCTTTTATTTTTTCCTTAGCTTCTTCAACAGAAAGATTATCAAGGAAACCGGAATTAAGCATTACACCTGTGGCAACATCTGTAAATGCAGCCTTGTCAAGATCAACTGTATTATTAACCTCTTCTGTATTACCTTTAACAACCTGGATAATAGGAAGATTGAACTTCTTAGCAAATTCCCAGTCTCTGTCATCATGAGCAGGAACCGCCATGATAGCACCTGTTCCGTATGTCATAAGAACATAATCAGATACCCAGATAGGAATCTCTGTATCATTTACAGGATTAATAGCTTTAAGTCCATGAATCTCGACACCGGTTTTGTCCTTGGCAAGCTCTGTTCTTTCAAAATCAGACTTTCTAGCAGCCTGTTCTCTGTATGCTACAATATCATCAAAATTCTCTATCTGATCTTTATATTTATCAAGATATGGGTGTTCAGGAGATACTACCATATATGTAGCTCCAAATAATGTATCCGGTCTTGTAGTATATACTCTAAGAACATCCTCAGTATCCTTAATCTTAAAGTCAACTTCAGCACCTTCTGATCTTCCAATCCAGTTACGCTGCTGAACTTTTACTCTCTCAATATAATCAACATCATTAAGTCCTTCGATAAGTTTATCAGCATAATCAGTGATTTTTAACATCCACTCACTTTTAACTTTACGAACTACCGGACTTCCACATCTTTCACAAACACCATTAACAACCTCTTCATTTGCAAGACCTACCTTACAAGAAGTACACCAGTTAATTGGCATTTCCTTTTTATATGCAAGACCTTCATTAAATAATTTAAGGAAAATCCACTGAGTCCATTTATAATACTCTGGATCAGTTGTATTTACTTCTCTGTCCCAATCAAAGGAATATCCAAGAGATTTCAACTGCTGCTTAAATCTTGCAACATTATTCTCTGTTACAACCTTTGGATGAATTTTATTTTTAATAGCATAATTCTCTGTAGGAAGACCGAAAGCATCCCAACCCATTGGAAATAATACGTTATATCCCTGCATTCTTCTCTTACGGGAAACTATATCCATAGCTGTGTATGGTCTTGGATGTCCTACATGAAGACCTTGACCTGATGGATATGGGAACTCAACTAACGCATAATACTTTGGCTTTGAATAGTCAGTAGTTGCTTCAAAAGCTTTCTCCTCATCCCAGATGTCCTGCCATTTTTTCTCAATTCTTTTTGGCGCATACGCCTTGTTCATACCATTTTCCATTACTACAATTACTCCTTAATAAAGATCTTCATAACCCATTTCGTTATTGTACACTAGACCTTCAAAAACTTCATAGAAATTCTCAAAAGTCTTTGAGCAACACATTGGATTATCTATAACAATATCATGAGTCTTAACTCCCATGACTGTAAAGGCCATAGCAACTCTATGGTCATCATATGTATTAATTACTGTTGCCTGAGGTGGCTCACTAGGATAAATAAGAATATCGTCTCCCTCAATTTCACAGTCAATACCTGCATTTGCAAGATTATCTATAATAGCAGCCATTCTGTCGCATTCCTGCCCTCTGATATGTCCAACATTTCTTATAAACATTGGAGAATCAACATAAGGAGAAATAGCTGCAAGAGTAAGGGCTTGATCTGAAAAATCATTCATATCAACATCTACACCATGTAAATGAAGTGGACCACTTACCTCAATTCCCGGCTCTAAATCCTTTACTTCACATCCCATAACCTGAAGAACTTCAATAAATTCAGCATCTCCCTGACTTGTGGAGAAATGAACATTCTTTACAATAACCTTTCCTCTGGTTATGGCTGCTAATGCATAGAAATAGCATGCCGCTGAAATATCCGGTTCCACGTGATATTTACCAACTACAGGCTTTTTACGTCCTGAGATAATGTAAGTATCCTCGTCAACCTTTATATCAACTCCAAATTTCTTAAGCATTCCAATGGTTATCTTAATATAGGAGCCAATTTTTTTATCACTTTTAACATGAATTCTAACATCATGTTTTAAAGATGGAGCTATCATAAGAAGTGCACTGAGATATTGAGTGCTTTCTGATATATCAACTGTTATATCAATGTCCTTATCAGCTCTGTCATGTTTGCTGTAGGCTCTATCCTGAAGAAGGCCACATCCCTTTATCTTAATTGGTAAATGTCCCTTCTTTCCTAAGTATTCAATCTCAGCTCCCTGACCGGTTAATATGTCAAATAACTCCTTCATAGGTCTACTTGCCATCTGCTTAGAGCAATTAATTGTATACTCACCGCCTGAAAAACCTAACATAGCTGTTAAGAATCTTGCTGCAGTACCAGCACTTCCCACATCTATAGTTGCAGTACTTCTAGGAATGATACCTCCCATTCCTATAATATCTACTTCTTTCTCATCTTCAAATATATCAAGTTTAAAGCCTAAATCCTTAAGACATTTTAAAACATGTCTGGAATCATCACTAAACAAGGCCCCTGTTATCTTCGCTTTACCTATACCCATGGCAGCTATACACAGAGCTCTGTTAGTTATACTTTTAGACCCTGGAACCTCAACCATTCCCGATATGGGCCCCTTTACTTTTTTTATACGATACTGATTGTTCTCAGCATCATAATATTGTAAGCTACTCTCCATAACATTTACCTCTTAACACACATATTGCATCCATTATAACACAAAAAAGTGATGCTATAAAGCACCACTTTTTTTCTGAATAATAAGCGGGTGATGGGAATCGAACCCACGTATCCAGCTTGGAAGGCTGGTGTTCTACCATTGAACTACACCCGCACATGTACCCTGCGACTGCGTTATAATAACACATTTGCAGGGTATTTGTCAAATTTTACTTTAAAATTATATTTTTTTTCTTAAAATGGCTCCTGAAAATGGCTCCATCTTTATGGTTACAAATCCTGTTTCAACGTAATATTCTTTAGGCTCAATACTGAAGCTTTCTCTATTGGATACAATTAATCTTTCCAATACATCCTCATCAGTAATACCTAATTGCCATACCGGCATTTTGAATTCTCTTTCCACACCGTCATTATTTATCGCCACAGCAATAACATTTTCTTCTAACATTCTTCCATATCCAATAGCGTTATATTCACCGAATATGGCCTTAAATCCACCAGTTCTAAGAGCTTTGTTTTCTTTGTGAATCTTAATTGCAGCTCTGTGGAAATCTATAAGTTCTGTATCTTCCTTACCCCATGGATAAGTTCTTCTATTATCAGGATCTGTCCATCCACAGACACCAGCCTCATCACCATAATAAAGAGTTGGCGCTCCCGGCCATGTCATCTGTATAACAACAGCTTCCTTCATAATACCTTTGTTTATATATTTTTCAGCAGCCTCCGGACCGGCATATCCCACACGGCCTACGTTTCCATTGGTTCTTGTCATGAATCTTGAATGGTCGTGATTTGAAAGTTCATTCATTGCTACCAATAAAGAACTTCCCTGGAATCTGGACATATGGTGATTCATAGCTGCAAAAAATGAGAAGGAGTCTCCTCTAAGATCATCTCTCTTTTCATCACTATGTTTTTCCATACCGGTTAAGAACCAGCTTATTGGCTCCATAAAGGCATCGTAGTTCATGACGGTATCCCATTCATTTCCCTGTAACCACGCACCTGGATCTCCATAATGTTCTGCCAAAATAATAGCATTAGGATTAGCTTCCTTAACATTCTTTCTAAAGTCCTGCCAAAACTTGTGGTTAAATTCACCGCTTTGACCCAAATCCGCAGCCACATCAAGTCTCCAGCCATCCACATTATAAGGCTCTGAGACCCATTTTCTGGCGATTCTCATAATATATTCATACAACTTTGGTGACTCTTCATAATTGAGTTTAGGCAGGGTATCATGTCCCCACCATCCATTGTAGTGGTAGTTATATGGCCATGCCTCTTCGAAGAATTTAAAAAACGTTCTATATGGGCTTTCTCCGGAAATGTAAGCACCTTTGCTATATCCTTCCTGATTCTCATATATCTGTTCTTTATCAAGCCATTTATTAAAGGAACCACAATGGTTAAATACACCATCTAAGATAACCTTCATACCTCTTCTATGCACTTCATTTACAAAGTCTTTAAAGAATTCGTTAGATGCTTCAAGGTTCTCCTTATCCGTTACACGGCAAATGTACTTACTAGCGTCTTTATTTAAATAATCCCCATCCTTAAGGACCTCGCCTTCATCTTTTACAATCTTTGCAAAATGAGGATCTATATAATCGTAATCCTGAATATCATATTTATGGTTAGATGGAGATACAAAAAGCGGGTTAAAATATATAACTTCAACTCCAAGATTTTGTAAATAATCCAACTTATCCCAAACACCCTGTAAATCTCCACCATAGAATTCTCTTACACCCATTGTAGCAGGATATTTATTCCAGTCACTTACTCTTTGGCTATAATCTCCAATATAATTATATTCCCTGGTAAGAACGTCGTTGGTCTTATCTCCATTAAAGAATCTGTCTGTATATATCTGGTATATAACTGCACCCTTTGCCCACTCCGGTGTCTTAAAACCAGGAGTTACAACAAAATCATACCATCCTGTTCTACTGTCTACAGCTCCGGTTTTATCATAGAAACAGCTGATACTTCCTGTTTGAACTCTAAAATAATATCTGATCTGTTTATCTTCAAGTTTCAACGAATACTCGTAGTAGTCAAACAATTCGTCTGCCCCTGCCAAAAACATATCATATTCATTATTATCATAACAAATATAGGCATGCTCTATATTTCCAGTTCCGGTTCTGAGTCTAATAGTAACCTCTGAATAAGGTTCTGGTTCCACTGGATCCCTACTGACAGCTGTTTCATCGCTATATAAAGCACCTTTATTAAGTACAGGCTTTATATTATGGATATATAACAACTTCTTTTCTAATTTGGTCATGTATCTTAAATCAAGATTCATAATTTCCTCCGTATAAATGGTAAAAAGGACAGCCAACGATCGGCTGTCCTTTTTGGAGAAGGTATTTCGTTTCTTATGGGGTGTAGCAAAAACTATATAATGTATTGGGGGGTTTTTACAGTCATTATTATATCAACCTGCAACAAAGAAGTGTGCACAAACTTAACAATATCTGGCATCTTTTTTTGTGCATTTTTCCTCACTCGGTTGTGTAGTGTCAATTTTTCCCTCTGATTTCTAGCTCGTTTTATGCATTTTTACCTAAAAATTCACTAATTCTCCTATTTATTAAACAACCATTATATTTAGTTTTATTAAACAGTTTCTTTTGCTGCGTACTTTTCAAATAATTCTTCGAATTCTTTCTGATAGATTTTATCCTTTTCAAGAAGTAATTCTGCGCTCTTATGAAGAACAGTCATGTTATCTTCAATAATTTTTTTAGCTTTAACATAGCAATCGTCAACGATACTCTTAACTTCTGCATCTATCTCACTGGCTGTCTTATCAGCATAACCCTTGGTGTGCATCAAATCTTTTCCAATGAATACCTCGTCATCATCGTTGCCATATGCAATAAGTCCTAATTTGTCAGAAAATCCATATTTTGTAATCATAGATCTTGCAATTGAGGTTGCCTGTTTGATATCCTGAGATGCTCCGGTTGTAATATCGTCGAAAATAAGCGACTCTGCAATTCTACCACCTAAGCATACCATGATATTTTGAAGCATTTGGCCCTTTGTCATATAACTTCTATCAGTATCCGGTACTCTCATGGTATATCCACCTGCGCCAACTCCTGTTGGAATTATAGATACTGTATGAACCGGTTCTACATCCGGTAAAACATGCACAAGTATTGCATGTCCGGACTCATGATAAGCAGTAATCTTTCTATCTTTAGAAGACACAACTCTGCTTCGTTTTTCAGTTCCGACCTCAATCTTTATAAATGATGTATTAATATCTTCTTGAATAATATACTTTCTATTTGCTCTGGCTGCTGCAATTGCTGCCTCATTCATGAGATTTTCAATATCAGCACCACAGAATCCCGCTGTTGCATGAGCAACCTCATCCAAATCCACATCTTCAGCCATAGGTTTATTCTTACTATGCACCTGAAGAATTTCTTTTCTGGCTGCTGTATCCGGAAAACTAACTGTTATCTTTCTATCAAAACGTCCCGGTCTTAAAATAGCCGGATCCAAAATATCTACTCTGTTAGTTGCCGCCATAACGATGATTCCTTCGTTTACACCGAATCCATCCATTTCAACAAGAAGCTGATTCAATGTCTGTTCTCTTTCATCATGGCCGCCACCCATTCCTGTTCCTCTTCTTCTGGCTACGGCATCAATTTCATCGATAAACACAATACATGGTGCATTTTTCTTGGCATCTTCAAACAAACTTCTTACTCTGGATGCACCGACACCAACAAACATCTCCACGAAATCAGAACCCGAGATGCTAAAAAATGGAACTCCTGCTTCACCTGCAACTGCTTTTGCCAGTAAAGTTTTACCAGTTCCCGGATATCCTGTAAGGATAACTCCCTTTGGAATTCTAGCTCCAAGCTCAACATATTTCTTAGGACTCTTAAGGAAGTCAACTATTTCTTCCAGTTCTTCTTTTTCTTCATGAAGTCCTGCTACATCATCAAATTTAATTTTCTTACCATTTTCCGAAGCTAACTTAGCACGGCTTTTTCCAAAATTATTAAGCTTATTGTTAGCGCCGCCTCCTTGCATGGTTAAGAAATAGAACACAAAAATTACCGATAATAAAATCAGAACATAAGGTAACACCTGTACTATAATGCTTTCCTTTTTAACGTCCTTTGTTTTATACTCGATATCAGCTTTTATGAGTCTTTCCTCTGTATCAGCCGCACTTGATACAAAAATAGAATGCTTTGTTCCATCATCAAGTTTAACAACTAATTTTCCTGTTGGAACTTCCTTGTTTTGATAAAGTGTTATACTTTCTACTTCTCCGTCCTCATAATCTGACATGAAATCCTTATATGTATAATTATTACTTTCACCGGAATTCATTACCATATAATAAACTATTCCACAAACAGCCAATAGAATTATTCCATATATGATTAATCCTTTATTATTCACTACCTCTCCTCCTTATTATTTTCTAGCACCCCGATATATGGGAGATTTCTATATTTTTGGTCATAGTCCAAACCATAACCAACCACAAATTCATCAGGTATATTAAAGCATGAATATGCAACTTCCACATCCACAACTCTTCTATCTGGTTTATCCAATAATGTAACCACCTTTAAACTTGCAGGATTACGATGTCCCAAAAGGTTCGTTAACGCTTTCAAAGTTCTACCAGAATCTACTATATCTTCAACAATGAGTATGTCTTTTCCTTCAATAGGCTCATCCAAATCCTTAACAACCTTAACAGTTCCTGAGCTCTCTGTACCAGCTCCATAGCTTGATACATCCATAAAATCCATTGTTACATCCACACTCATTCTTTTAGCCAACTCAACCATAAAGAATACACCACCTTTTAAGACGCATATCATATGAACAGTTTTACCTGCATATTCTTTACTTAACTCTCTGGCAATTCTTCCAATCTTAGCATCTACTTCTTCTTCTGTTATTAACACCTTAACCTTACTACTCATAAAATCCTCTTTCCTAATCGCTATTTATCGAATCTTTATTACAAAGACAGCTGACTTTAAGAATCTCTTTTGTATCTTTAGTTACCTTATATTTCTCGCTAATGCGATATCCAATAACCCACAATACTTCGTGATCCATTGCTAAGACATAAACATCTTTTCTTTTATCAGCTGGTACTTTAATATTTTTTAGATAACTTTTTATATCTTTTTTATTACCTTTATCATCAATAACTATCCTGTCTAAAGCATCCCACTTTCTACAAGACAGACCATCATTAATTTTATCACAATTAAAATATTTAGTATATATTTTTTGATTGCTTTTAAGGAAATCTATAGGATTGCCGCTAATCTTAAGAGAAAATTCTTCCATACTCATGCGTTCTTTTGTAATTTCATAGTTAATTTCTCTTTCATCAGCTTTTGAATCCCCGTTATTAACAGAGAATTCCAACTCGTCATATACCACCTTAACCCTAATATTATAAGGCAACTCTATATATCTACCCGTTTGACTTTCCAACAAATCCATCACATCTTCCACATGATTTCTTGTTATATCCTTAAGTTTATGGACCACATTTTTTATAGCAAGGCGTATAATTCTTGCCTGTATATAATCCTTTTCCAAAGAAAGTTTTTGTTTATTTAAAATGACACGTCCATCATCAGACTCTCTTGAGTACTCTTTATATTTTTCATAGGTGATTTCTTCTAAATACTCCTTAACCTCCCCTAAATCCCTGGATAAATATGTAATGTGCTCCACAGCCTTTTCATTAATATTATTTTGAAGGTAAGGAATTACCTTATGCCTGATTTTGTTTCTGGAATACTCTAAGCTTTTATTAGTGGAATCCTCCACATATTCAATGGAATTCTCCTTAAGATAGCTCTCTATCTCATCTCTGCTTAAACAAAGCACCGGCCTTATAACATCATCATTTTTAGGAGCAATTCCCGTAACTCCATCCAACCCTGTGCCTCTACAAAGGTTATAAATAAAAGTTTCTGCACTATCACCTTCATTATGAGCAACAGCAATAACTCCTTTAATACCTTTTTTCTGATATCCATTAACTACTTCTCTAAAGGTTTTATATCTAAGAATTCTTCCTGCTTCTTCCTCAGTAAAACCCTGTTTTCTGGCATATCCTGGTACGTCATATAAATATTTTGAAAATGCAACTTCGTCTTTGGCACACATTTTCTCTACAAAATTCATATCCCTATCAGCTTCCTCGCCTCTAATTCCATGATTAATATGAACTACCTCCAAATTAAAATCCATGGATTTAGAAAGCTTCTTTAAAATTTTATACATGCATACGGAATCAGCGCCACCGGATACCCCAAGCACCACGACCATGCCCTTATCTATTAACTTGTGTTCTTCAATAAAATGTTTTACTTTATCTTCTATCTTCATAATCTTTCCTAAAACTTTAAAACGATGAGAAACATGGTTTCTCATCGTCTTTAATCATTACTTATCAGTCTTTGGTTTTAAAATAATCTCATCAGGATAAACATATCCTAATTTCCTTGCCTCTGACTCTATATATTCCTTGGTCTGTACAGAAACACTTTGGTCATTTAACTCTTCTGTTCTATCTTCTTCGTCCTTAAGTGTCGATTGAACTCTGGCTTCTTTTTCATTTAACGACACCTTTTCTTTTTGAAGGTTGTCAATCTTTCCCCCGAAAAATACTACCAAAGCCACTGCAAATGTCACAATAATAACAGAGTTTATATGACTTACTTTACGTTTTCTCTTTTTATAATTACGATCATTCCTTCTCGAATTGTTTTTCAAAGTTACACCTCTTCGCAAACTAATATAAACTTAATTGTATATGTTTTTTTTTAATATTTCAATGAATTTCCAAGGAAAATTCTAAAAACATTACAAATCTTTATACATATTCTCTGCTTCTTCTTTTTTAACTGTTTCTTTTACGCTTAAAACCTGAACTTTTTGAGATTTATTACCAAACAATATTTCAATAATATCCCCTTCCTTAACATTAAGGGATGCTCTTGCCACCTTGTCATTTACCAGAACTCTGCCTGCATCACAAGCCTGATTAGCTACAGTTCTTCTTTTTATTAATCTGGATACTTTTAAATATTTATCAAGTCTCATTATCTTCACCTCTTACCAGATTGACATCTTCTTTCTCATAATCATTCTTTTTAAGTTCTTCCTTAGCAACTTTAATATAGGTCTCAACGATTTTTTTCGTATCCTCTTCTGATATTCCTGTTCTGTTTTTTATATCATTTATAAGGTCTTTCCTATCCAATATGCCACCTCTTACTCAACTTCTTTGTAGTCCTGATTTAACGCTCCATCTGCCGCTGCAAATGCCTTGCGCACCTTATATACTTTGAAAACAGAAATAACTTCCATAATTCCAGATAAAACAAATGCTATACCAAATATTATTATAACTACAGATGTTGTCTTAAATGGAAGTAACACAGCAATAAAGCCAATTATCATATTGATAACTCCAGCTATAATAAGGGTTTTTCCCTGAGTTTTATCTACATTTTTAATACTAAGTCCTAAAACAAGTTTAGATATACCACCATATACAAGGAATAGCCCAATAATCATGGCAACTAAACTACCTAATAAAACTTTAACTAAAATACCAAATACAATCAAACATATACCTGATATCAGCTTCATAGTTGTGCCTATCTCTGTATTTTTCTTAATAATAAAATAGCTTGCGATTTTTGATATACCCATTCCAATGAGTATTATCATTAATGCAGTTGTAAATCCTTTATAAAATGTTCTTGGGTGTACCATCATAAACACACCAAGTATTATGTACACCAATGCAACTATTATATTGTCCCATTCTAACATTTTATTCTTCTTTGACTTATCATCATCTTTCTTTTTTACGAACATACCCACTCTCCTTAATTTTTTAAAAAATGAGGATTACATTACTGTAATCCTCATAATACTTCTTTTATTCTATCAAATTTTCAGAATTATTCAATTACTTTAATCCATCCTTCTGGAGCCTCTACTTCGCCCATCTGGATACCTGTTAACGTATCGTATAATTTCTTAATTGTTGGACCCATTTCATCCATTCCACTTGGGAATGCAATTTCATTTCCATGATCAACAATCTTACCAACCGGCGAGATAACTGCTGCTGTACCACAAAGTCCACACTCATCGAAATCTTTGAGTTCTTCAAAAAATACTTCTCTTTCCTCAACCTCTAATCCTAAGTAATCCTTAGCAACTACTTCAAGAGATCTTCTTGTTACTGAAGGGAGAATACTATCTGACTTTGGAGTAATGAACTTATTACCTTTAATGAAGATAAAATTTGCTCCACCTGTTTCTTCTACCTTAGTTCTTGTGGCTGGATCCAAATAAAGGTTCTCAGCATATCCTTCTTCATGTGCCGTAACAATTGCGTGTAAACTCATGGCATAGTTAAGACCTGCTTTGATGTTACCAGTTCCATGAGGAGCTGCTCTATCAAAATCACTAACTTTAATTGTAATAGGCTTAGCGCCACCCTTAAAGTAAGGTCCTACAGGAGTTGTAAAAATTCTAAACTGATATTCGTCTGCTGGCTTAACACCAATAACTGGTGAGCTACCAAACATATATGGTCTGATATATAATGTTGCTCCTGATCCAAATGGAGGTACATATGCTGCATTTGCCTTAACAGTTTCAACAACTGCATCTATAAATCTTTCCTTTGGAAATGCTGGCATCTCAAGTCTAACTGCCGAATCCATCATTCTCTGTGCGTTAAGGTCAGGTCTAAATGTTACAATGTGTCCGTCTTTTGTTCTATACGCCTTAAGTCCTTCAAAACAAGACTGTGAATACTGAAGCACACCTGCACATTCACTAATAACTACCTTATCATCACTGGTAAGTTCGCCATCATCCCATTTACCATCTTTAAAATTAGATACATAACGCTTGTCTGTTACTATATAGCCAAAACCAAGATTTGACCAATCAATATCTTTATTCTCCATTTTAACAACTTCCTTTCGTTTGTTAATTTAAACTACGATTAAGTTTATACCTGCAAAATAATACTGTCAAGATTAGCAATATTCCTTAGCAGCTTCTTCACCATTTATTACACGAAGTCCACCCTGTACAAGAGCTAACAACTCATCTTCACCTGCATATGCTGTGATATCGCAAATCCATCCGCATGATGCTGTAAGGTCATCGATAATACACTGATTGTAAGCAATTCCTCCAGTTACGATGATTCCATCAACTTTTCCATGAAGAACTGTTGCCATAGCACCTATGTCCTTACCAACCTGATAACAGAAAGCATCATATACTAACTTAGCCTTATCATCGCCTTCGTTCATCATCTTGATAACAGTTCTCATATCATTTGTTCCAACATAAGCATTAAGTCCGCCGTTTCCAACCATTAACTTGTATGCTTCCTGCTTTGTATATTTACCAGAGTAGCAAAGATCAATAAGACCACCTGTTGGAAGTCCACCAGCTCTCTCTGGAGAAAATGCTCCATCACCATCAAGGGCATTGAATACATCTACAACTTTACCTTTTTCATGAGCACCAACTGATACTCCACCACCCATATGAACAACAATAAGATTTAAGTCTTCATAATTTTTGTTGTGCTCTTTTGCAAATCTCTTAGCAACTGCTTTCTGATTAAGTGCATGGAATATACTGATTCTTGGAACATCCGGATGTCCTGATAATCTTGCTACAGGCTGAAGTTCATCAACTACAACAGGGTCAACAATATATGCTGGTGCACCAGCCTCGTCACCGATTTCCTTTGCAAGGATTCCTCCAAGGTTAGATGCATGCTGTCCCTGAACACCATTTTTTAAATCCTCAAGAAGAGCATCATCCACTGCATATGTTCCACCTGGAATAGGTTTTAAAAGACCACCTCTACCAACTATAACATCAAACGATTTTACATCCACATCTTTTTCCTTAAGGAAATCAAGGATAATATTTTTTCTGAATTCTCTCTGAGCATAGATTGATTCATACTGTGCAATTTCTTCTGTAGAGTGTCTTAATGTGTGATCAAATACTAAAGTCTCATCTTCATATACACCAATCTTTGTTGATGTAGAACCTGGATTAATTACTAAACTTTTAACTGCCATAAATTCTCCTTTTAATCTATATTATTTTAAAATTATGCATTTTTAAGGGACTCTGCAACTACTGAACCAAGTGCAATTGAGTTAACCTTTGTTTCGAAATCATCTGAACGGGATGTAAGAATAACTGGTGCTTTTGTTCCTGTAATAATGTTACCATTCTTAACCTTTGCTGTATGTACTAATGCTTTATAAACAAGGTTTCCTGCATGGATATCTGGGAATAATAATACATCAGCATCTCCAACAATCTTTCTACCTTCTGCGCCTTTTTCCTTAGCTGCTTCAGGGCAAATAGCAAGATCCATTGATAAAGGTCCATCAACGATACATCCTGTAATCTTTCCTTCTTCGTTCATCTTTGTAAGTTCTGCTGCTTCAACTGTTACAGGCATCTTAGGATTAACAACCTCAACTGCTGCAAGTGGTGCAACCTTTGGATTCTCAATTCCGCATGCATTACAGATTTCCACAGTGTTATTAATAATACTAACTTTATCTTCCAATGTAGGATATGTCATAAATGCAACGTCTGTAAGGAATAAAAGTTTATCTACTCCTTCGATTTCAAATACGCATACATGAGATAATGGCTTATTATTTCTAAGACCAACTTCTTTATCAAGAACGCTCTTTAAGAATGTCTTTGTATCAATAAGGCCTTTCATATACATATCTGCTTCACCGTTGTGAACAAGTTCAACAGCCTTAAGAGCTGCCTCTGTTTTATCTTTAACATCGATGATTTTGTAATCATCAATATTCATATTCAATGTAGATGCAATTTTTCTAATCTCATCCTCGTCTCCTACAAGGATAGCATTTGCAATATTTCTTTCTTTAGCTGCTTTAACAGCCTCTAATACAGCTTCATCCTGAGCAACTGCTACAGATACTGTTTTCACGCTGCATTCTGTAACCTTTGAAATAAGATCATCAAATTTCTTAACCATAGTGACACTCCTTCTTTTCCTAATTAATTAATTTTTTAGAAAACAACACTCTAAATATAGCACCGGATATTGGAAATGTAAAGAAAGTGAAACTACATATCTTGCCTACAAATTTTCAACTTTTCTGTAAATTATTTTTATTCTATTTACTTTAAAAAAAATATATTCTATACTGAAATTTGCACTAAATAAGGTATATTAAAAATTTATAAATAAATGTGAGGCAAATAAAATGTCAAAAAATTACTTTGACGACGAATATTCAGTTAATAGAAATCGCCGTAATTCAAGACCTTCTTCTGACAGATATTCCAGAAGAGATTACAATAGGAATTCAAGAAGAAATTACAACAACTCTTTTTATGAGAATTCTTCCAACGACAGATATGAAGTTGACTACGATAATATTGAATATGATGAATCAGCGGATTATATAGAGGATATTGATTATGATCCGGACTACGATTACTCTCCTGATGCATACTACGATTACGAATACGAAGAGGAGTATTATAACGATATGAATAACAGAGACTCCCGTGATAATTCCCAAAGAAATAAAGCTTCTAACAAAAGATCTGCTAACAAAGCCGATAATACAGTGGCTAAAAAGAGCTCTAGAAGATCTTCTAGCAGAAGTATTCCTGATGATTATTACTATGACGAAGATATTTCCCCAAGGAAAAGAAAGAACTCTTCTAAAAAAGCTTCTTCAGGAAAGAAGGGCTCTAAGGGCAAAAAAAAGAAAAAGAAAAAAGGCTTAAAGGTATTAGGATTTATAGTTTCTATAATTGTTATCCTTACCTTAGTTATAATGTTTGTCCCAGGTGCCAAAGACCGTTTCAAGAGAATGGTTGTTGGTTGCGGAATAACAAAAGCCTATTTGTCCGGTAAATATAAAGATGACTGGGATAAAAATGTATATACAGAAACAAAAGGCACTATCATAACTTCTGATTGTGATTTAAGTGGTTATACAAATATCGTTTTATTTGGTTTGGATTCCAGAAATGGCGAGTTAGAATCGGATACCCACACTGATACAATTATGATTGCCAGCATCAATAACAAATCCGGCGATGTTAAACTTACTTCCGTTTATCGAGACACTCTCATGAAAATGGATGATGCTGGCGGAGACGAGACTTATAACAAATGTAATACTGCATTTTTCTACAATGGTCCTGTTGGAGCTATTAATATGCTTAACGAAAATCTGGATTTAAATATTGAAAACTACGTCACAGTTAATTTCTCAGGATTAGCTTCCATCATAGATTCCTTAGGAGGTCTTGATTTGGAAATTTCCGAAAAAGAACTTCCTCTCGTTAACGGATATCTTACTGAAACCCGAGAAGTTACAGGAAAGGACGCACCAGACCTTACCCACGCTGGCAAAGTTCACATGAGCGGACTTCAGGTTACAGCCTACTGTAGAATCAGATACGTAGCCTTCACAGATCCAGACACCGACGAAACATACCGTGACGACTACGGAAGAACCGCAAGACAAAGATATGTCATGAGACATTTACTTCAAGTAGCAAAATCTGCCGGCTTAAACAAAATGCTTGATTGCGCAGATACTGTTATATCAGAAAACAACGTTGATGGAGAAAAAATCATTTCCACAAACATGAAGTGGGACAAAGTATATGACTTATTAGAAATAGTTGTAACCTGTGAACTTAAAGACCAGACAGGCTACCCTACATACAACTCAGGCTCAAACACCGGATACTATCCAAGCGCCGTAATCCCTCAAGGTGTTGCTTATAACGTAGCTATACTACATGAAAACTTCTTCCCTAAGAAGAACTACACCCCAAGCAGTAATGTATATGCAATTGATGAATACATAAAGAACTATACAGGTGTATACGAACCATAAAACATTATATATACAAAGGTGGCTGTTGCGTTTGCAACAGCCACCTTTTATTTTATATTGTGCAAAAACTATAGATATGCTGTAAAACTCCAATCAAGCCACCTATAAGCTTACTTGTTTTAAAAACTCCAATATTACTTCCTTGTACTCATCCATATTTAATTCTTTGGTGCCTGTCTCTACCAAAAAATATGGTTTTGATTCTTGGATGAATTTTAGTTTTCCCTTATAGCTTTCTATTAGCTTAGGTATCTCCTCAACCTTTATCTTTGCTTGAGGATACATCTCAATTTTAATTACATTTTTCCAGTTGGTGTCCCTAGAGGCCTTAACATTAGTGATTTCAGTAACCCAAGCCTTATGAGCCATAGCTTTAACATATGCAATGGATAAAAGATTCATAACATTCTTTGGCATTTCGCCGAACCTATCCATAAGCTCATCCTGCATATCAAAATAATCCTCTTCGCTTTCAATGCTGGCGATTCGCTTATAGACATTTAATTTTTGCATTTCATTTTTTATATAACTTGATGGGATGTATGCGTCAACATCCAGATCTATCTTGGTTTCAAATTCATCTAGAACCTCTTCGCCCTTTAAAGTCATAACGGCTTCATTTAAAAGTTTGCAATACAAATCATAACCAACTGCCGCCATGTGTCCATGTTGCTGAGCACCAAGCACATTCCCTGCACCTCTTATTTCCAGATCACGCATGGAGATTTTAAAACCACTTCCCAACTCAGTAAACTCTCTGATAGCCTTTAGACGCTTTTCCGCCTCTTCTTTTAGAATCTTGTCCCTCTTGTAAAGCATGAAAGCATAAGCGGTTCTTCCACTTCTACCAACCCTTCCTCTCAACTGATAAAGCTGGGATAGGCCAAATCTATCGGCATCATGAATAATAATTGTATTAACATTTGAAATGTCTAAACCTGTTTCAATGATAGTGGTGGATACCAACACATCAATATCCCCTTGAACAAAATCAAACATAATCTGTTCAAGTTCTCCTTTCGGCATACGCCCATGGGCATACACCACATTAGCGTCTCCCAAAAGACTTTGAAGATTCATAGCCACGTCCTGTATATTATTAACTCTGTTGTAAACATAATACACCTGTCCGCCTCTGGCTAATTCCCTGTTAATGGCCTCTCTGATAATCTCCTTATCATATTCCATAACATAGGTCTGGATTGGAACTCTATCTACCGGTGCCTCCTCAAGGACACTCATATCCCTAATACCCGCAAGACTCATATGCAAAGTTCTAGGAATCGGCGTAGCTGTAAGAGTAAGGACATCCACATTTTGCTTGATTTCCTTAAGTTTTTCCTTGTGAGTAACACCGAATCGCTGCTCTTCATCGATAATTAAAAGCCCAAGGTCTTTATATTTAATGGATTTATTCAAAATCTTGTGAGTACCAATGACAATATCCACTTCTCCTGACTTTAACCCCTTAATAGTTTCATCTACTTCCTTTGACGTTCTGAATCTGGACAGCATATCAATTCTTACAGGATAATTCTTCATCCTCTGAACAAATGTATTGTAATGCTGCTTTGCCAAAATAGTAGTAGGTACCAAAAACGCCACCTGCTTGCCATCTTGAACCGCCTTAAATGCAGCCCTAATGGCAATCTCTGTCTTGCCATATCCCACATCACCACAGATAAGTCTGTCCATAATCTTGTGACTTTCCATATCTAACTTAGTCTCTTCAATGGCCTTAAGCTGATCCGAGGTTTCCTCGTAAGGAAATGTTTCCTCGAACTCCTTTTGCCACACAGTATCCTTGCTGTAAGCAAAGCCCTGCCTGTTTTGTCTTGCAGAATAAAGCTCCACTAATTCCTTGGCAATATCTTTAACGGCACCCTTAACTTTATACTTGGTCTTGTACCACTCCTGGCTTCCAAGCTTGTTAATCTTAGGAACTTTTTCAGTATCCGCACCAGCATATTTTTGAAGCATATCTAACTGAGTGGCCAAAATGTACAGATTAGAATTACCTGCATACTCAATCTTAATGTAATCCTTAAAAACGCCGTCTACTTCAATCTTCTCCACACCCCTATACACGCCTAAACCATGATTCTCATGGACAACATAGTCCCCAACGGAAAGCTCATTAAAATCCTGAACGTGTCTTCCCTGAAAACGACTTTTATGCTTCTTCTTTCTATGCCTTTCCTTGCCAAATATATCCGTTTGAGTAATAACCACAAAATTAACCAAAGGATATTCATAACCCTGACGAACATTTCCAGACATAACAATCACTTCTCTAGGCTTTAGCACTCTGTCTTTGTTGTCTGAAAAAATCGCCTCAATGCCATAATCCCACAATCCATCAGCAAATCTTTTAGCTCTAGTGGTGGAGCTGGCAAGAATTAAAACTCTGTAATTCTTCTTTCTATAACTCTTTAAATCCTTGGCAAGAATCTCCAGACTGTTGTTGTAGGACACCACACTTCTAGAATCAATCTGGAAAGTCTCAGTAATAGCCAATTCCTTTGCTTTATTATTAATAGAAAAAAATGAAACCTTAGGCATCCCTTTCATCATATCGATAACTGCCTTGTAATCATTTAACACCTTGGTTTGACCAGGAAGAATATAACCCTTCTCTAACCTGCTAACCATGCTCTCTTTAAACTCTTTAAATACAGCAGTGCTCTTTTCCTTTAACTTTACAGGCTCATCAAGAACATATAAAGTATTGGAATTATTTAAATAATCTTCTAGAGTTGAAAGATCATCATAAAAATAGTTAATGTAGCTGTCTACACTTGCACCTGCCGGATTAATCCTAAGCATCTCTAAGAACTCTTTGATAATCACGCTAATTCTGTGACCACTTTCAATCTCCATTTTCTTACGAAATGCGGACTCCACCTTCTTTTCATCAGCTTTGATTTTCTCAATGCCTTTAAGCATAGTATCTCTGTCCATAATGTATTCACAAGCCGGATAAATAGTAATATCTTCAATATTCTCAATGGACCTTTGACTTTCTACATCAAAGTATTTTATGGAATCAATCTCATCTCCCCAAAGGTCAATTCTTACAGGGCTTTCCTCCGTTACCGGAAATATATCTAGAATCTCACCTCTCATAGCGAACTGTCCCGGACCTTGAACCTGACTTACCCTTTCATAGGCCATGTTAACTAATTTACTTTTAACTTCCTCCAAATCCAAAGAATCCTGGCTGCTAATCATAATGACATTTTCTTCAATGATTTCCACGGGAATAAGCTTGTCCATAAGTCCATCAATGGTGGTGATAATAATAGAATCGTTATTTTCTATAATATTTTTAATTACATTTAAACGCTCACTAATAATGTAATTACCATGAATCTCAGCATTTAAAAACAAAAAATCCTTAGCCGGATAGAGGATGACATTCTTATTATAAATGGCAAAATCTTCATACATTTCCCTTGCTTTTTTTGCGTCATTAGTGACAATAACCGTGTATTTATAGCCACTTGATAAAGCATTAATGATATTGATTTTGTCAGAATCCTTGCATCCACTAACCCCTAAGGAAGCATTCTTATTTTTCTTAAGACTCTCTTCAAGTCTTATATATTCACCATGTTCTCTTAAGGCTTGTTCTAACGTATTCATATTTTCACCTTTACATAAACTAATTATACTTATTCATAGCTGCATTTATATCCTGGGATATGATAATAGATACTGCATCAGCCGCATCTTTAAAGGCATCCTCCATAATAGGCACGTCCTCTTTTGAAAAATGACCCAACACATAATCAGCCAAATCCATGCGGGCAGGTTTCTCTCCTACTCCCACTCTAACTCTTTTAAAATTCTGAGTACCGGTATGACTTATAATACTTTTAATACCATTATGTCCACCAGCACTTCCCTTAGCTCTAATTCTTAATTTACCTACTGCTAAGGCAATGTCGTCATAGATAACTATGAGCTCATCCTCCGGATTAATCTTGTAAAAATCCATGGCATTTCTAACAGCTTCACCGCTATTATTCATAAATGTAATAGGTTTCATCAAAAGCACCTTTTCACCTTCAATGATTCCCTTTCCGCAAGCGGCCTTGTGTTTTTCAAAATCCAATGGAATACCATACTTTCCAGCAAGAGAATCTATTACCCTAAAACCTGCATTATGTCTTGTCTTTTCATACTTAGAACCTGGATTGCCTAATCCTACAATGATATACATAAAAACCTCCTAAGGTTGAGTAGTTTTTTCGTATCCTGTATTATAACACACATTTCTTTTTATGTCCTTGTCCATAAACGTAACAAAGACCGACATACATGTCGGTCCTTGTTGCACTATATAATTTTATAAAAGGAGTTAAAAAACTATTATGTCGTTTATTCTTCTACTGGCTCTGGATCCTCAGTATTCTCATACTTGTCAAGGATGAGCTGCTGTAGTTTTGCTCTTGTCTCCTGATTTATTGGATGGGCTATATCTCTGTATTCGCCATCTGCTGCTTTTCTACTTGGCATTGCAATGAATAGCCCTTTCTCACCTTCAATCACTTTAATGTCATGCACTACAAACTCATTATCAAATGTTATTGATACAACGGCTTTCATTTTACCATCTTTTGCTACTTTTCTAACTCTTACGTCTGTTATTTCCATGTGTGTACCCTCCAATTGTGTTGTTTAATCTGTCGACTATATATTGTAACGATCGTTTTTTTCTACTACTATCCTGATCTCTCCGTCCTTACCTACGTAATTACTATTGGCCATGATAGTATCTCTACTTTCTACGATACAATTCTCAATATATGTGTTGTCACCTATGTAGACATTGTTGAGAATAATTGAATTCTTAATAGTACAATTATTTCCAACATACGCATTTTTGAATAATATAGACCCTTCTACTTTACCATTAATAATGCATCCACTACTTACAAGACTGTTCTTAACATCTGCTCCTGGATTATATTTTGCTGGTGGAAGATCTCCTACCTTTGAGTATATATCCGGATATTGTTTAAAGAAGTAGTCCCTAACCGCTGGCTTAAGAAAATCCATATTTGTTTTAAAATATGACTCTACCGTATTAACGTTGCTCCAGTAGGTATTAATCTTATAACCATATATACGCTTTACATTCTTATATCTAATAACAATATCATTAACTAAATCGTATCTGTCCTCAGCTTCACATTTTTCAATTAAATCTATAAGTAACCTTCTCCTAATTACATAAATACCTGCTGAAACTGTGTTGCTAGAGCTTACTAATGGTTTCTCCTCAAAATCAACGATTCGGCTGTCTTCATTCATCTTAATACAACCAAATCTTGTAACATCTGTTCCCTCTGGGAACTCCTTGCATACAACTGTAATATCTGCCTTTTTCTCAATATGGTACTCTAACACTTTGTTATAGTCCATCTTATAAACGCAATCACCACTTGCGATAACCACATATGGTTCATGACTATTTTTAAGAAAGGCAATATTCTGATAAATGGCATCTGCAGTACCCTGATACCAGAATCCATTTTCCGCCGTTATAGATGGTGTAAATACAAACAAACCACCTTGTTTTCTACCAAAATCCCACCATTTAGACGAACTTAAATGCTCATTTAATGAAAGAGCATTATACTGTGTAAGAACAGCTACTTTCTGAATATGAGAATTGGACATATTACTTAACGAAAAATCAATACTTCTGTAACTTCCTGCAATCGGCATAGCAGCAATGGCACGTTTATGTGAAAGTTCCTTCATTTTATTGTTATTACCGCCTGCAAGTATAATTCCTAAAGCTCTCATCTTGTGTCACCTGCCTTAATTATATACTCACCGCTTTGAAGAACTCCATTCGGATAATCTTCAGCAGTTGTCTTGCCTGCAATGGCAACATTCTTGCCGATAGATACATTACTTGGTATCTCCGTATTCTCTCCTATTGTTGTTATTCCACTGTTATAAATCCTTGGATCAAGCTTGCTATCAGCTTCTCCGCCAACACCAACGTGTGTATCATGTCCGATTACAACATTCTCTGCAAGAATACATCTCTCTACGGAACTATTCTTTCCAATCTCTGTATTCTTCATAATAATGGAATCCCGAACAACTGCACCTTCTCTAACGACTACCCCAGCACCTAGTACTGAATTGTAAACCTCTCCATAGATTTCTGCGCCCTCAGAAATAATACTCCTATCAATCTTAGCGTCACCAGAAACGTACTGTGGTGGCAATGTGTCGCTCTTTGTATATATTCTCCAGTACTCTTCGTACAAATTAAATACCGGAATAATATTAATAAGCTCCATATTAGCTTCCCAATACGATGAAAGTGTTCCAACATCCTTCCAATATCCGTTAAATTCATAAGCAAATAATCTCATCTTCTTACTATGTACGTAAGGAATTATATGCTTACCAAAATCGCAATTACTCTGGTCTGATAACTTAATCAACGCTTCTCTTAACACTGGCCAACTGAAAATGTAAATACCCATAGAAGCAAGATTTCCTCTTGGATGCTCTGGTTTTTCTTCGAATTCCGTTATTCGGTTATTCTCATCTGTAAGAGCAATACCAAATCTACTAGCTTCTTCATAAGGTACTGGCATTGTTGCAATGGTAACATCTGCATTATTAGCTTTGTGGTAATCCAACATAACTTCATAGTCCATCTTGTAAATGTGGTCACCTGACAAAATTAATACATAATCCGGATTATATGAATCAATATAATCCAGGTTCTGATAAATTGCATTTGCTGTTCCTGTATACCATTCACTATTGCCGTTCTTTTCATAAGGAGGTAACACAGTGACTCCACCAATATTTCTATCCAAGTCCCAAGGAATACCGATACCGATATGGGCATTGAGTCGTAAAGGCTGATACTGTGTCAATACACCTACCGTATCTACCCCAGAATTAATACAGTTACTCAATGGAAAATCGATAATTCTGTACTTTCCTCCGAAGGATACTGCAGGTTTCGCTACTTTGGAAGTCAGAACACCCAAACGACTACCCTGACCGCCTGCCAATAACATGGCAATCATTTCCTTCTTAATCACGCTATCACCTCGCTGTAGTAAATTTTATGCAACAATTATAACATATAAGGGAAAAACAGTGAAGATTTTTTACATTTTTTCTCAATAAATATAAAGATTTAAAAATTTCTTAATTTTTTCATGTGCTTTTTCAACAAAACAAAAATATATTTTTGTACATTTTTTACAATACAATTTTATGACCACTAATGGATGATTTTAATTTTCTGTGATTATCTTTTCTAACTTGTGTTTTTTTTATGCAAATATTATACTTGTATTTAATCTAATCGTTACCAAAAACGATTTAACATCATCAGGAGGAATTATGTCAAAACAATCCCCAAAACCAGAAAAAGAAAAAAACATTTACCAAAAATATAGAGATGACCTGCATCTTACAAGGGCTCAGGCCAATGAATTAATGAATGATCAGATATCTACTGACAGACTAGACCATATTGAACGACTTAATTCACTGCCTCGTCCCGAAGAAATTCTCGCAATGTCTAAAGCCTACAAAGCTCCTGAACTTTGCAATTACTACTGCACTCATGAATGCAGCATAGGTAAGCAATATATGGAGCCGGTTGAAATAAAACAACTTCAACAGATTACTTTAGAAATATTATCGAATCTTAATTCAATTAACAAAGATAAAAACATATTCATAGATATAACCGCTGATGGAGAAATATCCGAAGAAGAATTATCGGATTTCAAAAGAATAAAAGAAAAATTAGAACAAATATCATCCACAGTAGATTCCTTAAAATTATGGATAGAAAAAAAGGGCGTGTAACTTGCACGCCCTATAATATTATTTAGCTTTAAAACTATTTCCTATAGCAACCGGCTCAAATGTATCTTTATATCCAAGCATAATCTGGATAGCTTCAAGTCTGTAGCTATATCCTGCGCTACCAGCTTCGATACCATTTTTAGCCCATCCAAGCCAGCCAAACTTCTGTGCTTGAACTCTATAGTATATATCAAACTTTTTTGCCAAATCTCCGGTTAGCTTTATTTGGATAGCCTCTAATCTAAGGGCTTTTCCTACTGTGCCCGAGATAGCTCCGTCACTCACATAACTCTGCCATCCCTGAGATTGTACATGAGTTCTATAAGAAACTCCTCCAGAAACACCTTTGTTATCAGCAATCTTTATCTGAATAGCTTCAAGTCTTAAGCCTTTTCCTACTGTTCCTGAAATCGCTCCGTCAGATACAAAATTACTTTCCCAACCAGTCTTTTGAACCTGAGTTCTGTAGTTTATTACCGGAATCTGAGTTTTATCGTAAAAGGCAGCCTTGTCAGAATCCTCCACGCCATCACAATCTGTAGGTGCTTCTTCACCTTTGTTTACCAAAACAATCTGTATTCCCTCAAGTCTGTATCCAAAACCGGCTGTTCCTGCCTGCTCGTCATTCTTAGCCCAACCAAGCCAGCCAAACTTCTGTGCTTGAACTCTGTAATAAACGTCATAATTTGTAGCATAATCACCTGTTAATCTTATTTGAATAGCCTCTAGTCTAAGGGCTTTTCCTTCTGTTCCAGATAATTCATCATCACAGGCATACTCTGTTTCCCAGCCTTGCTTTTGAATATGAGTTCTGTACTGGATTCCTCCTTGAAGATTACCGTTGTTAGACAATTTAATTTTAATACCCTCAAGTCTTAAAGTCTTTCCTACAGTTCCTGAGGTTGTACCATTACTTACATAAGCTTCTTCCCAGCCAATAGACTGAATCTGAGTCTTATAAGAAACCATAGATGAAACTCCAGCCCTTTCATCACTAAAAGTTACAACTCCTATAAGATTTGAAAGCCAAGTGGTACCAGTTCCTCTTTTAACAGTTAACGGATTTATCGCAACAGACATAACACTTCTTGCAGTCGTATCGTCTGTATCCACCATATTTCCAACGTCACTTATAACATAGCCTACTCCAGCTTCACTTCCAATATAAACCATTGTATGTCCTTTAAAATATAAAAGAGAACCTGCTGGAATACTCTCCAAAAATGCCTGTTTTTCAGCGTCATCCATGCCAGACACATCCGTCTTTAACCCGGGAACATTTTGCTGCCAAGTTGTATTTCTTGGAAGTTCAAGTCCAAAACATCTGTAAATATTTCTTGTATACATAGAACAATCCATGGAATCCAGCATTCCGCCCCAGCCATATCTGTTACCAAGACAAGAAAATGCTACTTCTAAAACATTTGCCTGAGTAAGCGGTGCAAATCCGACATTTACATCATAATGCTTTGGAATAAGTGACATCATTTTCTTGTAGTTACCATTCTCATCTCTGGCTGGAAGATACACCACATAGTTAAACCAAGGAGACCTTGAATCATCTAACAATGTAGGAACTGCGTCTACCGGAACCAATTTAAGGATACAACCCAAAGTTAATTTTGTTTCAGAAATCTCTGGCCTAGAAATTGATTTCTCAAGGGTAATCTGATCTTGGGTTACTACAAGGAAGTCCGTATTTCCCACTTCTACCTTCCATGCATCTAACCACTCATCCTTACTCTGACATATTGCAATGGAATCTGCCGGAACCCATCCACTACAGTTACTAGAATAACAATAGTAAAACATTTCATCATTAACAGTAACAATATTTTTTACTACAACCGGTTCATTTACCATAACCGCAGCAGACTGAATTTCATCATCTGTATCGTTGGCAGAATATCCCAAAATATCCTTTGTTGGATATGCTTTCATATCTGCCCTCTTAGTACAAACTCCGTATTTTATAGGCTGAATACCCTGAAGTCCGGTATTGGAGATGCTAGTAAAAATATTTCCAAAATATTCTGTATTATCAATAACTTCGCCATTTATGTAATAAGTGGAAGTCGGAATACTTTCTCCAGCTAGTGAATTGGTAGAACTTGTAGCATCGAAAGTCTCCTCCATATTTTCCAAATCGTACATACAAGTTGAAGATTCCTCTAAGGCAGCTGTATTTGTCTCAATTATTTTTTGACTATCCATTAATACCTTATTAGGATCAATGTTACAAAGATTCTGCCAGTAAGCCGCTTCGCACATATCATCTGTTACATATCCGGGATATGACATATTTCCCGTGTCATTTGTTAAAGTTTCACCAAACACATTTCCGCTACTGGTTGTAGCCATTACAACCACCAACCCAATAGCTGCAATCATTTTTTTAATCCTCATCTTTAACTCCTCCATTAATTAATTTTGCTTAGGAATATAGATAAATGTCGTTGTACCTTTTCCTTCAATGCTATCAACCACAAGGGTTCCTCCACACATAATCTGCAATCTATCCTTAACATTTTCCATTCCTATATGTTCTCTACCATCATCTATTATTTTATTTTTATCAAAACCAACTCCGTCATCCTTCACGATAATTATATAATTATTACTATCTTCTTCAGTAGAGACAATAACTGTTCCACCTTCTTTTTTCTTTATAATACCGTGCTTAACTGAGTTCTCCACCAAAGGTTGCACTGTAAGTGCCGGAATATCAAACTCTGTAACTTTAAGATCACAAACGATTTTTAATTTATCACTGAATCTCATTTGTTCCAGCCAAAGATATTCCTTTACGTGATCCATTTCTTTTTTAAACGGAATCATTTCTTGTTTTCTCAAAGCCTCCAGATTAAGTCTTAAATATCCAGAAAAATGTTCTATGGCTTCCGCTGCTTTTTCTGCATCTTCCATACATAAAAATCTAATTGCGCCTAAGGCGTTATATAAGAAATGAGGCTGTATCTGAGAAAGTATAATTCTAGCATTACTTTCAGCAAGTTTTACTTCTTTTTCAGCCAATTCAACTCTAAGTTTAGCAACCTCCAACTTTTTTCGATTTTTTTCTTTTACATTGTTGTATTCGTGTACAATATACATCATAACAATACCTGTAGTAGTTCCCAACTGCATATAAGAAATTCCATAATTAAATATCTGTATCACACCGAATATTACCGGAAATAAAACATAGCATACAAGAGCCACTGCTTCCATAATTGCAATATCCTTATAATATCTAATTACTATATATATACATACCAACATGGACAGTATTTGTACTGCAAATAAAAATGCAATTCCAGGTTTTCTATAATAACGATTAAAGCTATCAAAATCATAATAAAAATGATTAAACTGGGTCATTATAAGTCCAGATAAAGAGAAAAACTGAATTATATATACAAAAAAAACAAATCTTTCACTAATAGTTTTATTGTACTCTTTTATAACTATATAAAAATACTTCGAAATACAACAAGACAATAAACCTTGTCCAAAAAATGTTAAGAAATTACTGACTCTGGTACCGACAATTGCACTTGGAGAAACAACTCCTCTACAACAATATGCAGTTGCATCCATTATCAAATTCATCATATTTAATAACATTATTACTATGAGCAGTTTTTCTGTCGGTCTCTTTTCTTTTTCGCTTACATAGATAATAAAGATACATATACCACAAAACACTGCTCCCATTAATTCAAGGCTTACCTGAATAATATTAAAATTGGTCATAGCATAACTCCTTTAGTATTCTGCCCATGGGTATTGTATCATATAGTCATTGGCGTAAAGCTCTTCTCTGTCTTTATTAAGGTCTAGAAATCTATAGTAATCACAATCAACCTTATTTACATTTACAGACATGCTGTTAAAACCTTTATTTACCACATCCTCAGCTCCGACTTTTCTAAGAGTCTTCATCATAGCTGAAATAATTTTTTGAATATAAACTTGTTTCTTATCATCAAACTCTTCATCTTCAAAAAGAGCTGCTGCTAAATCCCTTGTGGTAACAGTAGTTCCATGATTATGAATTAAATATGCAAAAGCTTCCTTTGACTTCGACCTTTCGAACTTAACCAAAGTTCCATCCTTAGCTTTTACATCAAAACCACCAAAACAAGTAACATAAAGGGATACGTCTTTCTTATTATCAACCTCATATCTAAGGTCTTGTAGTTCCCTTTCAACAGCTTCTTTTTTTGCCGGTTTTAAAATGTAAGCGCTGGCATGCATTTCCATGGCATCCCTAAAGTGATCATCATATGCAGTTACAAAAATAATATTAATTCTTGGCGTAATGTCTTTAAGTTCCTTAGCGAGAGTCACTCCATCTATGTCGCCCATTCTAATGTCCAAAAATGCAACTTCACAGGGATTCTCCATGGCGAATTGCAACAATTCCATACCATCAGAAAAAGTATGGATTTCATCATTTGGACGTACACTTCTAACAACTCTCTCAAGGTCCTTAAGCATTAACGGCTCATCATCCGCTATAATAATTCTCATAAAACCTCTCCACACTCTCTATTCTCTCTAAAATACAATAATATATTATAAAATCATTTTTAAACAATATCCATGGATTTTTTAAAACTTTAATATAAAAAAAACCTGTATCGGCAATTGCCAATACAGATCTTCTGATTTTTTATAAATATATCATACACCTGCTACCGTTGCATTATCATCGTCTTCTTCATCAAGATAAGCAATCCTTGCTGTAGCATTATAAGCTTTTCTTGCTTTTAACATAGCTACTATCATAATTATCTCAGCAACTATCATAATAGCCA
This sequence comes from uncultured Eubacteriales bacterium, assembly GCA_900315425.1. Taxonomy (GTDB): domain Bacteria; phylum Bacillota; class Clostridia; order Lachnospirales; family Lachnospiraceae; genus Bovifimicola. Next base: position 42,718 of record OMZA01000010.1, read on the forward strand.
TTATAATATATTCTGATCCTGCAAAATATGCATACCAACTTGTAACTAACTTCATAACATCAGCCACTTCAAATATTATGAAACTCACAAGTAACAACGTATTGTTATATTCCATCTCTCTTGTTTTAGCCACCTGATTAATTCCAAGTACCAACAATAATATAATAACTGCAGTTGCTACTAATAGAATCCAATCCATTGCAACATACATGTTATAGGTAACTTTCTCTGGTTCAATAGCATTTATAATCCAATAAACAACCGCATAAAAAGCAAGTAACTGCTCCCAGGTTGTAATCATTTTTAAAATTTTGCTATCCGAACAAATCTCTTCAATTCCTACAGCAATCAATATGAATCCTAAAAAACTTGGCCAGATACCAATCTCTCCACCTGATTCCAGGAAAATGCTGTGATTAAAAAACACAAAAACCAATCCCAATAAAATACTTAACATAATTCCTCCTATACGCACGTTATAGTATTACTCTTCCCCTTCTAGAATCTCACCATCCCATTAATATTATCATCTTAATAGTGATTATTCAACTAAATATTATTACCTTAATCCCTAGCCTACAAATATCTGACACCAATAATATATGCCGTTTATGTATGCAACTCCAATTCCTATTCTATCAAAGCTTGACTCCAAAATATTTTCTTTGTGTCCCTGGGAATTCATCCAACCGTTAATAACATCTGCTGCCGAAGCATACCCATATGCAAGATTCTCACCCACTGTGCTAAGACTTCCTGTGTATGAATCTAACACTGTAAAGCAAGATGAACCATCCGGTCTTGTATGACTAAACAAACTATTTAATTCTGCAGCTCTTATTTTTGCAAATGTACATAACTGAGAATCCGTCGAAAGAGAAGCTACGCCATATGCATTTCTTTGAACATTTGTTAAGGCAATAGCCTGGCTTGCTAATGCATCTAAATTAGTTGTGCTACCAGACGATGAAGACGAAGTTGCTACATATCTCTTATATGCATCCAAAGTGCTTCCTGGGGCACCGGCATTCTTATGAACAATGGCAACCTGAATAGCCTCAACTCTGTATCCATATCCTGAAGTTCCTGCATTAGCCCCATTGCAAGCCCAGCCTAGCCAGCCAAACTTCTGACAATAAGTTCTATAATAAATATCATAATACGTATTTAATTCTCCAGTAAGTTTAATTCTGATAGCTTCAACTCTAAGAGATTTCCCTACTGTTCCAATGATATTATTGCTAGTCACATAATTCTGCCATCCTTGCTTTTGCACATGGCTTGAATAAGCTATTCCACCGGATACACCTTTGTAGTTAGATATATACATTTGCAAAGCCTCTACCCTTAGACTTTGTCCACTGGTTCCACTAATTTTTTTGTTGGTAACCCAGGAAAGCCAACCCTTTTTTTGAACCTGAGTTCTATACTTTACAACAGGAACATTTGAACTGCTGTAATAGGCATCCTTATCTCCCGTATCAAAGGATTCTCCTTTAGGAACCATCTTTATCTGAATACATTCTAAACGTTTTGAATAACCGCTTGAGCCCGATGACGCTCCATTTTTAGCCCATCCTAGCCAACCAAAACTTTGAACATGAACTCTATAATAAATGTCATAGTAATCAGCCAGTTCCCCGTAAAGATCAATCTCAATAGCCTCAAGCCTTAAGGCCTTTCCTGAAGTTCCACTTAAAGCACCATCACTTACATAACCTTGCCATCCCTGTTTTTGTACATGAGTTCTGTAATATACACCACCCTCGTACAACTGTGAACTGACACTTATATTAATAGCTTCCAATCTAAGTCCGGAACCTGTGGTACCGGCACATTCGCCATCACTTACATAATCCTGCCAACCCTGCTTTTGTACATGAACCCGATAACTAACACTATAAACATCCTCTGTATCTTCAGCCACCGTGTCTGCACGAACATTTAAAAAACCGATATTTAAAGCTATAGCCATAGCCATTATCATAATCCCCGTCAATTTTAAAAGTCTTTGTAATTTGCACCTTAAAGAAACAATCTCCATAAAAACCTCCTACTTAACCAGATAAGAACTAGTTGCTGTAGAGTCAGTAATATTTGGTTCCTTCTCACCCTTTTTTTGAATAAAAATGATCATAGCCTCCATTCTATAACCAAATCCGGAACTTCCTGCCATTTCCCCATTTTTAGCATATAGCAGCCACCCATAATGTTGAATATGCGTTTTATAAAAAACATTGTAATATTCAGCAATCGTGCCTGTTAATTCTATTTTAATCGCCTCAAGTCTTAAACTCTTCCCCTGAGTTCCACTTAAAGCACCATCACTTACATAATCCTGCCAACCAACTTTCTGTACATGAGTGCAATACCGGACACCACCATCAATATTACCAAGATTTGCCAACTTTATCTCAATAGCTTCTAAACGTTTCGCCTTGCCCTGGGTTCCAGCCATGTCCCAATCACTGACAAAAGACTGCCAGCCATAACTTTGAACGTGAGCTCTGTATTGTATAGAAGGAGTTATTGCATCTATCTTGGCATCCAAAGCTTTATCATGAAAAGCCGGGGCATATGAACTGCTTGGAGCCTCATCACCCTTTTTTACAAGCTTTATCTGAATAGCTTCAAGACGTTTACCGTAACCTGAGGTACCGGCACTTTGATTATTCTTAGCCCAGCCAAGCCATCCAAAACTTTGAGCATGAACCCTGTAATAAACATCATAATAATTGGCCAAATCCCCCGTTAAATATATCTTAATAGCCTCTAGTCTTAAGGCTTTACCAACGGTTCCGCTTAATTCACCATTAGACACATAATCCTGCCACCCAATACTTTGAATATGTGACTTATAAGTAACTCCTCCGGAAATGCTACCACCTTCTATACCAATCTTGATAGCCTCAAGACGTTTTGACTGCCCCTCAGTACCTGAGCATGTACCATTTCCCGAATAACTCTGCCATCCATAAGTTTGAACCTGGGTTGTATAGACTATATTAGGTTCAGTACTGTTAGCTTTAACAAAGATAACATGATTCTCATCAGCATAAGTTTCAGCTGCAGAACCTACTGCCCCATATAAATAAAACTTATTCATAACCGACATTTTTCCATTGTCATTTTCCAGGTATGCAAAAGCTCTTTCACCAATAGTCTTTACGCTGGATGGAACTGTGATTCTAGTTATATTAGGGCACTGTCCAAAAGCAAAGAAACCAATAGAAGTAATACCGTGATTCAGATGAACTGTAGTAAGACTTGTGCACCCGTAAAATACAGCATCTCCAATAGTCTTAACATTTCCCGGAATAGTTATACTTTTAAGAGATGTACAACCCTGGAAAGCATAACCACCAATAGCATTAACTCCACTTCCAATAGTTACCGAAGAAAGACTGCTACATTCAGAAAACGCCAAATCTTTTATATTGGTAACCGTAGAAGGGATAGTAACCGTTGTAATGGTTTTATTTTTATGAAAAGCACCACTTCCGATAACCACTACATTTTTCCCATTAATGGTGGATGGAATATTTACACTACTGGCACTTCCTGAATAACCAGTAATTGCATAGCCACTACCACTTACTGTATATGTATAACTTCCACTACTATCAGTGTAAGTTGCTGCCTTAGATACCACATTGTTATTGGCAATCATAAACACAATCGCAACAAACATAAAAAATCCAACAAACAATCCTTTTAAATTTCTGTTCAAATCAGACACATCTCCTTACATTATAAAATTTCCCTTAATAATAATTATAACACATAAGCCTACCATTAACGTGACATTTAAATGAAAAACAAAAAATAATTTGACAAAAAATATTTTTTATTTAAAACAACTGATAAAATGGGTAATAAAAAACGTGTCAAAGATGGCATAAAATATGGTATTATATATACAGAGATAATTATGTTTTTAGGTATAATTGCTTTGGAATGTGGCAGTGGTTCCCTTATCGTCTCCCTTTTGAGACTCCTTATAGTACCACTTCCACTAGCATATATTTTTACATTAACAAACAACGCCAAAAGTCTTATCTGGTGGGCATTTCCCATCGGCGAATTTGTAGCATTTATAGCTACCATCATAATTATGAAAAAGATTTTTAGAAAAAACGGCTTAACAAAGACAGAGACAGAGGAGGTTTTCTTATGAAAAACGTTATAACAATCAGCCGAGAATTCGGTAGTGGGGGTCACACTGTAGGAGAGCAGATAGCAGAAAAACTAGGTTATAAATTCTATGACAAAGAAATCATTGAAAAGATAGCCAGCGAATCTGGTCTTTCTCAAAAATATGTAAATGAAAACGCTGAATATGCTCCAGGCACCAACATTTTTTCATATGGATTTGTTGGAAGAAATGCTTTAGGAGAATCTATTAGTGATATTTTATGGCAGGCTCAGTGCAATGTTATTAAAGAAATTGCCCAAGAAGGCAACTGTGTTATCGTCGGAAGATGTGCAGATTACATCCTCAAAGATAAAGACAATGTATTAAACGTGTTTATACATGCTGATATGGACTTTAGAATAGACCGTATCATTAACAATTACGGCGAAACCAATGAAAAGCCTGAGAAACGTTTAATTACAAAGGACAAAAAGAGAAAAGCCAATTACAGATACTATACCGACCAGATATGGGGTCAGGCTCAAAATTATCATATAACCCTGGATTCTTCAGTAATTGGAATCGATAAATGCTCTGAGATAATCATAGATATTATTAATAACATATCTTAAATTTAAAGGATTTTATTATTATGATTGTTTTATACAAAGATTTATCAAAAACTTATAACATACTAAGAGTTGTTACCGTAATTACAGTAGTAGGACTAGTGGTGGCTTTAGTGATTAATCGCAACTCATTATATATTCCTGTATTCTTTGGTGGAATTATACTTATGTTGGTTTTGTCTATTATCTTTAACAGACTAGCAGCAAATAGGAATAAACATATTATTAGCCAGATAATGGATGGTTATCCTGACCAGGCCATTGATTATATCAATCAATACCTTGAGACTGTTACAGATGAAACCGGCAAGAACCTTCTTAATACATTTCTTGCAGAAGCATACTACTACCATGGGGATTTTTTAAAATGTGTTCAATTGCTAGAGGAAGTTGATGAATACTCAAAGACAGCACCAATCAACCTTTCCTTTATTATGAAATCTACTGCCTACAGTTTCTCCATGTACACCCTTTATCACATGGGCAGAATGAGTGAGGCTGAGGCCATGAAAAAGAAGTATCTTGACACCTTTGAGGAAGATGAAACCACTAAGAATTTTGACATAATAAAAAATATTCCTGACGCTTCAGATGATAAGCTTCAGGAATATATTAAACACTTTTCAAAAGATTTTAAGGATCCAAAATCCTTACTTGTATCCAAAGTTTCCAGCCAGTATTATATGGCTAAAATCTATGACAGACTTGGGGATTCCAAAAATGCCGAAAAATGTCGCACTTACATCAAAGAGAATGGACGCAATACATTTTTCGTAAGATGGGTTTAATTATCCTAATATTCCCTGGAATATTCCCATTCCAATTAACATCATAATTGTTCCCGCTAAGAGAACTCCAAGGCAGACCGCAAGGACTGCCTTTTTAAAATCCATATCCAGGATACTGGCAGCTAAAGTTCCGGTCCAGGCTCCAGTTCCCGGAAGCGGAATACCTACGAATAAGAATAAGGCAACAAATGTTCCTCTTCCTGCTTTTTCTGTTAACTTTCTTCCACCCTTTTCCCCTTTTTCAAGGCAAAATGTAAAGAACTTGCCAATGTATTTTTTATCCTTTCCCCATAAAAGAACCTTTCTGGCAAACCAGTAAATAATAGGGACTGGAAGCATATTTCCAAGAATACACACAAGATATGCAAGAGCCATTGTCTTGACTGATGTAGTAAGCCCCAAACCTGTTGCAAAAAGCATAGCTCCTCTGATTTCCACAAGGGGTACCATTGATATAACAAATATTGCAAAATATTTAAAAAGCATTTTTATTCTCCTATTTTCTTTATTACTCTTTTAATTCCATGGTATAAACCATTTTTATGTGAGGGCAAAACTGATCAAGATACTCTTTTCCTTCAGCTACAAATCCCAAACTTTCATAGAATCCTCTAACTCTTGTTTGAGAAGAAACAACAATCTTCAACTTATTATCTCTAGGCTTAATGGCATGCTTTTCAGTGTTCATTTCCCACACCCACTGTATAGCCTTTTGCATAATCTGAGCACCGTAACCATTGCCTCTGTATTGTTTCTTAAGGGCAACTCTACCTACGTGATACTCACCACTTTCCTTATCTTCCGAGCCATATATTCTACAACATCCGGCTGGTTTTCCTTCATCATCATATAAAATAATGTGATGGCTTTCATCGTCTATTTCATCATATTCATCCTCAAATCCCTGCTCATCCACAAAGACTTCGGTTCTTATAGACATTTCGTCATCTGTTAATTCATCAGTTTTTCTATAAAACATTTTACTTACTCCACATATAACAATAGGCCTGAGACCTGGCAGCGAACTTCTTATTTTTTAAAAGCTCTCTAATCTCAGCCTTCGTATACCAATGAGCTTCTATCTCTTCTTCAGCAGAAGTACTTTTCGAGAACTCACCTCTGGCTTTTCCAATAACCACCACATTGGTTTCATTGCTAAAACCCACAGCGCTATAGCTGGTATATAGATTATCTTCTATGTCATACAACTCAAGCCCTGTCTCTTCCTTTAGTTCCCTTTTAGCTGCCTGATACTGATCCTCTCCCGGGTCAATCAAACCTGCCGGAAAATTATACACCCAATCCGCCACAGCCATTCTGTACTCTTTATTAAGAAGAATCTTTGAATCATCTTCGTTTGTGGCAATTATTACCACAGCATTTGCCGCCTTTCCATTGAGACCTTTTTCGTCCACTATATCTTTCTCACGGCTAATCATTTCATACACCTTTTTGGTGCCAATTTCCGTCTCATAGGTAACATCATATCTTGTTATGAACTTACCCTGGGACTTTTTCTCGATATTTACAAACTTCATTCTAACCTCTTACCTTAACCAAGGATTGCTGTTAACTGACCTGTTGCCAAGAAATAAATCAACACAATGATTCCAAGGATAATTCTGTATATTCCAAATATTACAAAGTTATGTTTTCTAATGTATGAAAGCAAGCCCTTGATTACAAAGTAACTAACTACAAATGCCACTACACAGCCTACAATCAAAACCATAACTTCAATACCAGTCATTGCAAATCCAACTTCGTGAACATATTTAACAAACTTTAAAAGAGAAGCCCCTGCCATTACAGGAATTGCCAGGATAAATGTAAAATCCGAAATAGTCTTTCTCTTCATTCCTAACATGAGACCTCCAAGGATAGTCGCTCCACTTCGACTAGTTCCAGGAATTAAAGCAAGTAGCTGGAAAGCTCCTACACCAAGAGCTTGTTTATAGGTAATCTCATCCATGCTTCTAGTAGTAATTTTCTTTTTATCCCTTGGTCTTGTTTCCACAAAAATAAAAAGAACACCGTAAATAATAAGCATTAATGCAACAACTACCGCATTATACAAATGCGCGTCTAACCAATCATCAAACAACAATCCCAAAACTGCTGCAGGAAGGCAAGCCACAATAATCTTTCCCCAAAGATTAAGAGTCTTTTTAGTATCCTTTTTACCTTTTCCAAATCCCCATGGAAATATTTCTTTAAAATAAATAAGGATAACAGCAAGAATTGCTCCTAACTGAATAACCACCTGGAAAAACTCATAGAATTCTTCTGATACGTCTAACTTAATAAACTGATCCAACAAAATCATATGACCTGTTGAAGATACCGGAAGCCACTCTGTAATACCTTCCACGATACCGAATAAAATCGCCTTTAAAACTTCTAACATACTTACTCTCCTGTCTCTATCTCATTAATATGCCCCCACCTGGAATGTAGTGGGGGCTTATATTTACTTTGTTAACTTTATTTTTTCTTAGCTGGCATCATCTAAATTATATTTTTCTTTAAACATTGTAAATTCACCAACAAATGCAGGTTCCCTACCTTTCTTGATATCGTTTAGATATCCATGAGTTTCAAAGGATGAATATCTTGTCTGTATTACGCATACACCAACATTTGAACAGTGATCTGACACTCTCTCACAGTTAGTAAGCAGATCCGTCATAAATATTCCTAACTCACCATCACACTCTCCTGTCTGAAGACGTGCAATATGTCTATTCTTAATATCTTTTGTAAGATCATCAATAACCTGTTCCAAAGGCTCTACCTTATAAGCAATCTTTGTGTCTTCTTTTTTAAAACACTCTACAGTAATATCAAGAATTTCCGAAAGCGCATTTTTTAAAACTTTAAGCTCATGCTTTGCCGTATCAGAGAATTCTCTCTTTTCCTCATGCATAGATTTTGCGAGTTTTGCAGTGTTTATAGCATGATCACCAATTCTCTCAAAATCATTAATTGCATGAAGCATCTCTGATATCTCATTGCTGTCACTGTCTGAAATCTCTTTTCCTGACAAATGTATTAAGAAAGTATCCAAATTATCCTCTAAATAATCCAATCTTTCTTCCATCTTATAGATTTCTTTTTTAACATCCTCATCATATTTTTCAAAAAGACCTAATGAATCCATAAAACTTTCTCTTGCAAGATTAGCCATCTCTATAGTCTTTTCACGGCACTCATCAACAGCAAGTCCCGGAGAAAGTAAAAGTCTTTCATCAAGAAGAACGCTCTTAATTTCATCTTCGCTTCTATCTTTAATTACGTGTTCAGCAAGTTTAACTATAATTTTTCCAAATGGTAACAAGATAATTGTAGTAGCCACATTGAAGATTGAGTGGAACACAGCTATCATAACTGGTGTAATTGCTGTATCAATAACTTTCAAACCTAATACATAGTGGCATATGCAATACACAATCATACCTATAAATGTTCCAATCAGATTGAAGCTTACGTGGATAACAGAAACACGCTTTGCGTTTTTATTTACACCAATTGATGATAAAAGTGCAGTTACACAAGTACCGATATTCTGTCCCATGATAATAGGTATTGCCATACCGTAGCTAATCTGTCCTGTTAAAGACAACGCCTGTAACACACCTACAGAAGCTGCTGAGGACTGGATAATACCTGTGAATACAGCACCAATAATAACGGCAACAAACGGATTATTAAATGCAGTCAACATCTTGGTAAACTGTGGCATTTCAGCCAAAGGAGATACTGCCTCCTTCATGAATTCCATACCGTACATAAGTACTGCAAATCCTGCAAATATTGTACCTACATCTTTTTTCTTCTGACTCTTTGCACCCATAATGAGAATTACACCTACAAGAGCTATAATTGGTGAGAAATTCTCTGGCTTTAGCATTGATATAATAAAATTATCACTTTCAATTCCTGATAAACTCAATATCCATGCTGTAAGTGTGGTTCCCACATTAGAACCCATAATTACATATACTGTCTGTCCCAAACCTAAGATTCCTGAGTTAACAAGACCTACTAACATAACTGTCAGCGCTGAAGATGACTGGATTGCAATAGTAATTACTGCACCTAGCAAAAGGCTCTTGAAACGATTAGAAGTCATTTTCTTAAGAACTGCTTGTAGCTTACCACCTGCTACTTTTTCCAGACTTCCTGACATAATATGCATTCCAAAGAGAAAGAATGCAAGACCTCCACATAACGTGAACACTGAATAAATATCCATCTATTCCTCCATTTAACACGATTGGTTTTCATGTATTTTACAAAATTGCGTACATTTCGTTTATAACATAATAGCCCCCTTTTTTCAAGATAAAAAGGGGGCTTATTTATTATTAACCTTTGTAAATATTTACTATAAATGAAGTACTCTGTCTGCTATCTCTTGAGTTCTTCCCTGATTCCAGAATTGTGTTCCTATATATCCACATGTTCTTCTTGCCACATGCATACTGCTTTGCTCAGTATTTCCGCAGTTTGGACACTGCCAGATAAGCTTACCTGTTTCGTCTTTTGTAATCTTTATCTCGCCGCTATATCCGCACTTTTCACACATGTCGCTTTTTGTGTTAATCTCAGCATAAAGGATTGTATTGTACATATGCTGGATAACTGCGATAACTGCCGGAATGTTATCCTGAAGATCTGGAACCTCAACATAACTTACAGCTCCACCCGGAGAAAGCTCCTGGAACTCAGCTTCTTTAGATAACTTGGCAAATGCATTGATATTTTCCGTAACATGTACATGATAACTATTTGTAATATAGTTCTTATCTGTAACATGAGGTATTTTTCCAAATCTCTTCTGTAATAATTTAGCAAATTTATATGTAGTACTTTCAAGTGGAGTTCCATAAACTGAGTAATCAATATTTTCAGCTTTCTTCCACTGCTGGCACGCATCATTAAGCTTCTTCATAACAGCCTTACCAAACTCTTCACCGGCCTCACTTGTATGAGAGATTCCCTTCATGTAATATACACACTCTGCTAAGCCTGCATATCCCAAAGAAATAGTTGAGTATCCGTCATATAAAAGTCTGTCAATGGTCTCTCCCGGTTTAAGTCTTGCAAGGGCTCCGTCCTGCCAAAGAATAGGTGCCACATCTGATGGTGTTCCAAGAAGTCTTTCGTGACGAAGTCTCATAGCTCTGTGACAAAGGTCTAATCTTTCTTCCATTATCTCCCAGAACTTCTCTTCATCTCCACCTGACGAACAAGCTGCATCTACTAAGTTGATTGTAACAACACCCTGGTTGAATCTTCCATAATATCTATGCTTTCCTTCCACATAATTCTGGGCATTTGATATATTTCCAATACCGTTGTCTGTGAATCTGTCCGGCGTAAGGAAAGAACGACATCCCATACATGGATAGCAATCACCTTTAAGTTCTAAGGATTTCTTTTCAGAAATATAATCAGGAACCATTCTTTTTGCTGTACATTCTGCTGCAAGCTTTGTTAAATAGAAATATGGTGTTCCCTCAGATATATTATTATCCTGAAGAACATATATAAGCTTAGGGAAAGCAGGTGTAATATACTGTCCTTTGCGGTCTTTAACACCAAGAATTCTCTGCTTAAACATTACCTCTATAATCATAGCCAAATCGTCTCTAATCTGACCTTCCTCCACCTCGTTGAGGTACAAGAACACTGTTACGAAAGGAGCCTGTCCATTAGTAGACTGAAGAGTTATAAGCTGATACTGAATAGTCTGGCATCCGCTTTCCACTTCCTGTCTAACCTCCTGCTCAACTATCTCATGGAACTTCTCATCGGCAACTTCAATACCTGCCTGAGCAAATTCATTTTTAAGTCTCTTGGCGATTTTCTTTCTGCTTATATCAACGTATTTTGCAAGATGTGCCATTGTTATAGTCTGACCACCGTACTGGCTTGAGGCAACCTGGGCAACTATCTGGGAAGCTACTGTACAAGCTGTACTGAAGCTTCTAGGTGTATCAATATGTGTACCACTAATACATGTTCCATTGTCTAACATATCTCCAAGATTTACAAGACAGCAATTGTGCATATGCTGTGCAAAGTAATCTGCATCATGGAAATGTATAACACCTTCTTTATGGGCCATAACAATGTCATCCGGAAGCAAATATCTGCTGGTATAATAACGACTCCACTCACCAGCCATATAGTCTCTTTGAACTGATAAAACAGTAGGATTCTTGTTAGAATTCTCCTGCTTAACTTCCTCATTATCTCTCTCAACAACTCCGGAAATCTTCTGATCAATGTTGCTCATTTTACGAAGTTCGTTGTGCTTATATCTATATGTAATATAAAGTCTTGCCACCTTATGCTTACCTGTGCTCATAAGGCCGTCCTCAACTTTATCCTGAATCTCTTCTACTGATAAATCTCTGTTGGCATTTCTAGCGTCTTTTTCAATACCTCTAACAATATCATATATCTCATCTTCAGTTAATCGCTCTGATAAAATACCCTCTTCTAGATTTGCCCTTTTAATAGCGCTGGCAATCTTCTCGCTATCATACAACACTCTCTCTCCAGATCTCTTCATGATATAGAGCTTTTGCTCCTCCATATCAAGATTGCCATCCAAATATTCGTCATAAAACATCCCAAATACCTCCTAAAAAAATGCAATCGCCACCCGGAACGTGACTATGTAAGATTATATATTCACCTTAAAACCATGTCAATACAAAAAACACAATATCTTGTGTATAAATTTTATACTTAAATACTACATCATGTGATTACACAACAAAAGACCAGACAGCGAAATCTCGCGTCTGGCCTATGATTTTTGCATTTTTACAGTTTGATTATATTTATTTTAGAAGCCCTATTATTTCTTCCACACATTTATCAATACCAAATGTAGAAGTACAGATCATTCTATCGTAGTTATGAAAATCCCCCCATTTTCTTCCGGTGGTATATTCATAACTGGTTCTTCTTCTCTTATCCATATCCAGGATTTTCTCCACAGCCTTTTCATCGCTAAGATTATACTTATCTGCAATTCTACGAATCCTAAAATCCATATCCGCATATAAGAACAAATGTAGTGCATCCGGGTTATCCTTTAGATAATAGTCAGCCCTACGTCCGACAAATACGCAATTACCTTTTTCTGCAAGCTGAACAATGAATTTACCCTGTTCTCTGAAAATGTAATCAACATCCTCGTTTTCATTGCTGGCAAATATAGGGAAAATTTCCTGAAAAATATTTAAATGCTGCTCTTTTACATTTTCATCATTCTTCTCTACAAATGATGGAGAAACCATTATCTTGTCTGCCAAATCAGAGATAAGTTCTTTATCATAAAAGGTATATCCCATTTCCTCAGCAATCTTTTGTCCTATCTCGTAGCCCCCGCTACCGTATTCCCTTCCAATAGTTATAATATTTTTTGCCATATTTTCCTTCTCCCTTCTGGTACCATCTACCGATATTCAAACCAGATTTATCTACGCCATATGCAATCTATTCTGCAATGACTGTAACAAATCCACTTCCATATCCACTGGAATCGATTCATTATTTCTACATTCATCACTTAATCCCTGGGAAATAATAGCCGATGTCAGTTCATCAGGATACTCATTTCCAATTAGATATCCGGCATACACCCTTCTGCCGTTTATATCCATATCATTCTTTAAAGTAGCTTCTAAAAGATTATAATAGTATTCTCTTTGTTCCGAATTGGGATTGATTATGGAATAGTAATAAATGATCTCATATACAAAACCAATATTGTGTACCCCAACATTCTTTTCGTCACCCACAATTTGTTTGAACACATCTATATACTTACTCAATTCGTAAATATCACCCTTGTCTAACAAGTGATAATAATTTAAAAGTCTGCAATTGTTGGCCCTTATGCTCATATCTTTTTCAGGTACTTCAATATACGTAAAATCCTTTGGTCGTATTCCATTTCTTAGTTCATTCTTAGTTATTAATTCCTGTTCCCAAAGTCTGCCATCAATAGTTGTGGAATTGGCTACCCTCATTATGCTTATATAATCATACAAATACAGTATAAATACTACGGCAATACTGGCCTCTGTTATCATCAGATAAGATTTTCCAATTGGTTTATAATACCAAAGTACACTAGCAATTGTCCCTAATGTCAAGGTAAGCATAAATTGTACATTTCTCTTGTATTTCAGCACAATCTCCTTAGTAATATTTTTTCTTACATTTTCAGCTACTGCCATTAACGAAAAAGGCACCTTAACCTTCACAAGCCTTCCATTATTATTTCGTTTAACGCCAAGTCCCAGGTAGGTAAACTGAACAATCTTATATCCAGACAACTTACCAAAAAGCAAATACCAAATGCTCATAATCAAAGTGCTTAAACTAAAAGTTGCAGCAACTAAACACAAATGCAAAAAAATAATAACTGTTAATTCTGCTCTCGTATACATATTCAATTTTCTCTCTCTCTCAATTTTGTCCCTTACGTCAGTTAATTAAAAATCTCACTCCTTGACCTATTATATCAAAAAAATACAGATACTTCCATTCATAACTAATGTTTGTATTTTACCTCCAAGTTCTTTAATCTGATTCTCCAACTCTGAGAATCACATTATTATTTGAATCTTCCACTACAAAAGTAATAATTCCTTCTTTATCTGTGTTATCTTTATTGATTATATATCTTTCAATTAATATTGAATAATTTTCATCTTTACTACTTTCACAAATAATATTCCTTATGTATATTTCATCAGCCTGTTTCACAATTTTCCCATCTCTTACCGAAAGGCTAGTTTCTCCATTATAATCCAAATCGTATGACACTATTTCTTCATCAAATAAATCAAATAAATCTTCTATTTCATCTTCAAAATCATCATCATTATAATGTCTTTCACAAAAATATTTTTCTAAATCATCTGTATTTTTGTTATTTATTCCTCTTATTATATTTTTACACATTTTTTTTGCAGTTTTTTGATTTGCTATTTGACTTTTTACCAATTTAGCAGAAGTACATCCCGTACATAGTAATGATAATAGTAAAATTAACAAAGCCATAGATATCAAAATTGTTTTCTTCATTATTACCTCCACATCATCCAAACTGTATGCCCATCTATAACGAATAGATATTTTCTACGTAGTTATAAAACTCATAATTTTGAAATCATCTTTTTTATCTTTTTTTCATTATCCCTCGTAAAACCACTAAGTTCATAGGATCTGATGCGCTGATTTACCAATAGAGGTTCCACAAAACCATTTTTCACCAGCACTGACAATCTGTTAATTATCGTTTTGTTTGTCACCCCTATTTCACGGCTGACTTCGATTGGAGTAAATTCTCCTTTATATCTCTTTATCAAAAACAGGAGCAGTTCCTTCTCCTTACCCTTTAAATATGATAAGCTTCCGCTTACTTCATTCTCAGTAGAACTTTCTGACAGTTCGCAAATCTTATTGGAATACAACAGCACCATCCTCAGAAAATAATTAACCCATACTTCCGGATGAGGCGGATTGTTTCTTCCGGAGTAATAAAGCACCGGCAAACCCATCTGTATCGATTCATAATACTCATTAATGTCATATGCAAAGTATTCTTCCAATGAACCGATGCCATTAAATCCATATCCATTGATATCCAAAATATATCCTGAAAGCAAACGTGCAGTTCGACCATTTCCGTCTTCAAACGGATGTATCGTAACCAACTGATAATGTACGACCGCTGCGACTATTAACGGGTGATCATCAGTAGTATTTACATACTCGACTAATTCATCAAGCAGCTTCGGTATATCAAGGTATTCTGGGGGAATATAATCAGGATTCCCGGTCTGAGAATCATAAACGGCAAACAATACTCCGGGAGGCATAGCTCCTCTTAGTCCGATTTTTTCCTTAGATGCTCCCTTTTCAACGTATTTCTGGACATCCAATATCAGTTTTTTAGAAAAACACTCTTTCTCTTTTACCTTTTCTTCCAGATAATTCAATGCAAGAAAATAATTTCGCACTTCCTGTTCCGGCTTTAAGAAATGCTTTCTTTCATCCCGCTCTATTACTTCATCAACCTGCTTTTCAGAGAGGGGATTACCTTCTATCTTATTTGACGCATATGAACTCTTTTTCTTTGAATTCTTCCGCAGTCTGCTTGATACAGACCTTGGTAGTTTTACGGAAGAAACCTTGTATCTGTTTTTATCTATTTCGGTTATATATTTTAAAATCTCATTTGTAAGAACCACTTTAATCATCTTAATTCACCTCGATGATATTATAGCAGAACACCCTTGAAAATCCCATTAAATTTTCACTATTTTTTCACTATTTTCCATTATCCTTATCATTCCAGATACAGTAATACTCCTCCTCATCATCCCATGGAGTATTACCCTCTGATGGTCCAACATATCTCAGTTCGTCTCCCCTTATTATAATAGAACACTGGTGTTCCGGCTCCCAGGGACACTCTGTTTCTATACAGTAGCCTATTTCAGTGGCAGCATCCTCCTCTTCAGGTAATTCAACATATAATCTGGGATGCGACAGACAGCTTAAAAGCTGTTTCCCGGACTTATACACTTCAATAGTCTTTTCTGTATCAGTCACTATATCGTCATATATTTCCATAGCTTTCCACTCATCATACATATAGAACATAAACGCTGAGAGTTTCTGCTGAATTTCATCAAGCACTTTCTGATTCGTATTAAGATTATTATAATGTTCAATACATTTCTCAGCATATTCCCTTGATTCATCCGAATCATCAAAAATAGTAATATTCATTTCTCCCTGAAAGAGCGACCTCGAATCAAATGTCCCCTCAAGCCATCCCATTTCATTTATATCAGGTTTTAAATCTCTGATTTCTGACATATCTTCTCCTTATTAATTATCTTTCGATTTTCCTTACTACTGAATTTTCAATTCATGTACAACTATATATGTTATAATTCTTCCATAATGAATGGAAGCATATATATCGGCTTTAGATTCAGATTATTGTCCTTTCCGACATCCTTTTGAGATGGAAGTATTGCCCGCGAAACATATTGTGAATATTTCTTACAGAATACATCTATAGACTCATGTTTTTTTGTAGTTTTTTGATTTGCTATTTGACTTTTTGCTAATTTAGCAGAAGTACATCCCGTACATAGTAATGATAATAGTGAAATTAACAAAGCCATAGATATCAAAATTGTTTTCTTCATTATTACCTCCACATCATCCAAACTGTATGCCCATCTTCGTCAAAAATTAAGCAATCATTTGTATTTATTTCGCTTGCTTTATTCTTTAATGCATAATACATTTGTCTATTATCTTCAAAATCAATAACTCCAATAGATATTATATCATTTACATTTGGATTATTGAAATCCGGATTAAAACCTTTAATCCACCATTGAGGTTCATTTGGTTCCCATTGATCAATCTTAAGTGAAGTTTTAGGAATTCATATTGTATGTACATTAGTATAAATCCCTATTTCTGCACCACTGCCAAGATTAAGATAATCTCCTTTCCATGTCCAAATTACATAATTCTCCCCGTCGCAATTAAATTCGAATTTATTTTTTTTCATATTTCCAAATGTTCCAAGGTGGAAAACATCATCTTTTATTACCTGTGTAAATGATACTATAAGAATGTACATTTAATGGAAAATAAAAATGTACAATCCATACTGATGTGATATCATTTCCATGGAGGTGATTCTCATTGGAAA
>OMZA01000017.1 GCA_900315425.1 uncultured Eubacteriales bacterium
ATTTTCGGGAATTTACGACTGTGGAGTGTACAAGAACTTGTGAGTAGTGCGTTATTTGTAACCACCAAAGCATACACTTTGAAGCAGTAAGAAGTATCCGCGAGGACTTCAATTTCTCGATGTGTTTGAGTATATTTAAACACATTTTGAGTGGCAGGTTTGTATGGTAGAGACTAGACCGTTTGTGGAATGGGATTTGATGAATAATTTCATGGTGGATGTTTTTGAAAAATATGGAGTTCCCAGAGAAGACGCTATGATTTGTGCGGATGTTCTTCTTGAAAGTGATAGAAGAGGAATTGAAAGTCATGGATGTAATAGATTCAAACCTATTTATTTGGACAGAATTAAAAAAGGAACTTTGCTTCCTAAGACAAATATTGAGATTATAAAGGATACGCCAACTACAGTTGTTATGGATGCTCATGACGGAATGGGTATGGTAGCCAGCCATAAGATGATGGAAATGCTTATTGAAAAAGCAAAAAAATACGGAATGGCAGGTGGAAGTATTTGTAATTCCACGCATTTTGGAATTGCAGGCTATTGGACAACGATGGCAGCAAAGGCAGGAATGATTGGGGTTTGTGGAACGAATGCCAGACCGTCAGTTGCTCCAACATTTGGCGTGGAGCCAATGATGGGAACTAATCCGCTTACATTTACAATGCCAACGGATGAAGAGTTTGATTTTAATTTGGATTGTGCTACATGTATTATTCAAAATGGTAAAATCGAATTCTATGAGAGATCTGGAAAACAAACACCTAAAGGTTGTGTTATTAATAAAGATGGTGAGACGATAACAGATTCAGCTACCATTTTAAAGGAAATGAGAGCTGGTAATGCGGCACTTCTTCCTCTTGGGGGAATGGGAGAAGAAACAGCCGGATACAAGGGATATGGTTTTACAACCGTTGTGGAAATCTTATCGGCAGCTCTTTCCGGAGGACAATTTTTAAAGGCTTTAAGCGGAGTCGGCGAAGATGGAAAACCACAAATGTATCATCTTGGACATTTCTTTTTTGTTATTAATCCAGAATTTTTCATGGGATTGGATACATTTAAGAAAACAGCAGGAGATATATGTAGAGGGTTGAGAGCATCTAATAAAGCACCGGGAGAAGAGAGAATTTATACTGCCGGTGAAAAGGAATATCTGGCATGGCTTGATAGAAAAGATAAGGGCGTGCCTGTTGGTGAATCAATTCAGAAGGAATTAATAGCACTTAGGGATGAATGCGGATTAACACAGTATAAATTTCCTTTTGAAGGATAAAGGTTTTGAAATAGGGAAAGAGGTGGAATAATGTTTTGGGACAGAGTAGCAAATGTATATGACAAATTTGAAGATAGGGTAAATGCTGATGTAAATAAGAAAATGTGTTTGACGGTTACAAGTTACATTAATCACAGCGATGATGTATTAGAATGCGCATGTGGAACAGGAATAATTACAACTTATATTGGTATAAAATGTCACAAGCTTATGGCTACAGATATTTCTAGAAAAATGTTAGACGTGGCCAAGGAAAAATGCAAAACCTTGGATAATGTTAGATTTAAAAGAGCAGAGATAACTTATCTAAATTGTCATGATAATTTTTTTGACAAGGTGGTTGCAGGAAATGTTATACATTTACTAGAGGATGATGACGCAGAAGAAGCTATTAGCGAACTTGTCAGAGTATGTAAGGTTGGTGGAAAAATAATAATACCAACATACATAGATTCCGTAAATGAAGATGCCAAGCCAAGTAAAATATCCGTAGCATTGGATAAAATGGGTGTGGGATTCCAAAAATATTTTACGTATGAATCATACCAGGAGTATTTCTATGAATTGGGATATAAAGATATAGAATTTCAGCTGATTGAAGGCAAGATTCCATGTGCAATAGCAATAATTACAAAATATAATAAATAATAAAGGGCGATGGCATATGTCATCGCCTTTTTAGTTATGAAAATTCAGACTCTTACGGTGTATTCCGTTACATCTCTAATGGTTTCGCCATCTATCTGTATAGCTCTTGGTTCGCTAAAGGTTACGTGGATACTTCTGCCAGGAAGTAATTGAGCCAGACTTGGTTTTCCTACATGTTTTCCTTTGAATATTTTTGGAAAGTTGAGCAAGCTGTGTAAACGCCCTTTGTTATAGTATAAAAGCACTGATTGGAAGTGCGCCTTGTTTAATCTGTTTTGTCCCGGGGCTGCCATCATTCCACCACCCAGGTAACGTCCGTTCATTGTTGAAGCTAACCATACTTTTTTATAGTGCTGTTTAACTCCGTCAATTTCTATTATGGCATCGCATGGTTTATATTTTGCCAAAAGTCCATCAAGAGCAATAGTTGTGTAATTGACTTTTTTACCTTTAGCACGAAGGTCATCTGCTGCTGCAGTACAATATCCATCAATACCAAAGGATACGTTATTTATATATTTGTAAGATTTTCCATTGACGGTTACAGTAGGTAAAAACCTAAGGTATTGATCGATAACCACAGGACCTTGGTTTTTCTTGCCGCCTATGTCTTTGTAAAAATCATTTCCCGTTCCTGTTGGAAAGTAATAAATATGATGATTGTGATTAATGCCATTTGTTCTATTGATGAACTTATGTAGGCTACCATCGCCACCAGTGACAATAATGCCGTCCTCATCCTCAAGGTTGTCAAAAAATGATTGATAATCATTTATTTCGAGTACATCTTTGAAAATAAGTTCATCGTTTGGTAGGAACTTAGAAACCCCGTCAGCCTTTGATCTGCTTGAATCGTTGCGATCAAGTCTGTGATATAAAACATAATATTTAGACATAATAATATCTCCTTCTCTCATTACAAAATAATTATAGCATTTAAAAAGTATACATGACAATAATTTTAAATTGAAAAATATGTGATGGTGTCATTAATTTGTCATAGGTGGTATGTTAATATGAAATCAGTAGAAGGAAGCATATCAAAAGAATAGGCATTTTATATGATTCCTCCTTCATTCTCCTCTCTCAAAAAAATATAAGTCATGAAGTCACAGTCCACAGGGACTGTGACTTTTGTGTTTTATTGTGATAAAATAGGAAATTGATTTTAATAGCTTAGGTGGGGAAACCGGCTATAGCTTTGCCTAATGAGGCATAACAAGGAGATGCAAAAATGCTGTTAAGTATTGCTTTGATACTAAGTCTGGGAATGTTCCTGGGATGGGTATGTAAAAAGATAAAATTACCAAGTCTTATAGGTATGTTAGCTACGGGAATTATTCTAGGTCCATACGTCCTAGATGTGGTTGATGTATCTATTCTAAATATATCCTCAGAATTAAGAAAAATTGCACTAATAATAATATTAACCAGAGCAGGTCTTGGTCTTGATGTGTCAGGGCTAAAGAAGATTGGAAGAAGCGCATTTTTGATGTGTTTTGTACCTGCCAGCTTTGAATTAATAGGGATGTTGCTTATAGGACCAAAGTTGCTAGGACTTACACTTTTGGAGTCAGCAATAATGGGCTCGGTTCTTGCAGCGGTTTCACCGGCGGTTGTAGTGCCAAGAATGGTGAAACTTATGGATGAAAAATATGGAACTAAGGAAGGAATTCCTCAGCTAATATTAGCAGGGGCGTCAGTAGATGATGTTTATGTAATCGTATTATTCACCACATTTACAGGAATGATGAAGGGTGAGGGAGTATCGGTGATTAATTTTATAAATATACCGATTTCAATAATACTTGGGATGGCAATAGGTTATGGAATAGGATATTTACTGGCAAAATATTTTGAAAAAGTACATATGAGAGATACTGTAAAGGTAAGCGTAATACTATCAATATCATTTTTCTTAGTTGTACTAGAAGATAACATGAAAACACCTATAACCTTTGCATCTTTAATTGCCATAATGTTTATAGGAATCAGTCTAAGCAGATACAGAGAAAATGTAGCCAAAAGAATATCTTTGAAGTTTGGAAAAATGTGGGTTGTTGCAGAAGTATTCTTATTTGTACTGGTTGGATGTTGTGTAAATATAAAATATCTTGGAAAGGTTGGAATCGTAGCACTTGCTGCAATATTCTTAGCATTGGTATTTAGAATGGCAGGGGTATTTATATGCCTGATGGGAACAAAGTTAAACAAAAAAGAGAGATTATTTACCATGATGGCGTACACTCCAAAGGCCACAGTTCAGGCGGCAATTGGCGGAATGCCATTGGCAATGGGATTTGCCTGTGGGGATATGGTTTTAAGTGTTGCAGTTTTGGCAATTGTGGTGACGGCGCCCTTAGGGGCATTTGCCATAGACAGTAGTTACAAAAAACTGTTAAAACATGAGAATTAATAATCAATAAGAAATTGGAAATAAGTAAATTTGTGATTTTAATGGATAATTCACAGAAAGTTCAATAATCTTTGTGAATTTTTTCACAGCAGTCAATATTGATTTTTTCTATCTTTTATGTATACTTATATTTGGATTAATTTAATAGTGGATTTCTATATAAAAAATTCACACTATGTATCATTTGCATAGTAAAAAAAACAAAGGAATGAGGTAAAACAAATGGCAGAGTTAGATTTAACACAGTATGGTATTAATGATGTTGCTGAGATCATCTATAATCCTTCATACGAGACAATTTTCGCAGAAGAGACAAAAGAAGGTCTTGAGGGTTATGACGTAGGACAGGTTACAGAACTTGACGCAGTTAACGTTATGACAGGTATATTCACAGGACGTTCTCCTAAAGATAAATATATCGTAGTAGATGAGAATTCAAAGGATACAGTTTGGTGGACAACTGAGGAGTATCCAAATGACAACCATCCAATGACACAGGAACAGTGGGAAGTTGTTAAAGAACTTGCAAAGAAAGAGCTTTCTGGAAAGAAACTTTACGTAGTAGATGCATTCTGTGGAGCAAATGCTGATTCTCGTATGGCAGTTCGTTTCATTATGGAAGTTGCTTGGCAGGCACATTTCGTAACAAATATGTTCATTAAACCAACAGAAGAAGAAAAGGCTAACTTCAAGCCAGACTTCGTTGTATATACAGCTTCTAAGGCAGCAGTTGATAACTACAAAGAGTTAGGAATTAACTCAGAGACATGTGTAGCATTCAACATTACAAGCAAAGAGCAGGTTATTCTTAACACATGGTATGGTGGAGAGATGAAAAAAGGTATGTTCTCAATGATGAACTACTTCCTTCCACTTCAGGGAATGGCTTCAATGCATTGCTCAGCTAACACAGATATGGACGGAAAGCACACAGCTATCTTCTTTGGACTTTCAGGAACAGGTAAGACTACACTTTCTACAGATCCTAAGAGATTACTCATTGGTGATGATGAGCATGGTTGGGATGATAACGGTGTATTCAACCTCGAAGGTGGTTGCTATGCTAAGGTTATTAACCTTGATGCAGAAGCAGAGCCAGACATCTACAATGCAATCAGAAGAGATGCTCTTCTTGAGAACGTAACAGTAGATGATGCTGGAAAGATTGATTTTGCAGATAAGTCAGTTACAGAGAATACTCGTGTATCTTATCCAATTGATCATATTAAGGGAATTGCAGCAAACGTTAATGGTGTATCAAACGGACCTGCAGCTGAAAATGTAATCTTCCTTTCAGCAGATGCTTTCGGAGTACTTCCTCCAGTATCAATTCTTGATGCAGAGCAGACAAAATATTACTTCTTATCTGGATTTACAGCAAAACTTGCTGGTACAGAAAGAGGAATTACAGAGCCAACACCTACATTCTCAGCATGCTTCGGACAGGCATTCCTTGAGTTACATCCTACAAAATATGCTGAAGAACTTGTTAAGAAGATGGAGAAGAGCGGAGCAAAGGCTTATCTTGTTAATACAGGATGGAATGGAACAGGAAAGAGAATCTCAATCCAGGATACAAGAGGAATCATCGATGCTATCCTTAATGGAGATGTTCTTAAAGCTCCAACAAAGACAATTCCATATTTCAATTTCGTAGTTCCAACAGAGCTTCCAGGAGTTGATACAGGAATTCTTGATCCAAGAGACACATATGCAGATGCTGCTGAGTGGGAAGCAAAAGCAAAGGATCTTGCAGAAAGATTTGCTAAGAACTTCAAGAAATATGAGACAAATGAAGCTGGTAAGGCTTTAGTTTCAGCAGGACCACAGTTATAATTTTAGATTATAAATAAGCTTATAAGGAGATACCCTGAAGCACATTTGGGGTATCTTCTATTTTTATTTTGTACATTTGGAAAGAAGGTATGGATATGGCATGGTATGATGAAGCCAGATTTTATCACATTTATCCATTGGGATTGACAGGTGCGCCACAGAACAACGATTACAGTGAACCTGTAAATAGAATCAAGGAACTAACACCTTGGATAAAACATATAAAAGAGATTGGATGTAATGCTATTTACATAGGACCGTTATTTCAATCAGGTTCTCATGGATATGATACAACGGATTATAAGCTTTTGGATTCCAGACTTGGAGACAACGAAGATTTGAAAAAATTTGTTAAAGATTGTCACAAGGAAGATATAAAAGTAATATTTGATGGAGTGTTTAATCACGTTGGAAGAGATTTCTTTGCTTTCCAGGATGTCAAACAAAACCGGGAGAATTCCAGATACACAGGATGGTTTTGTAACATAAACTTCTGGGGAAATAATGAATATAATGACGGGTTTTCATATGAAAACTGGGGCGGACACAATCTTTTGGTAAAACTTAATCAAAGAAATCCAGAGGTTATAAATTACATTTTAGATGTAATAAGATTTTGGGTAAGTGAATTTGATGTAGACGGAATCAGATTAGATGCTGCAGACGTTATGGATTTTGATTATATGAAGTCCATAAGGGGATTGGCAAATGTAGT
This sequence comes from uncultured Eubacteriales bacterium, assembly GCA_900315425.1. GTDB lineage: Bacteria > Bacillota > Clostridia > Lachnospirales > Lachnospiraceae > Bovifimicola. The sequence goes on from OMZA01000017.1 coordinate 6,895, forward strand.
GAAGGAAGATTTCTACCTTATGGGAGAAGTTATCCATGGTGATTATACTAGATGGGCCAATAATGATACATTACATGCAGTTACTAATTACACACTACACAAAGCTTTGTACTCAGGACATAACGAACACAACTATTTTGAGATTGCACATACTGTTAATAGGTTATATGATATGGCAGGAGGCAATCCGTTAGGACTGAGGTTGTATAATTTTGTGGATAATCATGATGTGGCAAGGATTTATTCAAAGCTTTCAAATAAAGCTCATATGATTCCTGTACACATTTTATTATATACATTGCCAGGTATTCCATCCATTTACTATGGTTCGGAATTTGGCATAGAGGGAAATAAAGAAAATGGATCTGATGCATCTTTGAGACCACAGTTAAATCTTAAGGATTATAAAGATGCTACAGACAAGAACCCGTTGACAAAGGTGATTGCTGCTCTAGGAAAAATTAGAGCAAAATCGCCAGCTCTATCATATGGTGGTTATACACAGTTACAGTTAACCAACAGACAGTACGCATTTTCTAGAAATGTAAACGGAGAGAATGTTATAGTGGTTGTTAACAATGATGATAACGATTGTATGATGACACTTCCATCTAATTCAGTTGAAGAATACGTAGGAGCTTTATCGGGAGAGCGTATTTATGCAGAAGGTGGAAATATTACCGTAAATGTGAAGGCTTGCGGAGGGGATATTTACCTGCCTCTTAATGATGTTATGGGAGAGTATAAGCCTGTAGATTATTCTAAAGTTTTAAAAGAAGTAGAAAAACAGGCTAAGAAAAAGGTAAAAGAGGAGAAAAAAGATACTTCGACATTGCCTAAAAAGGTTAGAAATGTACCATATGAAGAAATGACAGTTGAGGAACTTCAGGCATGCATAATTGGAAAAATGAGGAATAATGGAGAGGTTACAGATGAAATGAAACGAACAGTTATGGAAAATGTTTATCACGATTCACTGGTGAATTGGGTAAAGAGTTTTAGGTAACCATAACAGGTAGCTTGAGTGTTTGCAAATTATAAGGAAGTATGGAGAAAACTTATGCTAGAGTTAAAAGAGATTAAAAAAGACTATCTTGCTGGAGAAAATACCGTTCACGCTCTAAAAGGTATATCTCTTAAGTTCAGAAAATCTGAGTTGGTTTCTATTTTAGGACCTTCTGGCTGTGGAAAGACAACAATGTTAAATATCATTGGTGGACTTGATCATTATACAGAAGGAGACCTTGTAATCAACGGAAGATCCACAAAGGATTTTAAAGACAGAGATTGGGATGCATATAGAAATCATTCTATAGGATTTGTATTTCAAAGTTATAATCTTATTCCTCACCAGTCAGTTTTACAAAATGTAGAGCTTGCCCTTACCCTTTCTGGTGTTAAGAAGGCAGAGAGAAAAGCAAGAGCTATAAAAGCTTTAGAAGATGTAGGATTAGGAGATCAGATTAAAAAGAGACCAAGTGAGTTATCTGGTGGTCAGATGCAAAGAGTTGCTATTGCCAGAGCCTTGGTAAATGACCCGGATATAATTCTTGCTGATGAACCAACAGGTGCCCTTGATACTGAGACAAGTGTTCAGGTTATGGATATATTAAAGAAGGTTTCAGAGGACCGTCTGGTTATTATGGTAACCCACAATCCGGATTTGGCAAATAAGTATTCCACAAGAATTGTTCGCATGTTGGACGGTAAAATCACAGATGATTCAATGCCTTTAACAGATGAAGAGGTAAAAGTTGAAACAGCGGCTGATAATAAGGCAATAGAAGAGAGAAACTCAAAGAAAAAGAAGGAGAAGAAACCTTCAATGTCCTTTGCAACATCCTTTGGACTCTCTTTTAAGAACTTATTTACAAAGAAAGGAAGAACAATTTTAACTTCTTTTGCAGGGTCAATTGGTATTATAGGAATTGCCCTTATTTATGCCATATCTAATGGATTTTCAGGATATATTAATGAAGTTCAGGAAGATACTCTTTCATCATATCCATTGACAATAGAACAGAATCACACAGATTTATCTTCATTAATGAAAACATTTATGAATATAAATAATGGAAAAAGGAATCACGAAGACGATGCGGTATATAAGAGATCTTCAGTGTACGAAATTATAAATGCATTTGCCACAAGTAATCAGAAAGAAAATGATCTTAAGAGTTTCAAATCATATCTTGATAAGGAACTAGAAGATAAGGATTCTAAGCTTTCAAAAGCAACAAATGGAATCCAGTATTCGTACAATTTAAAACCTCTTGTATATACAAAAAATGTGGATGGAGAAATAATTCGTTCTGATGCAGATGAGGTTATGAATAATCTTATTTCTGAATATATGGGAGTGGATATGTCTACTATGTCGTCATATTCATCAAGCGGTATGATGAGCATGGGCACAAGTTCAACTCCATTATGGCAGGAGATGCTTTCAGGAGAAGACGGAGAGGTTATCAATCCATTAATAAAGAAACAGTATGACGTAATCTATGGAGAGTGGCCTAAGGAATATAACGAGGTTGTTCTTGTAGTTGATGAGAATAACGAATTAAATGATATGGCACTGTATTCTTTGGGTCTTGAATCAGAGACAGATATGGCAAAGATTATGAATGCGGCTATGAATGCTACAAGTATAGAGAATGATGGAAAACAGTCATGGACTTATCAGGAGATTTGTAGCAGAGATTACAGAGTTGTATTTAATTCAGATTGTTATTCTTATGATGAACTAACAGGCCTCTATACAGATATGAGAGAAAATGAAACTGGTTTATCTTATTTATATGACAATGGCATTAACTTAAAAGTTACAGGTATTATCAAACCAAGTGAAGATGCAACATCTGCAATGTTAACAGGTGCTATTGCCTATACAAAAGGCCTTACAGAATTTATTATAGAAAAAAATGGAGATTCAGAAGTTATACAGGCACAGTTGGATAATCCAGAGAAGGATGTTATAACAGGACTTCCATTTAAGGCTACTACAGAACAGACAGATGCAGACAAAGCTCAGGCTTTAAAAACATATATTAATTCTCTTACAGATACAGAGAAAATTATGATGTATACTAAGATTGTCAGCATCCCTAAAGATGAAGAACTTCAGGCTATGTTAGATGCTTCAATGACAGGAGTTACTGTGGATATTATGAAACAGACATTAACTCAGGCATTTACACAGCAGATGAATATGGATGCTACACAGGTAGAGCAGTACCTTGCTTCTATGACAGATGAACAGATTACAGAGTATTATACTCAGGCTGTTACAGAACAGATTAAGCAACAGTATGCGGCTCAGGTTATGGCAGGTATGGAACAGATGACACCAGAGGCATCGCTTGCAGCCTTAGATACGCTTCTAAATGAGACTTCTGAGGCACAGTTGGCTTCATATTATGATCAGGTTATAGAATTCTCATCATCATCTTATGATGACAATTTAAATAAAATGGGATATGTTCAGTTGGATTCACCATCTATGATTAATCTATTTGCAGCATCTTTCGAAGACAAGGATGTAATAGAGGGAGTTATTGCTGATTATAACAAGGGTAAGAAAGATGATGATCAGATTAAATATACAGATTATATAGGACTTATGATGAGTTCTATAACAACAATTATAAATGCTATTACATATGTTCTTATAGCATTTGTAAGTATTTCTCTTATAGTTTCTTCGATTATGATTGGAGTTATCACTTTAATTTCAGTTCAGGAGAGAACTAAGGAAATCGGTATTCTTAGAGCTATTGGTGCTTCTAAGAAAAATGTTTCTAACATGTTTAATGCAGAAACAGTTCTTATAGGATTCACCTCAGGTCTTATGGGTGTTCTTATAACGGTATTGTTATGTATACCAATTAACATGATAATACATCATTTAACAGATATTAATGAATTAAGTGCTTCACTTCCATTTGTAGTGGGCGTTGTATTGGTACTTATAAGTATGTTCCTTACACTTATTGCAGGAATTATTCCTTCAAGAAGTGCGGCAAAGAAGGATCCAGTGGTAGCACTTAGAACAGAATAAAACAGGAAGGCGATAAAATGGATACGTTAGAAATTATAAGAAGTTTGGCAGTAATAATTATTTTCTCCAAGTTTTTTGGCTTGTGTGCAAGAAAGATAAAGGCTCCAGAGGTAGCAGGTGAAATCATAGCAGGATTATTAATTGGTCCTAGTGTTTTTAACTTTGTTCAAAAAGGAGACTTTATAGCTGGAATGGCCGAAATCGGTGTAATACTTCTTATGTTTTCCGCGGGTCTCGATACAAATATTAACCAGCTGAAAAAATCCGGAATTAAAGCAACTATTTTGGCTTGTGTCGGTGTTGCAGTACCGTTTATTGGTGGATTTTTACTATATTCATATTTCTATGGATTTTCTAAGCCTGGTTCAGAACATTTTACAATCGCATTATTTATTGGATGTATTTTAACGGCAACTTCAGTATCAATTACAGTTCAGGCCCTTAAAGAGTTAGGAAAGATTTCCACGGAAGTGGGTACAACTATTATGAGTGCAGCTATTATAGACGATGTCATAGGAATCATAGTACTTACAGCAGTTATTAGTACTAAGAGTTCTAATACCAGCATTGGAATGGTGGCATTTAAAACAATATTATTTTTCGTATTGGTATTGATACTTGGATATTTGTGTTTTAGACTTATGGAGATAATAGATGAAAGGTATCCAAAGACAAGAAGAATTCCAATACTGGGATTGTTTTTAGCATTTTCTCTTTCATATATAGCTGATAAATATTTTGGAGTAGCAGATATCACTGGAGCCTTCTGTGCAGGTGTAATCTTAAGTTCACTTAGAGATTCAGATTATATTGAGAGGAAAATGGATATCAATTCATATATGATATTTGGACCAGTATTCTTTACAAGTATTGGTCTTCAAACAGATTTGAAAAAATTAGACATGACAATTCTTTTGTTTTCAATATGTTTTGTAATTGTAGGATTGTTATGTAAAGTAGTGGGCTGTGGAATTACAGCTAAATTAGAAGGCTATAATTTAAATGACAGTCTAAAGATAGGTGTTGGAATGATGACTAGAGGAGAGGTGGCACTGATTGTCGCTCAAAGAGGTATTAAGTACGGATTAGACAGTAAATTCTTTACATCTGTTATTCTTCTTATAGTAATTAGCTCAATCCTTACACCAATAATACTTAAGGCTTTGTATGCCAAAGAGGAATCTGTAGTAGAAACAAATGCGTAAAGGAATTAATGTATGAAAAAAAAGAAGGTATTAAAACAATTATGGATTTTTGCAGTTATTGTGATACTTGTGGTAAGTGCTACAGGTTGTGAAAATAAGAAGAAAACAATTGATCCTAACAGTATGATGGTATATTTCATTAATGTAGGAAAAGGGGATTGTGCATTACTTCAATTTCAGAATAAAAACTATCTTATAGATACAGGATATGAAGAAACAGCTGATGATGTAGAGAAGTTTTTAAGAGACCATAATGTGGTAACTATTGATGGAATAATACTTTCTCACTATGACAAAGATCATGTAGGTGGTGCAGCTGATATAATTCACAATTTTACAGTGAAAAATATTTATATGCCGGAATATGTAGACAGTGGAAATAAATACGCAGAATTCATGGAAAAAGTAGAATTGTATGGACTTCAGGATAAGATAAATTACGTAAAGGAAGATCAGACCATAACTGAAGGAAAAGTAACTATTGATTTATTTGCCTGTAAGGAAACCTACTATGAACAGGAAAATGATTATTCTTTAGTGGCTAAAGTGAATTATGATAAGGATACATACCTTTTCGCCGGAGATGCTGAAAAAGCCAGATTAAAAGAGTTGTTAACCTATGATGAGGCTACATTTAAGGCGGATGTGTTAAAGATTCCACATCATGGTGGATATAATAAAAAAGTTGATGATTTTGTTGAATTGGTGGCTCCTAAATATGCAGTCAGCACCAGTGAAACAGAAGACACTACTGAGCAGGAATTAAAAGATATAATGACTGAAAATAACATTACCTGTTACTATACTTGCAACGGAACAATTGTTTGTGAAAGTAATGGTAAGGGTGAGTATAAATGGAAAACTCTGAAATAAGGAATATTAGATATGACAGAGCTGGAAAAATATTATAATAAATTTAACGAAGATAAACGTTTAAAATCAAGGCATGGAATTGTGGAATACACCGTTTCCATGAAATACATTAAAGAATATTTAGATTCCTTAAAAGAATCTGAGAAATCCAATATTAGGATAGCCGATATAGGTGCAGGTACTGGAAGGTACAGCATTCCTTTAGCCGAAGAGGGTTATGACGTTACGGCAGTAGAGCTGGTGAAATATAACCTTGGTATTCTAAAAAAACACAGTTATAAGGTAAAAGCTTTCCAGGGAAATGCTCTTAAGTTAAAGAAACTAAAGGATAATGATTATGATTTGGTAATACTGTTTGGGCCTATGTACCATCTTATTTCTTTTGAAGAAAAGGTACAGGCATTAAAGGAGGCCAAACGTATAGTAAAACCAGATGGAGTAATTATGGTTGCATATTGCATGAATGATTACGCTATTATTATTCATGGTTTTAGAGATAACCATTTTAAAGATAGTATAAAAGATGGAAAAATCACTGAGGATTTCAGGTGTAACACCGATGAAAAGGATTTGTATAGTTATGTAAGAATCCAGGATATAGATAAGGTGGATGAAGAAGCAGGGGTAAAACGTATTAAAATATTTACACCTGATGGTCCTTCTGATTATATGAGGCCTGTTTTAAATTCCATGGATGATGAGACATTTATGGGGTTTATTAATTATCAGATGAGTGTTTGTGAAAGACCGGATTTGATTGGGGCAGGCTCTCATGTGGTGGATATAGTAAGAAAAGAGGAATAACCCCTTTTAATTTTTGACATGATAATATAAAATATAAAAGTTAGTACATTTGAAAGGAATTTTATTATGGAAATATACGAAGAGCTTGTGGCCAGAGGCTTGATTGCCCAGGTGACAGATGAAAAAGAGATTAGAGATATTGTAAATAACGGAAAAGCAACTTTTTATATTGGTTTTGACCCTACAGCAGATTCTTTACATGTAGGACATTTTATGGCTCTTTGTCTTATGAAGAGACTTCAGCAGGCAGGTAATAAACCAATTGCCCTAGTGGGTGGTGGAACAGCTATGATTGGTGATCCATCAGGAAGAACAGATATGCGTTCTATGATGACAATTGAAACCATCGATCACAACGTAGAATGCTTCAAAAAGCAGATGAGCAGATTTATTGAATTTGGTCCAGGAAAGGCTCAGATTGTAAACAATGCAGATTGGTTAAGAGATCTTAATTTCTTAGATTTTATGAGAGAAATTGGTTCTGAATTCTCTGTAAATGAAATGCTTAGAGCAAGAGCTTATGTAAATAGAATGGCTAATGGTCTTTCTTTCTTAGAGTTCTCTTACATGCTTATGCAAAGTTACGATTTTTATAAATTATTCCAGGAATATGGATGCAATATGCAGTTTGGTGGAGATGATCAGTGGTCAAACATGCTTGGAGGAACTAATCTTATCAGAAAGAAACTTGGTAAGGATGCCTATGCAATGACAATTACTCTTCTTCTTAAACATGACGGTACAAAGATGGGTAAGACTGCAGGCGGTGCAGTTTGGTTAGATCCAGACAAGACTTCTCCATATGATTTCTACCAGTACTGGAGAAATATTGATGATAAAGATGTTCTTAAATGTATTAGAATGCTTACATTCCTTCCATTGGATCAGGTTAACGAAATGGATTCCTGGGAAGGTGAAAAATTAAATGAAGCTAAGAAGATTCTTGCCTATGAACTTACAACACTTGTTCATGGAGAGGATGAAGCTAAAAAGGCTGAAAAAGCAGCTATTTCATTATTTGCAGGCGGTGGCGATGATGCTAACATGCCTACCACAGAACTTACAGCCAATGATCTTACAGATGGAAGCATTGCTATCTTAGATATACTTGTGAAATCAGGTCTTGCAGCTTCAAAGAGCGAGGCTAGAAGATTGGTAACACAGGGTGGAGTTTCTGTAAATGATGAAAAAGTGGATGACATTGCTACAACCTATGATGAAGCTACTTTAACTGAAGGTATCAAAGTTAAGAAGGGTAAAAAGAAATTCCAGAAGATTGTTTTTAAAGCATAATATTGGGATTTATACAGCAAAGACGGATAGATATGGTAATAGGAATATTAGCTCATGTTGACGCAGGTAAGACAACTCTTTCGGAAACTATTCTTCATAAATGTAAAGTTATTAGCAATTTAGGAAGAGTAGATAAGGGAGATTCTTATCTAGACAACAATGAAATAGAGAAAAAACGTGGTATTACAATTTTTTCGGGTCAGGCAAATGTAACCTGGAAGGATACAGATATCACCATAATTGACACTCCGGGACATGTGGACTTTTCTTCTGAAATGGAGAGAAGTCTTGGTGTAATTGATGCAGCTGTGCTAGTTATCAGTGGAACTGAGGGAGTGCAAAGCCATACTGAAACATTGTGGAAACTCCTAGAACTCTATGGAGTTCCCACTTTTGTCTTTTTTAACAAAATGGACAGACAGGGTGCAGATATAGACAGTCTGATGCAGCAAATAAAAACAAAGCTGAGTCCGGACTGTATTTATTTTTCTAAGGATAATTCTGAAGAAATCTATGAAGCAGTGGCAGCAACTAGTGAAGCCGTTATGGAAAAATATTTAGAAAAAGGAAATGTGGATGTAAAGGATATAACACAGGCTATATCTGAAAGAAAAATATTTCCTTGCCACAAAGGAAGTGCTCTTAAAGAAGAAGGTATAGAAGATTTTTTGGATACTTTAACTACCTATATGAATAAGAAGATTTATGCAAAAGATTTTTCTGCCAGGGTTTTTAAAATTACAAGAGATTCCAAGGATATGCGCCTTACCCATGTTAAAATCACAGGTGGCTCATTAAAAGTGAAAGAAATGATTGGAGAGGAAAAGGTTAATGAGATTCGCATTTATTCAGGAGAAAAATACGAATCAGTTCCTAGTGTAAGTGCCGGATGCATATGTACATTGGTAGGACTAAACGAAACCTTTGCCGGACAGGGATTAGGAGCAGAAGAATCGGTTATACAACCAGTGCTTGAACCGGTTCTTAGCTACAGAGTTAGAATTAATTCCGGTGAAGACCCGGCAGTTCTTCTTTTGAAACTAAGAATTTTGGAAGAAGAGAATCCAACTCTTCATATTAATTGGATAGAAGAATTAAAAGAAATATACGTCCAGATTATGGGAGAAATTCAACTTCAAATACTTAAAAACGTAGTGGCAAATCGATTTGGGGCAGATATTGATTTTGATAAGGGTAATGTAGTCTATAAAGAGACTATTAAGACTGAAGTGGAAGGTGTAGGTCATTTTGAACCATTAAGACACTATGCCGAGGCTCATGTTTTATTAACACCTTTAGAGAGAGGTGCCGGCATTGTGGTGGAGAATGAGTGCAGCACGGATATTTTGGCAAAGAATTATCAGGCTACATGCATTTCCTGCTTAAGTAAAAGAAAACACAGAGGTGTGCTAATTGGTGGGGAACTGACTGATGTAAAAATTACTTTAATAGGTGGAAAATCCCATCCAAAGCATACTATGGGTGGTGATTTTAGAGAAGCCTGTAACAGAGCTGTTAGACAGGGACTTATGATGACGGAAAGCATTTTATTAGAACCGTATTATGAGTTTGAATTAACGGTGCCAACTGCCATGACAGGAAGAGCTATGACGGATTTGGACAAAATGTATGCAAAGATTTCACCTCCAGAGATGGATGGAGATTTTGTCACCATCAAAGGGATGGGGCCGGTGGATACCATGAGAGATTATCAAAAGGATGTTATGGCTTTTACCAGTGGAAAAGGGAAAATAGTATGTAACTATGGTGGATACCATGAATGCCACAATCAGGATGAAATTATAGAGAAGAAAAACTATGATCCTGAAACGGATACAAAAAATCCTACCGGGTCAGTATTTTGTAAATCAGGTGCAGGTTATTATGTACCTTATGATGAAGTCAGAGATTACATGCACATTGAGATTCTAGAAGACGGAAGTAGTAATTCGCTTCAAAATAAGGTTTACACTGTTACTAGTAATTATCATGATGAGTGGATTGGAACAAGTGAAGTGGATAATATACTTTCTTTGGCTACAGGTGCAAATAAGAAAGCAAGCGGAAAGTCTAATCCGTTTAAAAAGACCAAGGTGATTAGAGATTATTCTGATAATTCTTCATCAAAACCTAAGAAAACAGAAAACCGTGAGAATTATCTATTAGTTGATGGTTATAATGTAATATTTGCCTGGGATGATTTAAAAGAATTGGCCAGAGACAATATTGATGCTGCCAGAGACAGACTTTTGGATGTTCTAAGCAATTATCAGGGTATTACCAATGAAAAGGTTATGGCAATTTTTGATGCATATAGGGTAAAGAATCATGCCACGGAAGTTATAGATTACCATAATATTAAAGTGGTATTTACAAAAGAGGCAGAAACTGCAGATCAGTTTATAGAAAAGTTTGCCCATGTAAATGGCAGGAAACATAATGTAACTGTTGTTACATCGGATGGTCTTGAACAGATTATTATTGTAGGTCAGGGATGTAATCTGATTTCTTCAAGGGAATTTAAACTTATTGTAAAACAGAAAAACGATGAGCTTATGGAGAATTTTAATGCTAAATCATAAATGGAGGCTGGATTATGTCCAGCCTCCATCTGCAGTAATTATTTGTCCGGTAAGATATGATGGACATTTATAAAGGTTGTAAGCTATTTCGGCGATTTCTTTGGTTGTGGCCATTCGTCCATATGGAATTTCGTCTTCTAAGGCTTTTATTTCTTCCTTATTAAGTCTTGCATTCATCTGGGTGTCCACGGCGCCACAGGCCAATGCATTTACAGCTATATGACTTGGAGCTAATTCTTTGGCCAAAGCTTTGGTAAATGAATTGACACCGCCTTTTGATGCGGAATAGGCAACCTCGCAGGATGCGCCTACATTTCCCCAAACAGAGGAGATGTTTATAATGCTACCAGCCTGGTTGCTCAGCATATCTGGAAGAAATGTTTTGGAAACGTAAAACATGGATGAAAGATTAGTATCTATTATATTAGACCATTGTGTAACATCCATATCCTGAGTAAGTCCAAAATAATCAATGCCGGCATTGTTTATTACGGATGTTATGAGGATGTTTGAGTTATGAAGTTCATTATATAGAGCTGTTATACTTTGAAAATCAGCCACATTACACTGTTTTGCAACAACATCCACCTGGTAATCCTGACACATTGTTTTGGTTTCTTCTAATTCATTAAGGTGGGTTTGGGATACAATGACAAGATTATGTCCGTTTTTTGCAAAGGTTTTTGCTATGGCTCTTCCGATGCCTCTGGAAGCACCGGTTATAAGTATGTATTTATTCATTATATAAGTCCTCGCTATGTTAAAAAATTGTCTATATTTTACTCTGTAATTATAGCATAAATTGGAAATGTTTAACTATTTCGTTATATTTTATTGACAAACAAATATCGTTTTGGTATATTTTAAAAGGATTTTAGATTTTAATAATTTTGTAACATTTATGACATTTATGTAAAATTTAGTTAAATATGTTTCATTATTTTAAATAAAGGGAATAAGTAACAAAGCAATATAATGTAGAGAAAGGAATGTCACTCGTGAGAAAGAGATATGCAGTTATCGTTGCTACTTCTTTATTAGCAACAACAGTTCTTGGAGCAGGAACAACATTAGCACAGTCTACCAGTGCAAAAAAGGTAGCCATACCATCAGCTGGAATCACAACAGTTTTAGATAGTTATGAAACAGCTGCCGATAAGAAGACAGAACTTGAAGCAATTGTTAAAGTCAATGTAGCAGCAAGCGAACAGAAGACACAGAAGATACAGAGTAAAAATACAGATGGCGATGATTCAATCTATGATGATATCGCAATTTCAAGCGTAGAGAATTTTGTAAACGTACGAAAGGAAGCCAATACAGATGCAGAGATAGTTGGTGTTATCTATGATGAATGTGCAGCAACTATTGAAAGCGAAGAAGGTGATTGGTATAAGATAAAATCTGGTAATGTAGAAGGTTATGTTGCTAAGATGTACTTCTTAACAGGAGAAGAAGCAAAAGCTAAAGCTATGGAATGTGGTTACGTTAATGCTAAAGTAACAACTACTACATTAAATGTAAGAACAGAGCAGAATGAAACAAGTGAGATTCTCACTCAGATTCCTGAAGGTGAGAAATACGACGTTATCGAATATGGTAGCGGTTGGGTATATCTCAATATAGATGAAGATGTTAGAGGTTGGGTTTCTGATGATTACGTTACTGTATCAGTTGATTTCGATACAGCACTTACATTAGAAGAACAGCAGGCTAAGATTGCTGAAGAAGAGAGAATAGCTGAAGCAGCTGCAGAAGCTGAAAGACAGGCTGAAGAATACAGAAAGCAACAGGAAGAAGCTGAAGCTGCAGCAGAAGAGGCTAAGAGACAGGAAGCTGCCCAAGCAGAGGAAGCAGCTCAGAATACATATAGTGAGCCTGAGACACAGGCAGAGGTAACATATAATGAGCCTGAGACACAGGCTACTTATACAGAGCCAGAGACTGAAGCAGCTGTTGAAGAAGCTCCAGTTGTAACAAGTGGAACAGGAAGTGCAGTAGTTGCATATGCAATGCAGTTCGTTGGAAACCCATATGTATATGGTGGATCAAGCCTTACAGGTGGAACTGATTGTTCTGGATTTACAATGAGTGTATATGCACACTTTGGAATTAGCTTACCACATAGCTCAAGAGCACAGAGTGGTTGCGGAACTCAGGTAGCAGTAGATGCAAATACACTTCAGCCAGGAGACTTATTATTCTACACAAACGGTGGCTCAACAATCGGACACGTTGCATTGTATATAGGTGGAGGACAGATTGTACATGCTAGTACACCTTCATCAGGAATCATTGTTTCAAATGCATTCTATAGAACACCTGCATGTGCAGTAAGATTAGTAGGTTAATAAAGTAAATATATAGCCCATCTGGTGAAAACTGGATGGGCTTTTTTATGCCCTAAAAGTAGAGAGTATAATGGTTAAGGTTCTTTTGTACCATAAAAGTAGATTGTAAAAGTCAAGTTTATTTTTTGTGCAATTTTGGATTTTAACCTTCAAGTTTTGCTGTTTTTACGACATTTTTGTGCAAAATAGAGAAAACAGAGTTTAAAGTACTTTATTTTATGCAATATAGTAGGATGAGTTTTGCACATAAAGTGCACAAAATGTGGATAAAATTCTTTGAAAACACTTTAAAATGCATGTATTTTGCAAAAAAAATGGTAGTTACCCACTAAAGTGTCCACATTATCCACATAAATCCATAATTATTGTCTACTGAACAAATGTTTTGTGAAATTTGTATAAAAACCATGTTAATAAGTTGGTTTAAAAGGCTATTTTCTTTACAAAATCCCTTAATATGTTATAATATTTTCTATAAACAGCTAGTGGGAAGGAGGCTGTTTGATTTGATAGTTTCTAATAATGGGAAAAGGAGATGACATCATGAGGTTTATTATCACAGGAAGAAATATCGACGTTACTGAGGGTTTAAGAAACGCAGTCCAGGAAAAGATTGGAAAGTTATCTAAGTATTTTTCAGATGATACAGAGGTCCATGTAACTTTAAGTGTTGAGAAGGAAAGACAGAAGATAGAAGTTACGATACCAGTTAAGGGTAACATTATCAGATCAGAACAAGTAAGTAGTGACATGTATGTGTCAATTGATCTTGTTGAGGAGATAATAGAGAGACAGCTTAAAAAGTATAAGAATAAGATTATTGATAAAAATCAAGCTAGAGAAAACTTTAAAGCTGAATATATTGATAAGGACTACGATGAGGATGACACAATTAAGATTATCAGAACTAAAAAGTTCGGAATCAAACCGATGGATCCAGAAGAGGCATGTGTACAGATGGAACTTCTCGGACATAACTTCTATGTATTTAGAAATTCTGAGACAGACGAAGTTAACGTAGTTTACAAGAGAAAGAGTAACACATACGGTCTTATCGAGCCAGAATGCTAATTATAGCAATTGGAACATATAATTAAATAGTTAACAACAGACACCTGAAGTAACATGCTTCAGGTGTTTTTATATGGATAACAACATATATTGTTCACTTTACTAATAATATGATTGGTGTTAAAATAAAAAAGCTATGGTTAAATTCAGCCAGGGAGGTCGTTATGGGACTTATTACAAAAGTTTTTGGTACACATAGTGCCAGAGAAATTAAAAAAATCATGCCAATAGTAGATAAGGTAATGTCTTATAGAGCTCAGATGGTAGAACTGTCTGATGAACAGTTAAAGGATAAGACAACTGAATTTAAAGACAGATTGTCTAAGGGTGAGACATTAGATGACATTTTACCAGAGGCATATGCAGTTGTTAGAGAAGCAGCCAGAAGAGTTCTTAGTACAGAACATTATGAATGTCAGATTATGGGTGGAATTATTCTTCACCAGGGAAGAATTGCAGAAATGAAAACAGGTGAAGGTAAAACACAGACATGTTTGTTACCATCGTACTTAAATGCCCTTGAAGGAAAAGGAGTACATGTAGTAACAGTTAATGATTATCTTGCACATCGTGATGCTGAGTGGATGGGACAGGTTCATAGATTTTTAGGACTTTCTGTAGGATGTGTTCTTAACAGTATGGACAGCAATGAGCGACGAGAAGCTTATAATTGTGATATTACATACATTACAAATAATGAATTAGGATTTGATTACCTTAGAGATAACATGGCGGTTTATAAGAAGGACCTTGTTCAGAGAGGTCTTAACTTTGCCATTGTGGATGAGGTTGACTCAATTCTTATTGATGAGGCTAGAACTCCACTTATTATTTCAGGACAAAGTGGAAAGTCTACAAAACTTTATGAAGCATGCGATATTCTTGCTAGACAGTTAAAGCGAGGAAGCGATGTTCATGAATTAACAAAGATGGAAATCATCATGAACGAAAGACAGGAAGAAGACGGAGATTTCGTTGTTGATGAGAAAGATAAAGTTGTAACACTTACAGCAGAAGGTATTAAGAAGGTAGAAAGATTCTTCAACATTGAGAACCTTTCAGATCCGGAGAATCTTGAGATTAATCATAATATAATTCTTGCCTTACGTGCCCACAACTTAATGGCCAAGGATAAGGATTATGTTGTTAAAGATGATGAGGTTCTTATTGTAGATGAGTTTACAGGAAGAATAATGCCAGGTAGAAGATATTCTGATGGTCTTCACCAGGCTATTGAAGCAAAGGAACATGTAAAAGTTAAGAGAGAAAGCAGAACACTTGCAACTATTACATTCCAGAACTTCTTTAATAAATATGCGAAAAAAGCAGGTATGACAGGTACTGCTCTTACAGAGGAGCAGGAGTTCAGAGAGATTTATGGAATGGACGTTGTTGAGGTACCAACAAATAAGCCAATTGCCAGAATTGATCTTGAAGACGCTGTTTATACAACTAAGAAAGGAAAACTTAATGCTATTGTAAATGAGATTGTTGAGACTCATAAAAAGGATCAACCAGTTCTTGTTGGTACAATAACAATTGAGGCTTCAGAAGAACTTAGTGCACTTTTGAAAAAAAGAGGAATACCACATCAGGTATTGAATGCCAAATTCCATGAGAAGGAAGCAGAAATCGTAGCACATGCCGGTGAAAGAGGAGCGGTTACCATCGCAACTAACATGGCAGGTCGTGGTACTGATATTAAGCTTGATGATACAGCAAGAGAAGCAGGCGGTCTTAAGGTTATTGGAACAGAGCGTCACGAATCAAGACGTATTGATAACCAGTTAAGAGGACGTTCAGGACGTCAGGGAGATCCAGGTTCATCACAGTTCTTCCTTTCCCTTGAAGATGATTTATTAAGATTGTTTGGTTCAGAACAGAAGATGGAAAGTATGAAGAGTTCATTCCATCGTTTGGGAATTAGCGAAAATGATCAGATATCTGCAAAGATGTTATCAGGAACCATAGAGAAGGCTCAAAAGAAAGTAGAGTCTAACAACTATGGAATTCGTCGTAATCTTTTAGATTATGATCAGGTGGCAAACCAGCAGAGAGAAATCATTTACAAAGAAAGAATGGAAGTTCTTAATGGAGATAACATGAGAGATTCCATTTATAACATGCTTACAGATGTTGTAGAAAATGTTGTAGGTTCATACATTTCTGATGAGCAGAGACCGGAAGATTGGGATATGGTTGGTTTAAATGAAAGAATTATGCCAATATTTAATTTTGAACCAATTTCATTAAATGATGAGCAACAGAAGACATTTAAGAAGGCTGATCTTCTTCAGATGTTAAAGGATAAAGCTGTTAAGGCATACGAAGCTAAGGAAGCTGAATTCCAGGAGCCAGAACAGATAAGAGAAGTAGAGAGAGTAATTCTTCTTAGAGCTATTGATAGAAGATGGATGAATCACATTGATGATATGGAGCAGTTAAGAGAAAGTGCCGGACTTGCTGCATATGGTCAGAAAGATCCATTGGTAGAGTATACACAGAACGCTTTCGATATGTTCCAGGAAATGACAGATGGTATCGAAGAAGATACTATAAATATGCTTATGCATGTTAAGGTGGAACAGAAAGTTGAAAGAGAGCAGGTAGCTAAAGTAACAGGAACTAATAAAGATGATAGCGGCCCAAGAACTCCAAAGAAGAGAGAAACTAAGAAGATTTATCCAAATGACCCATGTCCATGTGGAAGTGGCAAGAAGTATAAATTGTGCCATGGTAGAGGAAAGGTGTGATTAAAAGTGGTTGAGTTAGATCAGTACAGATTTGATCTTGCTAAATATGAAGAACCTCTTAAAGATTTGAGGGATTCACTTTGACTTAGCTAATATAAGTCAAAGAATGGAAGAACTAGAAAGAAATATGGAAGAACCCGGATTTTGGGATGATGCTGAAAAATCTCAAAAAGCGTCCCTTGAACTTAATCAGTTAAGGGCAAAGGTTGATAGATATAAATCTCTTGAAACAGAGTTTGAAGATGTTCAGGCTTTAATAGAGATGGGAGACGAGGAAAATGATCCTGAGATTATCCCGGATGTTGAAGAAGCTATGAAGGCATTTAAAGATAAGTTTGAAGAGATGAGAATTGGAACATTGTTATCTGATGAGTATGATAGAAATGGCGCAATTCTATCATTGCACGCAGGTGCTGGTGGAACAGAAGCTATGGACTGGACTTTGATGCTTTCAAGAATGTATCAAAGATACGCCGAAAGAAAGGGATTTTCAATTGAAGTATTGGATTTCCTTGACGGAGATGAAGCTGGTTTAAAATCTATCACACTTCAGATTAACGGTGAAAATGCTTATGGACTTCTTAAGTCGGAACATGGCGTTCACAGACTTGTAAGAATATCTCCATTTAATGCAGCGGGAAAGAGACAGACATCATTTTCTTCGTGTGACGTTATGCCGGATATTGAAGAGGATGTGGATGTAGAAATTAATGATGACGATTTAAGGATTGATACTTATAGAAGTAGTGGTGCCGGTGGACAGCATATTAACAAGACATCATCAGCTATAAGAATCACTCATTTGCCTACAGGAATTGTAGTTCAATGTCAAAATGAAAGATCTCAGTTTCAGAATAAAGACAAGGCTATGCAGATGTTAAAGGCAAAGTTGTATCTTTTGAAGCAACAGCAAAATGCTGAGAAGACAGCGGATATTCGTGGAGAAGTAAGAGAGATTAATTTCGGAAGCCAGATAAGATCCTATGTAATGCAGCCTTATACAATGGTTAAAGATTTGCGAACCGGATTTGAGACAGGAAATGTTGATGCGGTTTTAGATGGTAATCTGGATCCATTTATTGGGGCATATTTAAGATGGTTAAAATTAGGAAAAAAAGCAGATGAAAGTTAAAAATATAAGGGGTGAGGTAAGTCCTCATCCCTGATTTTTTTATTATAGCGTTCATATATGGGGAAAAAATAGGTATTAGAACCTGGGCAATCTCTTGACTTTAACATTAAAAATATGTTAGACTTCTCCAAGTGAAATACAATTGTGTGTCTGTGACGCACAGAAGGGGATTGTTAACATGAAAGATGATAACAAATATTATGTCCTTCGAAAAAAGGCAGTTCCAGAAGTACTATTAAAGGTAGTAGAGGTAAAAAAACTTTTAGAATCAGATGTGAATCTATCAATTCAGGAAGCTACAGAACGCATGGGACTAAGCAGAAGTTCTTTTTATAAATATAAGGACGATATATTTTTATTTCATGATAATGCCAGAGGCAGGACGTTGACATTTGTAATGCAGATGAATGATGAACCAGGTTTGTTATCAAAGGTTTTGAAATTAATCGCAGAGTATAATTTGAATATACTTACAATTCATCAGGCTATTCCTATTAATGGAGTAGCAACTATTACAATGAGTATAGAAGTTCGTCCGGATGCAAAAGATATATCAGATATGATTGATGATATTAAGTCACGCCAGGGAATTTACAGTGTAAATATGCTTGGAAGTGAATAAAATAAGTAATTATGTGAAAGGTACAGGTAAACAAAATGATTAACATTGCAGTTTTAGGTTATGGCACAGTAGGTTCAGGAGTGGTTGATGTTATCAACACTAACAAGGACATTGTAAACAAGAAATCAGGTCAGGAGATTAATATTAAATATGTTCTTGATTTAAGAGAATTTCCTGGAGATCCTGTTATGGATATTCTTACACATGACTATAATGATATTTTGAACGATCCTGAAGTAGAGGTAGTTGCAGAAGTTATGGGTGGAGTAAACCCTGCATATACATTTGTAAAAAGTGCCCTTGAAGCAGGAAAGAGTGTTTGTACTTCTAATAAGGAATTGGTGGCAAAGCATGGTCCGGAACTTATTAAGATAGCCAAAGAACATAATAGAAATTTCTTCTTTGAGGCAAGTGTAGGTGGTGGAATTCCAATTATTCGTCCTTTAAATACATCTATTACAGCAGACGATGTTATGGAAATCACAGGTATTTTAAATGGTACAACTAATTACATCCTTACAAAAATGAGTAAAGAGGGATTGGATTTTGATACAGTTCTTAAGGAGGCACAGGATCTTGGTTATGCTGAGAGAAATCCTTCTGCAGATGTGGATGGATTTGATGCATGTAGAAAAATTGCAATCTTAACATCTCTTGCATATGGTAAACATGTAGACTTTGAAGATATTTATACAGAAGGAATTACAAAGATTACAGATACAGATTTTAAATATGCCAATATTCTTGGAACATCAGTTAAGCTTTTCGGAAGTGCTGTAAAACAGGATGACAAGTATTATGCATATGTAGCTCCAGTTATGATTGGAAATAATCATCCACTTTACGCAGTAAACGACGTATTTAATGCTATTATGGTTAAGGGAAATGTATTAGGACCAGTTATGTTCTACGGAAGTGGAGCAGGCAAACTTCCTACAGCCAGTGCAGTGGTATCAGATATCGTAGATGCAATCAAGCATTTAAATGATAATGTTGAAGTAGAATGGACAGAAGAAAAACTTTCACTTACAGATTTCAATGAGTCAGTTAAGAAATTCTTCGTAAGAGTTAAGGCAACAACAGAACTTGCAGATGTGCAGAACATTTTTGGACAGGTTGAAAAAATTGAAGCTGGCGTTGACGGTGAGTATGCATTTATTACAGATGCTATGTCAGAAGCTGATTTCAATTCAAAGGTAGAAAATCTTGAGGGATTCATTACTAGAATTAGAGTACAGGATTAATAATTATCGTAAAGATGAAGATAACCCCGCCAAATGGCGGGGTTTAATTTATTTGTTTCCAAGATTTTTCATTGTTAGGGCGATTCGTCCTTTTTTCTCATCTACGCTCATAACGGCAACGTCTACAATGTCACCTACATTTAGAACGTCTAAAGGATGTTTTATATATTTATCAGATATTTGAGAAATATGTACCAGTCCATCTTGATGAACTCCAATATCTATAAAAGCACCAAAATCAATAATATTTCTTACGGTTCCTTTAAGTATCATTCCTGGTTTTAAATCAGACATTTCTAAAACGTCAGATTTTAAAATTGGTGTAGGCATCTCGTCTCTTGGATCTCGTCCTGGTTTTTCTAACTCCTTGATAATGTCCTTAAGTGTAGGTTCTCCAATTTCTAACTCTGCTGCAAGCTTCTTTGTATCTTTGGTAAGGAGTTTAAGAGCAGCTCTAGAGTCGGAATTTATACCGGTAGTTAAATCAAGACCGGTCTTTTTTAAGAGTGCATTTGCTGCTTTATAACTTTCAGGATGAACACCGGTATTATCAAGAGGATTCTTGCCATCTCTGATTCTAAGGAAACCGGCACACTGTTCAAAAGCTTTAGGTCCAAGCTTTGGAACTTTTAGTAATTCCTGTCTGGTGTTAAATAGACCATTTTCATCTCTATAAGTAACTATGTTTTTGGCAATTGCTTTTGAGATGCCTGAAACATATTCTAGTAGACTTACTGAAGCAGTGTTAAGATCAACGCCTACTTTATTAACACAATCTTCGACTACACCGCAAAGAGATTCGCTAAGTTTCTTCTGATTCATATCATGCTGGTACTGACCGACGCCAATGGACTTAGGGTCGATTTTAACCAGCTCAGCCAAAGGATCTTGAACACGTCTTGCCATGGAAGTGGCACTTCTTTGTCCAACATCAAAGTTAGGAAATTCTTCTGTTGCCAATTTGCTGGCAGAATAAACAGAAGCTCCGGCTTCGTTGGTAATAAGATAAGAAACCTTAGTTTTACATTCTTTGATTATTTCCACAATAACCTGTTCGGATTCTCTTGAGGCAGTACCATTTCCAAGGGAAATGAGAGTAACACCGTGTTTATCAATGAGTTCATGAATCTTTTTCTTGGTTTCATCAATTTTATTATGTGGAGCAGTTGGATATACAACTGTGGTATCAAGGACTTTTCCTGTAGCGTCTACAACTGCAATTTTACAACCTGTTCTAAAACCAGGGTCCCATCCGAGGACAATCTGATTGGCAATAGGTGGCTGCATAAGTAATTGTGAAAGATTTTTTCCAAAAACTGAGATAGCGCCATCCTCAGCTTTTTCTGTAAGCTCATTTCTAATATCCCTTTCAATTGAAGGGAAGATAAGACGTTTGTAGCTGTCTTTAATAATTTCCTTAAGAATCTCGGTACAATCCTTGTTGGTATCTCTGATAATCTTTTTCTCAAGATAGCCATGTATACGATCTTCGTCAGCCTGAATTTTAACGGTGATGAACTTTTCTTTTTCGCCTCTGTTTATAGCTAGGATTCTGTGGCCTGGGATTTTTTTAACAGCTTCTGCATATTCATAATACATTTCGTAAACAGATTCAGCCTCAGGATCCTTTGCAGAACAAATAACATCTCCGTTATCAAATATATATTTTCTTATCCAAGTTCGTAATTCTGCGCTTTCGGAAATAAGTTCTGCTAAAATATCCATGGCATACCTTATAGCGGTAGCAGCAGAATCCACTTCCTTTTCTGTATCTACATAGGCTTTTGCTTCTTTGTAAATATCAGTTTGAGGTTGTTGTAAAAGAATCATATTTGAAAGAGGTTCTAGACCTTTTTCTTTGGCAATAGTAGCTCTTGTTCTTTTCTTTGGCCTATATGGAAGATATAAATCATCAAGGGCAACCATGGTTTCGGCCTTCTCGATATCAGATCTTAATTCATCTGTAAGTTTACCCTGTTCTTCAATGCTTTTAAGAATGGTTTCCTTCTTTTCTTCAAGATTTCTTAGATATACGAGGCGTTCATAAAGATTTCTAAGAATCTCATCGTCTAAAGAACCGGTAACCTCTTTTCTGTATCTGGCAATGAAGGGAATGGTGTTACCTTCATCGATAAGCTTAATAGCAGCTTCTGTTTGAGTAGGTTTGATACCCAGCTCTTTTGAAAGTGTGTTAATTATTGATGTCATAAAATAGCATTCCTTTTCTTAATTATTCAGCTATATTTATTCCTGTGTAAGGGATATAAATGCCGTATATATTTTAGCATTCTTTTTAATAATATCAAATACGAAATGCATAGATAATGGAAAGAATTAATAGGAATTAAAACGGTGACAATGTTGTAAAGAAAATGTAATTGTGCTATAATAAATTTACTTTTGTAGTTAAATAATGAAGGAGGAAACATTGTATGGAATCAAACAAGAAAATGTTGGGATATATCGGTCTTGGATGCAACTCATTAGCATTTATATTGGCATTTATTTTCTCAATAGTAACATGTTCGAGAACAGCAACTGAAAAGTGTAAAATTGATATTGAAAAAGAGGCGATTAAATATAGTCTTTCTCTTGCATGTATCGGTTGTATAATTGCAGCTATATTAGCTATTGTAGGTCTTGTACTTACAATCCTTTCTCATGAAAAGGGAGATAAGTTATCTATAATTACTCTCATTTCTCTTGTAGTAGGAGTTTTAGCTATTTTATGGGCAATAATTCCAATGGTAACAGTATGTGCTCACAGCTGTTCAGTAGCAAAAGCATTGACTAAGGAAATGTCGTAAAGGAGGAAAAAAATGAACGATTCAATTAAAAGTATTTTATCATACGTATCTTTAGGATGCGGTGCACTAGGCGCTTTGCTTGTATTCCTCTGTGGAATTCTTACATGTGCTTTGCCTAAAGTAGGCGACGATGGTATAGAATTAAGATGGACATTTGTATTGGTAGTAATAGGATTTGTATTAGCTATTGTGGGATGTGTTGCAGGCGTTTTATCAATTTCAAAGGGACAGGATATGTCTACAATTAATATTTGTACAAAAATAGGTATCTTGACTTCAGTTGTAGCAATTCTCTTCTTCTTAACATCATGTACATATGTATGTGGTTTCAAAGGTGGAGTTGAGGATGGCGTTAAGCATGCTTATAAAAAAGCATTTTCGGATTTCTCAAGCTATCTGAATTAATAATCTTTATAAAGAAAATTAAATATGATATAATGAGCGCAGGTTTATGCCTGCGCTTTTTATATATATAATTGGCGTGTGGAAAATAGCATAGGTAACGGACTAGAAAGAGGAAATAACTATGAGTCAGGATAAAGAGATAAGTTTACATAGTGAAGTAGAGGTAAAAGATCTCTTTGAATTTATGATGGATTTTAATTATAAATGCCTAAGAGGTGTGCTTACAGTTTTATTTAGCATAGCATGTATAGTAGGTGTTATAATTTTTTGGGGGAAATTAAGTGGAGTCCAAAGGGGTGTTATTATATTTATACCTATTCTGTTTTTGGTAATATCACCAATGGAATATTACCTAAGAGCCAAGAGGCAAAAGAAAAAATCTTTTAGTCAGGCTACAGATTATGTTATGAATGAAGAAGGAATAACAATCAAAGTTGGTGAAGAAGAAGGAAAACTTCAATGGAGCGATATAGTAAGGGTTAAGACTACAAAGAATCTTTTGCTTATATATACTTCACCGGTAATGTCCTTTATAATTCCAAAGAGACAGATAGAAGATAAGTTTGATACTTTAAAGAATATTCTAGAAAATAATACGAAGTGCTATTATTTTAAAATGAAAAAATAAGAAAAGAAAGTGAGGATGAAACTATGGATATCATGGAATACGAAACAAATTCCTCTGAAGAAACTTTTGAACTTGGAAAAGAGTTAGGAATGAAGGCTGTACCAGGAGAGGTAGTAACACTTTCTGGGGCATTAGGTATGGGAAAGACAGTGTTTGCAAAGGGATTTGCAGCAGGACTTGGAATAAGAACGCCAGTTAGCAGTCCAACATTTACAATAATGAATCAATATAACGAAGGAAGACTTCCTATGTACCACTTTGACGTATATAGAGTTGAAACTGAGGATGAAATGTATGATGTGGGATATAGAGAATATTTCTATGGACAGGGAGTTTGCCTTATAGAGTGGCCTGAAAAAATCAAATCACTTCTTCCGGATAATTATATAAAAGTGGAATTTCACAGAAGTCTCTCAGAAAATTTTGATTACAGAAGAATTGTAGTAGAAAAAGTAGGTGGCGGCGTTGATATTAGCGATAGATAGTTCTTCATTGGTAGCTACGGTAGCAATTGTAAGCAGGGATACAGTAATAGCTGAATATACAACTAATTTAGAAAAGACACACTCCCAGACACTGTTACCTATGATAGATGAAATATTTAAAATGACAGGGTTGGATAAAAAGAATTTAAAGGCAGTAGCAGTAACCAATGGCCCAGGATCCTTTACAGGATTGAGAATAGGAGCGGCAACAGCAAAAGGAATAACTTTAGCTTTGAATATTCCTATAATAAGCATACCAACTCTTGAAGCAACAGCGTATAATATGAATTTTACTGAAAAACTCATATGTCCTATAATGGATGCCAGAAGACATCAGGTGTATACGGGAATTTTTAGATGTAAGGAGACAACACTTGAAGCAGTAATGCCATCAAATGCCATGGCCTTAGAAGACTTACTTTTAGAGTTAAATAAACTTGGAGAAGAAGTTGTTTTTATAGGTGATGGAATTCCGGTATTTAAAGATGAGATAGATAAAGAGTTAAATGTAAAACATTTCTTTGCCAGACAACCATTTGCCAGACAGAGAGCTGCTTGTGTAGGAAGCTTGGCATGGGATTACTACGATGAAGGCAAGGTGATGGATTCGGATGCGTTTGCACCAATGTATTACAGACTTTCCCAGGCGGAAAGAGAAAAGAATGAAAAATCCAAATGTCAGAATATATAACAGATAGTATTAGAAAAATGGACGAAAATGATGTCGACAGAGTAAGCGAGATTGAAAGGGAATGTTTTCAATCTCCCTGGTCGGCAAACTCTCTTTTGTCGGCCCTTAAAAGTGGCTCGGCAGATTTTTTTGTGTACGAAGAAAATAAAGAAATCATTGCCTATATGGGAATGTACATATGTGCAGGGGAAGGCGACATTGCAAATATTGCAGTATGTAGGGCATATAGAGGTAAAAAAATTGCATCTAAACTTTTGGATGCAGTTTTGAAATATGAAACAGAAAAATCTGTTAGGGAATTTACCTTAGAAGTAAGACCTAGTAATAAAGTCGCCATTGTTTTATATGAGAAGAGAGGTTTTAAAGTGGAAGGCGTAAGAAAGAATTATTACGATTTTCCAAAGGAAGATGCTCTTATAATGTGTCGAAGAGATTCGGATAAATAACAAAGATATGGAGAATAAAAATGCTTGATGTATGTTTGCTTGGATGCAGCGGTATGATGCCGTTACCTAGAAGGTGGCTTACGGCATTAATGACAAGATATAATGGAAGCAGTCTCTTGATTGACTGTGGAGAGGGAACCCAGATAGCTATAAAAAGCAAAGGGTGGAGTTTTAAACCCATAGACACCCTCTTGATAACGCATTTCCATGCGGATCATATCAGTGGACTTCCAGGATTGTTGCTGACAATGGGAAATGCGGAACGAAAGGAGCCACTTACAATAGTAGGTCCTAAGGGTATAGAAAAAGTAGTAAATGCCTTAAGAATAATAGCACCGGAACTTCCATTTTCTATAAAGTTCATAGAGCTGACGAAACCGGTTCATGAATTGTCTATAAATGGCTATGAAATCACAGCATTTCATGTAAATCACAATGTTACTTGCTACGGATACACACTAAGAATTCCGAGAAAAGGCAAGTTTGATGTGGAAAAAGCCAATGAACAAAATATACCAAAAGTATGTTGGAACCGCTTGCAAAAGGGCGAGACAGTTCTGTTAGATGGTATTACATACACGCCGGACATGGTTATGGGACCGGAGAGAAAAGGTATAAAGGTAACGTACTGTACAGATACAAGACCGATGGATATTATAGCTGAACAGGCCGAAGGGGCAGATTTATTCGTATGTGAAGGAATGTACGGTGAGAAAGATAAGATTGGAAAAGCCAGGGAATATAAACACATGACATTTTATGAAGCTGCCAAACTTGCAAAAAAAGCCCAGCCAAAGCAGATGTGGCTTACACATTACAGTCCGTCTCTTATAAGACCTGAGGAATATATGAAAGATGTCAGGAAGATATTTCCACGTTCCTATCCGGGTAAAGATGGAAAAACTGTGGAGATTGGATTTCAGGAGGATTAAAAATTGAATACAAAAGACGTATGCATTCTTGGAATAGAAAGTTCCTGTGATGAGACAGCTGCTTCAGTGGTTAAAAACGGAAGAGAAGTGTTATCAAATGTTATTTCATCTCAGATAGCCATTCACACTGAATACGGCGGAGTAGTTCCAGAGATTGCATCAAGAAAACATATAGAAAATATTAATTTTGTAATAAAGAAAGCCTTAAGTGATGCAGATAAAACCTGGGATGATATAGATGCTATAGCAGTAACCTATGGACCAGGATTAGTTGGTGCACTTTTGGTAGGAGTATCTGAAGCCAAAGCGCTGGCTTTTGCTTTGGACAAACCTCTAATAGGAGTTCATCATATAGAAGGACATATTTCTGCAAATTTTGTAGAGAATAAAGAATTAGAACCACCATTTTTGTGCCTGGTAGTATCAGGTGGACATACACATTTAGTTATTGTTAAAGATTACGGAAAATACGAATTAATAGGTAGAACCAGAGATGATGCAGCAGGTGAAGCCTTTGACAAGGTGGCAAGGTCAATAGGCCTTGGATACCCTGGAGGACCAAAGGTAGATAAGCTGGCAAAGGAAGGAAATCCGGAGGCTATAGAATTCCCAAGAGCCTCAGTTCGAGATTCGGAATATGATTTTAGTTTTAGTGGGCTAAAGTCTGCAGTTTTAAACTACTTAAATCAATGTGAAATGAAGAATATTGAGGTAAATAAAGCAGATGTGGCCGCATCCTTCCAGAAAGCAGTGGTAGATGTTTTAGTGGATCACTCCATGAAGGCTGTAGAGAACTATGGATTTGATAAAATAGCGATAGCTGGAGGTGTAGCATCAAACAGCGCTATCCGTGAAGCGTTTTCAAAAGAATGCGCAAAGAGAAATATTACATTTTACCATCCATCGCCAATATTCTGCACAGATAATGCAGTAATGATAGCTTCAGCGGCATATTACGAGTATTTAAATGGCGTGACTCACGGATATGATTTAAACGCAGTTCCAAATCTAAGATTGGGAGAAAGAATATAATATGATAAAAGCAATTGTACTCTCGGCAGGAAAAGGCACGAGAATGAACATGAACATAAGTAAGCAATACATTGAAGTACTGGGATTCCCAGTACTTTATTATACTTTAAAAGCATTTGAAGACGCTGATGTGGATGAGATAATAATAACCACAGGTAAAGACGATGTGGATTTTGTAAAAAATGATATTGTGAATAAATATAATATCTCAAAGATAACTCATGTGGTACCAGGTGGAAAAGAACGCTATGATTCTGTAATGGAAGGACTTAATTATGTCGAAGATGATGATTATGTCCTTATTCATGATGGGGCAAGACCTCTTATTAAAAAGGATACAATAAATAATATAATCCGGGAAGTAAAGGAAAAATCTGCAGTCATAGCAGCTGTTCCTGTAAAAGACACAATAAAGATAGTTGAGAACGGAGTAGCTATATCTACTCCTGACAGAAGAAAACTTTATCAAATACAAACACCCCAGGCTTTTAGGGGAGAAATAATAAAAAACGCATATAAGGAAATGGTAAAAATAAAGGATACAACCATAACTGATGATTCAATGGTAGTGGAAAAGTATTCTGAATATAGAGTAAGTGTAGTGGAATCAGACTATACAAACATTAAAATAACCACAAAAGAGGATATTGATATTATGAAAACTTTCCTAAAAAAATAATCCACTTATGTGGATAAAATATGTGGAAAAATTTGTGGAAAATATGCCGATATTTGCGTTGACATTACAGTTCTATAGTGATATACTTTGTCTTGCGCTGAAAAAACAGCATATAAAAAATTACGAACATTAAAAAAAAATAAAAAAACATCTTGACAAAGAGATTTGCTTGATGTAGACTTACAAAGTCGCTCGTGGAGAGGTATCGAAGTGGTCATAACGAGGCGGTCTTGAAAACCGTTTGTCCGCAAGGGCGCGTGGGTTCGAATCCCACCCTCTCCGTTAGATGCGAAAGCATCAAAAATAAAAAACTTTTCGCTTGACAACATTGTTGGAAAGTGATATAGTAATCGAGCTGTCGCAAAGATGACAGGTCAAAAATGAACATTGATAACTAAACAGTAATTAACTAACCATCCCTGAAAATTCTAAATAAATTTTCAGCGAACATCGTTTTTGAAAACGATTTCCAAAA
>OMZA01000006.1 GCA_900315425.1 uncultured Eubacteriales bacterium
AAGCAAGAGTACAGTATATTAGCCAGAACTTCTTTATATGCTGTATATTGAGATAATTTGTTTTTCTTCATTACAGCATATTCTTGAGAAAATCATGCTTTGCTGTAAAGGGGCTGTCGCACTAATTACTTAGTGCGACAGCTCCTTTTTTTGTCTTTATCAATCTATTTCAATAACTTCCACAGTTTCTATAGCTGTCTTAACCAGCTCTTCCATCTTTTCCCCTAACTTGTATTCAGATTTTTCTATTCCTTTAAGTATAGGTTTTGTAACAGGGTGTTTTGCTACAAATATAGTACAGCAATCCTCGTAAGGTTGAATAGATGTCTCATAAGAACCGATTTTTTCTGAAATATCAACTATATCCTGTTTATCAAATGCAATAAGTGGTCTATAAACCGGCAACTCACATACAGCATTTGTTGTTAAAAGGCTTTGCATAGTCTGGCTTGCTACCTGACCAATACTTTCTCCTGTGACAAGTCCCAAGCACTTGGATTCCTTTGCAAAATGTTCTGCAATCTTCATCATATATCTTCTCATAATTATTGTAAGCTGATCATGAGGACATGTCTCATAAATGTATAGCTGTGGATCTGTAAAATTAACCACATTTAGTCGAATTGGGCCTGAGTACTGAGCTACAATCTTTGCCAAATCAATAACCTTCTGTTTTGCTCTTTCACTTGTATATGGTGGTGCATGGAAATATGTAGCTTCCAATACTACTCCTCTTTTAGCAATCATATAACCCGCAACAGGACTATCAATACCTCCTGATAATAAAAGCATAGCTTTACCGGCAGTTCCAGTTGGCATACCGCCAGCACCTTTTATAACCTTAGAGTAGACATTTATATGTTCTCTAATCTCAACACTTATAACCTTATCAGGGTTATGAACATTTACAGAAAGATTAGGCATTTCTTCTAGTATTTTTTCACCAATAGCAGCATTTATCTCAGGGGATGTCATAGGATAATTCTTTCTTGCTCTTCTAGAATCCACTTTAAAACTAAAGCTTTCATCACCATATTCTTCTTTAAGATATTCCACAACTTTGCTGGCAGTATCTTCAAATCCATTGTCATCAATCTGTAGAAGAGGGCATATTCCTGTTACACCAAATACTTTTTTCAATCTGGAAACTACTTCATCATAATCATAGTCACCATCTGCATCTATGTATATTCTACCTGTTGTTCTTGATACTTTGAATTTACCATCAGTTTTTTTAAGCGTACCCTCTAACTGTTTAACTAAAGCTTCTTCAAATATATATCTATTTTTTCCTTTAACACCGATTTCTGCATATTTTATTAAAAATGATTTGTAATACATAATGACCTCTATTTCCTTTATCTTCTAGTAAATCTTCTCAACATAGGAAGCACTTCTTTAAGCACTTCTATGGCATAGTCTATCTCTTCTTTTGAATTCAATGGTGAAAAACTAAACCTTATAGAAGAATCAATCTCATTTGTTTCTAATCCCATAGATGTTAACACACCACTTACTTTATTTCCATTAGAACTGCAGGCTGATCCAGCAGATACATATATCTGTTTATCTTCAAGTGTATGAAGCAACACTTCACTTCTAACCCCCATAAACGCTGCGTTTACAATGTGTGGAGCACCATCATCACCTTTTTTCGAATGAATTCTTACATCTTCAATCTCTTTTAGTCTGTCTATCAAATAATCCTTGAGGGAAATAAGTTTTTCTCTGTGAGAATCCAGATTGTCATAGGCCAATTTGGATGCAAGGGCTAATCCTGCTATTCCCGGCACATTTTCAGTACCGGAACGCATATTTTTTTGTTGTCCACCACCATATATAATTGGTCTGACTTTAGTCTTTTCCCTTATATAAATAAATCCACTTCCTTTTGGTCCATGAATCTTGTGCCCGCTAACACTAAGCATATCTATATTCATCTTATTTGGGCTTATAGAATATTTACCATAAGACTGAATACAGTCTACATGAAAAATAATGCTTTCATCGATAGATTTAATTGTTTTCCCAATTTCCATTATCGGCATAACCGAACCCACTTCATTATTAACCATCATAACAGAAACAAGAATAGTATCCTCTCTTATGGCATTTTTCACATCTTTGGCGGATACAACACCATTTTCATCCACCGGCAAATATGTTATCTCAAAGTCAAACCCCTTTAAAAACTCCATAACAGCTTTTACAGAGGCATGTTCTACAGAAGTTGTAATAATATGTTTCCCTTTACGTTTAGCTGCCATACAAGCCCCTATAATGGCCATATTATTGGATTCTGTACCACCTGAGGTAAATATTATCTCCTTATCTTTACAATGCAGTGTCTTTGCAATATCTTCTCTTGCCTGTCTAATATATTTTTCTGCCTGCACTCCTTTTAAATGCATTGATGAAGGATTCCCGTAATCTACTGTCATAATATGATTAACCAACTCTGCCACCTGTGGTAATACTACAGTAGTCGCAGAATTATCAAAGTATGCTTCCATTATTGTTCTCCAATTCTATTTTAAATCCAATTACTGATAAAATCATTAAGCCTGCTGTTTCAGTTCTAAGTATCCTTTTACCTAAAGAAATTCGCTTAAACCCACAATCATCAGCCATATCTACTTCCTCTTTTTCAAAGCCTCCTTCAGGTCCTATAAAGATTCCAATAGATTTTATATTCTCAGTATTGATTTCGTCAATAACTTGTTTTGTCTCAGTCATATCCTTATAATTCTCATAAGGAATTAATACCATGTCCAAATCTTTGGCATAAGAAAGAGCCTCTTTATAATTCATAGGCTCCTTAACAACTGGTATTATACTTCTTCTGGACTGTTTAGCTGCCGACTCTGCTATAGAATTCCATCTTTCAGTTTTCTTTTTAGCTTTTTTGTCATCTAGTTTAACAACCGCTCTTTTTGTAGCCACCGGAATTATCTCAAAAGCGCCTAATTCACATGCTTTTTGAATAATTAATTCCATCTTATCAGACTTAGGAAGTCCCTGGAATAAATATAAC
Source organism: uncultured Eubacteriales bacterium (assembly GCA_900315425.1). Classification (GTDB taxonomy): domain Bacteria; phylum Bacillota; class Clostridia; order Lachnospirales; family Lachnospiraceae; genus Bovifimicola. The sequence continues at coordinate 3,035 of OMZA01000006.1, forward strand.
TTTACAGGAAGTTCCGTTCCCATAAATTGTTCATCAGTTATCCCAGAGACAATGCAGTCATTATTTACTTCTTCCACTTCGCATACATAATCATGTCCTAATCCATCGCTGATTAAAATTTCTTCACCGGCTTTGATTCTTAAAACATTTTTTATATGATTAACATCACTTCCAAAAATGTATGTTTTATTATTTACTAAATCTACATTCTCAGAAGTTACAAAAAAATGATACATCTTTTAACCTACTTTTCTTGCTGTAACACTAACCCATTCGCCGTCCTTTGTAACTTCTACAAGTTCAAAATGCGGATTATCCTTAATAGCCTTACATACTGTTTCTTCTTTGGTATTAATAATTCCAGACATGATAAATATTCCACCATCTACCATGTGTTTATATATCATCTCCTGAAGAGGTATTATAACCTCTGCTAAAATATTTGCAACCACAATATTGTATTTATCATGTCCAACCATCTGCTGCGTGGTTTTTCCGGTTATCATATCGCCATCTAGCCATTCTATATCCTTAATACCATTTTTCAAGGCATTTTCTTTAGATGCTTCTACTGCCTCTTTATCAATATCTATTCCAAAGCAGTAATTTGCTCCAAGTTTCTTGGCTATAATTGTAAGTATTCCACTTCCACAACCCACATCTAATACAACAGAGTCTTCTTTAACATATTTTTTTAACTGGCGTATACAAAGCCTTGTAGTTTCATGAAGTCCTGTGCCAAATGCCGTTCCCGGATCCAGTTCAACAGCAATCTGATAATCATTTATGTTATCAACATTTTCCCAACTTGGTTTTATAAGGATTCCATCAATTTCAAAGGGTTTAAAATACTCTTTCCACTTATTAATCCAATCCTTCTCATCCGTAATTTCTTCTTTTATGACCACGTCACCAAGATCTACAAATTCTCCCAATTCTTTAATGGCCTGTCTTACCTGTTCCAGCATAACAGATTCTTCTAAAGGAGATGTATCCATATCCTCATAGAAGAATATTCTGGCTTTTCCATCATCTTCCAATTCCGGCAATATATCTATATGCATTGCCTCTTTTTCTTCTTTTGTTATCTGACTCTTATCTTCTATTTCGATATTAGTGATACCTACTTCTATTAATGCACCACTTATTAAATCTTCCTTGTCTTTAGTTGTCTCTATAATGAATTTTTTCCATCTCATATCTTACTCTCTTTTACACTTCTGATTTTTTAACAGCTTTCATTACCATAACAGATCTTTCCCTAATAACACAAAGATTCTCTGTTAAGTAGGTATTACTCTTTTCCACATATCCCTTATCTTCATAGGTATCTATAATAACCTTCCATACATAATCACCGGAAAGTTTTGGAAGCAAAACATCTATTTCCTCCCAATAGGTATTGACTCCCATATATATAATCTCATCCTTTGAGATTTTTTTGTTATCTTTACCTGCATACATTACACCTATGTACTTTGTACTTCCATCATATTGATTAGCAAACGGAAGAACACCATGAGTACTAACCGGTGGAAATCCTAAAGAACAATACCCATTGTTTTTCCTAACAACTGTATTCATTTTTCTAAACTTTATAACTTTCTTAAAGAAATTAAATGTGTCTTTATTCTCCTGGAGTAAATTCCAATCTAACCACGATATTATATTATCCTGACAGTATGCGTTATTATTACCAAACTGGGTGTTTCTAAATTCATCTCCGGCTAAGAACATTGGTATACCTCTACTCATCATGAGTACAGTGCATGCATTCCATATCATTCTTCTTCTTAATGCATTTACCTTAGGATCATCTGTTTCTCCTTCTTCTCCGCAGTTCCAGCTAAGATTATCATTTGATCCATCTGTATTTTTCCATCCATTCTTTTCGTTATGTTTAGAATTATATGAATACAAATCATTTAAAGTAAATCCATCATGACAGGTTATAAAATTAACACTGGCATTGCTACCTCTGTAATGCTCATCGTATAAATCTGTAGATCCTGTGATTCTGTTGGAAGCCATATATGCTTTTCCGGGATCTCCTTTCAAGAAGCTTCTAATATCATCTCTGTATCTACCGTTCCACTCAGACCATCTATTCCAGGATGGAAAACTTCCAACCTGATATAATCCGCCTGCATCCCATGCCTCTGCAATTAATTTAACATTTGCCAAAATCGGATCAAAAGCAAGACTTTTCAAAAGAGGTGGCTGACTAATAGGCGATCCATCATCATTCCTACCAAGAATTGTAGCAAGATCAAATCTAAAACCATCAATTCTATAATTAATTACCCAATATCTTAGACATTCTCTAATTAACTCTTGAACCACAGGATGGTTACAGTTAAGTGTATTACCACAACCGCTAAAGTTATAATAAAAACCTTCCGGTGTCAGCATGTAATATACGTTGTTATCGAATCCTTTAAAGGAAATGTATGTACCATTTTCATTTCCTTCTGCTGTGTGATTAAATACAACATCCAAGAAAACTTCTATACCATTTTCCTTAAGCTCTTTAATTAGATTTTTAAGCTCATTTCCTTCTTTGTTATATTCAATTTTTGAAGCATAACTGGTATTAGGAGCAAAGAAACTTACCGGATTATATCCCCAATAATCCAGTAACGTTACATCGTCTACTACTCGTTTATCCCTGGTTTCGTCAAATTCAAAAATAGGCATAAGCTCCACAGCGTTTATTCCTAATTCCTTAAGATATGGTATCTTTTTACGAAGCCCTTCGAAAGTTCCTCTTTCTTCCTCCGTCAATCCCGAAGACTCATCCTTTGTGAAGCCCCTTACATGTAATTCGTATATAATTAGGTCTTCCATTTTTATCTTAGGATTTGCAAAAGAACCCCAGTCAAAGTCATTTCTAACAACTCTTGCTTTGTATCCATTACTTTTAACAGGTTCTCCCCAAATACTTTGTCCAGTAACCGCCTTAGCATAAGGATCTAACAAATATTTCTTTTTATCAAAGATTAAACCTCTTTCGAAGTCATATGGTCCATCCAATCTGAAGGCATATTCAAAGTCTTCAATATCTAAATCAAACACTATTATAGAATATGTATTACCTATCTTGTATTCCTCAGGTATCTTTATAACCGCATATGGTTTACTCTCTCTTCTTTTAAACAAACACAACTCACAGCTGGTCGCATTTGTTGAACTAACTGTAAAATTCACACCGCCTCTAATAGCGGTTGCCCCATTCATCTCGTACATTCCTGGTCTTACCTTAAAACCCTTTATCTCGGCCAAAGGTTCCATATTTACGAGGTTTAAAATATCATTCTTCACACTATCCCCGACCTTCGATTTATTTTCCAAAACTCTTAGCAATAAAAATAAGACGCCGTAACTATTACGACGTCTTAATTATATCAATATTTTAAAATTATGTAAAATATCATAAGCTATAAATATATCTACTAACGTTATATTTACTTAAGTTTGTCAAAGAATCCTTTTTTCTTGGAATCTTTTTTATTTTTTTGTTCTTTTATATGTTCCTCTTCATTAAGAGTATCCCCTGTTAACTTATCATAAGCTTTAAGGGCTTCCTTAGCTTCTGCACTTAATTTTGTTGGAACATTTACAACCAATGTAACAATCAAATCTCCTCTTACATTTGGTCTTCCTAAAGATGGTACACCTTTTTCTCTTAATCGAATTCTAGTACCTGTTTGTGTTCCTGGTTTAATTGGGAAAAGAACATCACCATCTATAGTCTTAATAAGCACACTTGCTCCAAGGGTTGCCTGTGGAAATGAAATAGATGCCTGAGAATATAATGTAATTCCCTCTCTTTGGAATACCGGATGTGAAGAAACAAGTACTTGTACCAACAAATCTCCTCTTTCTCCACCATTTACACCTGGCTCACCTTTGCCTTTAATTCTTATACTCTGGCCACTGTCGATACCTGCCGGAATTTTAACTGATATTTTCTTTTTAGTACTAACATATCCTGTTCCACGACATTTTGTACATTTATCTTTTATCATATTTCCGGTTCCATTACATTCCGGACATGTCTGAACATTTCTAACAGTACCAAACAAAGACTGCTGTGTATATGTAATCTGTCCACTACCATTACATTTTGTACATTTAACTTTACTAGAACCTGGCGCAACACCGGAACCTTTACAGGTTTCGCACTCTTCTTTAATAAATACGTCTATTTCCTTTTCAGTACCAAACACCGCTTCTTCAAAGGTTATTCTAACTGAGACTGTAACATTTTGTCCTCTTCTTGGACCGTTTCTAGGGCCTCTACGACCACCACCAAACATTCCGCCAAATAAGTCGCCAAATATGTCACCAAAATCCATTTCATCGAAATTAAACTCAAATCCGCCTGCTCCCGGTCCTCCAGCTCCGCCCTGGAATGCCGCATGACCAAATTGGTCATACTGTCTTCTCTTTTCCGGATCCGAAAGCACTGTATACGCCTCGCTGGCTTCTTTGAAGATAGCTTCTGCTTCCTTGCTTGGATTAACATCAGGGTGGTATTTCTTAGCTATAGCTCTGTATGCTTTCTTTAATGCGGCATCATCGGCATTTTTATCTACGCCAAGAACCTCATAATAATCTCTTTTATCTGCCATTATTTATTAAACCTCTTTAAAGTCACCATCAATAACACCGTCATCTCCTGCAGAAGAATTATCTGTAGAACCTGTCTGCTGTCCAGCACCCTGTGCTGCTCCTGCAGCTCCCTGTGTCTGTTCATACATTTTAGCAAATAAATTCTGAGCACCTGTCATTAATTTTTCCTGTGCAGCCTTGATATCAGCAACCTGCTGCTCTGATATATTGTTGTCATCAACTTTACCAAGAATATCTTTTAATGCCTGAAGATCTGCTTCAACTGAAGCTTTTTCATTTGCATCAATCTTATCTCCTGCATCCTGAAGAGCTTTCTCTACCTGGAATGCCATTGAATCAGCTTCATTCTTAGTATCAACTGCTTCTTTACGTTTCTTATCTTCAGCTTCATACTGTGCAGCTTCTTTTACAGCCTTATCAATTTCTTCATCTGACATATTAGATCCTGCTGTAATTGTAATATGCTGTTCTTTTCCTGTACCAAGGTCCTTAGCAGATACATTTACAATACCATTTGCGTCAATATCAAATGTAACTTCAATCTGTGGAACGCCTCTTCTTGCTGGAGCAATTCCATCAAGTCTAAATCTTCCAAGACTCTTATTATCTTTAGCAAACTGTCTTTCACCCTGAAGAACATTGATATCAACTGCACTCTGATTATCTTCAGCTGTTGAGAATATCTGACTCTTCTTTGTTGGGATTGTTGTATTTCTTTCAATAAGTTTTGTAGCAATACCACCCATTGTTTCAATAGATAATGAAAGTGGTGTTACATCAAGAAGAAGGATATCACCTGCACCTGCGTCTCCTGCTAACTTACCACCCTGAACTGAAGCACCAAGTGCTACACATTCATCTGGGTTAAGAGATTTGTTAGGTTCTTTTGATGTAAGCTGTTTTACCTTATCCTGAACTGCTGGGATACGAGTTGATCCACCAACAAGTAATACTTTAGAAATATCATTTATTGTAAGACCTGCATCATTTAATGCATTCTGTACAGGAATTACTGTTCTCTCCACAAGATCGCTTGTAAGTTCATCAAACTTAGCTCTTGTAAGTGTCATTTCAAAATGCTTTGGTACATTGTTTACTGCTGTAATATATGGAAGTGAGATATTAGTACTTGTTGCAGATGACAACTCTTTCTTAGCCTTCTCTGCTGCTTCCTTTAATCTCTGAAGGGCCATGTTATCCTTACTTAAATCCACGCCTTCCTGTTTATTGAATTCACTAATCATGTAATCTGTAATGTGCTGATCAAAGTCATCACCACCAAGATGTGTATCACCATTTGTTGAAAGTACTTCGATAACACCATCACCAATTTCAATGATAGATACATCAAATGTACCACCACCAAGGTCATATACCATAATCTTCTGTTCATTTTCATTATCAAGTCCATAAGCAAGAGCTGCTGCTGTAGGCTCATTAATAATTCTCTTTACTTCAAGTCCTGCAATTTTTCCTGCATCCTTTGTAGCCTGTCTCTGAGCATCATTAAAGTATGCTGGTACAGTAATAACTGCTTCTGTAACCTTTTCTCCAAGATATCCTTCTGCATCAGCTTTAAGCTTCTGAAGAATCATTGCTGAAATCTCCTGAGGAGAATATTTCTTACCATCAATATCTACTTTATAATCTGTTCCCATGTGTCTCTTAATAGATGAAATTGTCTTATCAGCATTTGTAACTGCCTGACGCTTTGCAGCATCACCTACTAATCTTTCACCACTCTTTGTAAATGCTACAACAGACGGTGTTGTTCTCATACCTTCCTGATTAGTAATAACAGTTGGCTGTCCACCTTCCATAACTGCTACACATGAATTTGTTGTTCCTAAATCAATTCCAATTATTTTTCCCATGATTTTATTCCTCCGATTTTATCTAATATATAATATTTGTTTACTTGTAAATATGTACTAGTTAGCAACTTTTACCATGCTGTGTCTTACAACTGTATCTTTATATGTGTATCCCTTTTGTAAAACCTCAACAATTATATTATCTCCAACATTTTCATCTTCCACATGCATTACTGCATTATGAAAATCCGGATTAAACTCTTTGTCTTGTGCTTCTATCTCTTTAACACCAAGTTCTTCTAGCGTCTGTACCATCTGATTGTAAATAAGTTCCATTCCCTTTACAAATGGATCTTCTTTTTGTTCATCTGTTACTGTGGCAAATCCCCTTTCAAAGTTATCCATTACCGGGAGTATTTTTTCCACAACATCCTTGGCACCCATACCATACATTGCTGACTTCTCTTTTTCAGATCTCTTTCTAAAATTATCAAATTCAGCAAATGTTCTTTTGTACTTATCAGTAAGTTCTTCGATAAGCTGGTCTTTCTTATCTTTCTTTATGCCAAACTTCTTTTCTTTTTTCTTATCCTTTGCATCAGTTTCTGTGGAATCCTTATCTTTTCCTTCAACTTTATCTTCGGATTCTTCTGTAGTCTCTTCTGTCACTTCCTCTGTTGTCTCCTCTGTAGTTTCTTCTGCTGCTTCGCTTGTAGTTTCTTCTACAGTTTCTTCTGTATCTTTTACTTCATCCTCTATATTTATCAATTCTTCACCTTCTATTCTTCTTTCTTAAGCTTATTATCAAGCTCTCTTCTTACTGTATTAAGTGTCTCAAGAACCTTTTCATAATCCATTCTCTTTGGACCGATTATTCCAATGGTTCCTCTAACACCTTCTTCTATCTCATATGAGGCTGTAACTATACTACAGTCCTTCATAGATTGAACATTTGATTCATTACCAATATATACTTGTATATCTGTTCCTGTTCCTTGAGAATCATTTTCTGCATTTTTTTCAACAAGTGTTGTCAATAATTTCTTTTCCTCAAAGGCACTTAGTATCTCGCTTGCCGTTGAGCTTTCGCTTAACTCCGGATACTTAAATATATTAGTAGCTCCACTGGTATATATCTTAAAGTCTTCATCACTATTTAAAGCAAGACCTATGACATCTAAGATATCCCTTACTATCGTTGCATCCTCTCCACCTTGGTTTGTTATCTGGGACACAATTGCTAAATTTATATCCTGATAGGTAAGTCCTATCAATGTTGAATTAAACAAAAGATTAAGTTTCAAAACCCGTTCTGAATTCATCTCTTGATCAACATTTATAATTCTGTTTCTTACTCTGTTTCCTTCAGTTACTATTACGCAAAGAATCTTTTTGCTTTCTATTAATGATAGCTGAATAAACTTTAATCGCTTTGAATTAATGCTAACCGGAGATGTAACCATCGTTGCGTAGTTGGTATCATTTGCCAAAAGCTTCGCTGTATTCTCAAGCAACTGTTCCACTTTTTCAACTTTCTCATCAAGAAAATCTTTCATTTCATCTAAATCTTTTTCTCTCTGATCAAGTTCATCCTTTTTCTCTTGCATTAATTGATCTACATATAATCTGTATCCAGCATCCGTTGGTATTCTTCCTGAAGATGTGTGTGGCTGTATAATGTAGCCCATCTCCTCAAGGTCCGCCATCTCATTTCTTATAGTGGCTGAACTAATATTAATACCCTCTTCTTTGGAAATAGTTCTTGAACCTACCGGTTCACCAGTTTTTAAATAACTCTTGATAATGGAATTTAATATTTTTTTCTTTCTTTCATCTAATTCCATAAGCACCGCCCTTCCACAGCAGTTAGGTTTGCTCTTTTCATTTGTTAGCACTCACTAGATTAGAGTGCTAATCACTAGAAATAAAATAACACCATGATATATATTTGTCAACAACTTTTATTTCTATTCATATATTTTTCACTTATGAAATTATATGTTATAATCCTCTAAGGAAATGTTGTTATTGTGAGGTGTTGTTATATGAAATATGCGGAGATTAAAAAATTCGACGTTGCCAATGGCCCTGGTGTAAGAATCTCCTTATTTGTAAGTGGCTGTAGTCATTATTGTAAAGGCTGTTTTAATTCAATAGCCTGGGATTATGATTATGGCAAGCCCTTTACTGATGAAACAATTAAAGAAATTATAGAATTCATGGACAATCCTATGATATCCGGTCTCACTTTACTTGGCGGGGAGCCTATGGACCCAAGAAATCAGGATGCTCTTGTTCCCTTAGTTGAAAAGGTGAAAGAAAAGTATCCTGACAAAACTATATGGTGTTTTACCGGTTATCTGTTTGATGATGATATTATGGAAAAATTTTATTATACAATTCCAGCTACCAAGAGGCTTCTTGCTTGTTTTGATGTAATGGTTGACGGTGAATTCGATATAGATCTTGCAGATATTACCTTGGTTTTTAAAGGTTCTTCTAATCAACGAACAATTATGGTACAAGAATCCTTAAAATCCGGTGAAATAGTTTTGTGGGACAACAACACCAGCATGAGAGCAAATTAATTTTAAATGAAAGGATTATTCAAAAACACTATGGAAAATGTTACTATTAAGATTCAATATTTAAATGATGAAATCAAAAGATTGGAATATATTGACGGAAAATCTGATTGGATTGACCTTAGAGCTGCCAAGGACTATTCTCTTAAATCCGGAGAGTTCCAACTTATTCACTTAGGGATAGCCATGCAACTTCCTGAAGGTTACGAAGCTCACATCCTTCCAAGAAGTTCCACATTTAAGAACTTTGGTGTTATCCAGGCTAACTCTATGGGAATCGTAGATGAATCCTACTGTGGTCCTAATGACTGGTTTTTCTTCCCAGCCATTGCCCTTAGAGATACTGAAATTCATGTAAATGACAGAATCTGTCAGTTCCGTATTGAGAAACACCAACCACATGTTTCATTTGAAGAAGTTACCCTTCTTGAAAATGAAGATCGTGGAGGAATCGGAAGTACTGGAAAGAATTAGTTTTTATAATATTTTAGGGGCTGTCGCTTTAGATGATTAAATCATCTGGGCGACAGCCCCTTTTTACTATTATTTTACTGTGTTAAATCTAATGTTCCATCACTTGAACTAACTTCTGTTGTTGATGCTGCGTAATCTACCATGTAAAGAACATCTATCGAATACCATTTTCCATCATAACAATACACTGTATTGCTAAGACCATCTGTCTCTTTTACGTTTTCAATTTCTTTTCCAGATTTGTCTTTAAGTACATACGATACATTAAACGTTATCATTGATGTAATATCTTTTAGATTATTATCTTTCCATTCTTCTCTCATTTCACCTGTTGTATTATTAACCTTATCAGCTTCTATAGCTGTTGATTTACCAACAGTAATGTCATAAGTACAATCTGATAAGTTCACACTATAATCTTCTGTATATTGCTTATCTAAATCATCTAACATATCCTGTACGTATTCTTTTAACTTGCTTTCATCAACTCCATAGCATTCCATAATGGCTGATTTAAATTCTGTTGGAATTCCGTTTATATAGTCATCTACTGAATTTGCATTATAGTATGTTTCAACTGCCTTACTTGCTGCTTTAATATCATCATCACTTAAATCTGTTGTTGCTGTAGTTCCAAGTAATGCAGGATCTACTGTTTCATCTTCACTTGATGTTTCTTCTGAACTTGTTTCATCTGTTGCCTGTGTTGTTTCTCCTTCAACAGTTTCATCTTCACTAGAAGCTGTTGTCGCATCATCTTTCTTAGATGTTGTTCCCTCTACTTTTGAATCATTTTTGCTTGAGCTTGTTTTGTTATTTGAATTATTATCAAATGCTTTGATTCCAAGTATAACTACAAGAATCAAAAGAACTACGTTGAGAGTAATTGAAACTGTAAGTAGAGTGTTTGATTTGTTTGTTTCGTTATTATTATTTTTACTCATAGTAAATAAACGTCCTCTCTTTTTAGTTGTATTTGCACTGTGCAATTTTAGCAATTTTTACAGTTATTATCAATACAATTCACCGTATTTTCAAATAATTAATATATATTTTTTATTTTCCTATGTTTTTCTTATTGACACAAATAATAAATTAATATAAACTATCAAAAGTGTGTTTACATTTGACACGTCCGCGTCTTTAAGATGTAAACATTGAATGACTCAAACTCTCTCAACGAGTCATGAAACTTTATTTATTGAAAATATTTGGAGGTGGACAAATTGGCAAATATTAAATCTGCTAAGAAAAGAATTTTAGTAAACAATAAGAGAGCTGAAAGAAATAAAGCTATCAAATCAAAAGTTAAAACAGCTATCAAGAAAGTTAACGCTGCTGTAGAATCTAAGGATATCGAAGCTGCAGAAGCTGCATTAAAGAATGCAACAATCGAAATCGATAAAGCAGCAACTAAAGGTGTTTATCACAAGAAAAACGCTTCTAGAAAAGTTTCTCGTTTAAGCAAAGCTGTTAATACTATTAAATAATTAACGATAAAGCCAATTAAAGCAGTTGTGATTTTCACAACTGCTTTTTCTATTCTCTTAACTTCTTTGACTATATTTTATAATTATTAACTCTACTGCCATTTTGTCATTTATATTTCCAGTTTTTATTGCTTCCTCAAGGGATGTGCAATTACTAACAGCTCGTTTCAGTGTTCCTAATGAAAAATTCTCACACTGTCCTAAAGATTTTTTCACTATAAAACTTTGAAGTTTTGTTCTGTTAGCTATTTCCGATAGAGACATCCTTTGATTATCCAATTCCTTTATCTGATATAGAATATTAAACTGCCTGGTAAGCATATATAAAATCTTCATTGGTGCTTCTCTTGTAGCTATCAGATCATAATACATTTGCATAGCTTTTTCCTGATTCTTATATCCAATAGCATCAACCATTTCAAATATCTTTCCTGTTATCTCACTGTGACATACAGCATCTATATCTTCTTTTTCTACAACATTTCTATCTCCTAAATAATTGATTAGTTTTTCTAGCTCACAGCTTATACTGTTCATATCACTACCTAAATTATCTAAAAGATAATCCATATTTTGTTTAGTAATTTTCTTATCATCTTTTTTTAATTTCTGAAGTACCCAGGTAGATAAAGTAGATCTATTCTGGATGGCACACTCGCACACATATCCATTTTCCTTAACTCTTTTATATAACTTATTTCGTTTATCTACTAAAGACTCCACAAAGATAAGAATTGTAGAATCCGGAATATTATCAACATAGTTAGGAATTCTATCTAAGGACTTTTTAAACCAACCACTATCTTGTATAAGGACAACCCTGTGTTCTGCTAAAAATGGCATTGTCTCACAAATCCCAACAATCTCATCCTCATTTATTCCATTCCCGGAAAAAACAGAATAATTAAGGTTATCACCAGGATTAACCAACGCCTTTAACAGATTTTTCTTTGTCTCAGATACAAGATACTTTTCTTCACCATATATCAAATATACTTTTTTAAAATTGTTATCTTTAATGTCTTTTGCTATATTTTTCACTTCTACATCTCCAAAAAAGTTCTTACTAGATAATAACATGATTTGTAGGTTTTATCCATTTTAATATAAAAGACTTTTTAGATTACTTGCTTTTTTAGTAACTTCCAGATTCTTCTCCATTATTCTTCCATCTTTCTTTACTTCTATGTTTAGTTCTCCATTCATGTCTGTGCGATAGACTTTCAAAAAGGTCTTTGTCCGCCTGCGACTATAAATAATAGCTTTTGACAAAGACGCACTACTTACAGCAAGCTTCTCATTGTCCGCCTGCGACTATAAATAATAGCGGTTTGATCACATTTATTGCCTTTTAACATAGCTATATTGGTTTTCCACTATATATAGCAATAAAACAAAGAATTTTCTTAACTTTTATAGCTTGGTCAACCTGAAATTGTTCTTTCTACGTCTAAAAAGCAATAAACTCCTCCATATCATTCGATATTATAGTTTTTCATGATTTATATTCCATCTATCCATGAATAAAACTTTTCCAAAGTCTTGTTTTCTTTCCTTTCTTCCAGAAAAAGCCCTGCCGTATACCATGAATGTGTATTCTTCTTATCCACTACGCTGTATATCTCACACGTATTTCCCACCTTATCTGCTGCTCTCTTAAAATCTTCTGCACATTCATATCCTATCAGTCCATCATGCCTGCTTTGGATAAGCAGCATCGGAATATGATTTCCTGACATGAGTGAAACCGGCTCTGCCTCTCTGCGGTCATACCCTTTTGTAAAAAGCTGATTCAAAAGAATGCTCAACGTTTTCGACTGATCCTCTCTGAAGCTATACGGGCCACCAAATCCTACGTATCCAACAATGTTGGAAATATCTATCTTATATTTTTCCTGAAGCTTTTTTGAGTAACATAATATGGAAGTCAGATGTGCCCCGGCAGAAGACCCGGCGACAATGACCTTTGAAGTATCGATATTCTTTTCCCTCAGATACCGGATTACCGCATTGAACCCTTTTGCCACATCTTCAATCTGAGCAGGGTATTTGTTCTTGGGAGACAGTCTATATCCCAGCGATATCATCAGGTACCCTTCTTTTGACACACTCTGTCCTACATAATCAAAGAAGCGTGGATTTCCTGCATTCCAGCCTCCACCATGCACCCAAATGATAACCTTATCGCTCCGGACCTTTTCCGGTTTATAACACAAAAAATACTGCTCCTTATCTGAGCCAAACCTCTTATAAACAGGCGTAGTATGCTTCCTCGCCCTGAGCATCCTCCAATACAGGCCAAAATAACTAAAGCTTTCTCTCAAATAATCCTTCATCCGTCACCTCGATTACGATTTTGTATACGATTCTCTTTATTCAATAACCAGCCTCTTAAAATAACTCGGTGTCATTTTATCGTGTTCTCACCTTTTTATCAACACTTTCGTCGAAGCGAATGTCCCGATGTTTTGCAGAAATATAATACTCAGGCTAATCCTGCAGTCGTTTAATACTCAGGCTAATATTTCAGGAATTTAATATCCGAGTATACGACGCAGGCTTTTGATCATATTTCGAATATTCCTTGTATTCACCGGTTTCCTTGAGCTTTCAAAAGTCCAAATCACAGAATCAAATTGGTAAAACCCGTTTGTCTCGTATTCTCTTATTTTCATCAAAGCATTATCCCTGTACTCTCTGTCATCCATCATCCCAAAATGTTCCCAATAAATCTCTTTTCTCTCTTTAATATTCAGTAAAGTAAAATCCGGGTAAACCGTTTTTTTCTTCAACTGCAATGGTTTTTCATAAAGAAACGGAATAGACAGTTCATCCAACATATCAGCGATCAACACTTCTGACTTTGATCTTACTCTTATTCCACTCCTTGTATAATACTCCGGGAAACTCTCTCTAAACCGAAGCTTTTCATATTCCTGCTCTCTCCAGTTCTTAAGGTAGATTTCATCCGAAATATAATGAGGTTGTACCAATTCTCTTTTTCCCGGATGTATCTGCTCCAAAGCCGTTTCAAAAGGATTAGCAATTCCTTTTACAATGCATTCTTCTAATGCATTTTTCAGTTCTAGTAAGGTACCTAAGAGTTTTTCATCATATTCAATCTGTGCAAGAGTAATCGCTTTATTAATATCCTTCTTCCTTATGTATTCGCCATTTGTCTCTGATCCCTTTCTGCGTTGAAAATACTGATATCCGCCTCCATGTTTTATTACACGCAGCATAACTGATTGATCTACTGTACTTTTCATTATTTCTAATTCTGCCAAAACATCCTCAATATTCTTCTTAATTATTTCAATCTCATCCAGTAATTCATGCTTGTTTATCATCTTCGTTCATCACCCCTCCCTAACTATTAATTCTTATGTTTTTACACTTTTTATAGCTTTTTAAACGCCTCAGTAACACAATTTACTTTCTGTAACTATAATTTCTTCACTTTCTTGGTTATTTATTGCTATCTCTCCTCACCTAAGCCATATTTTAAACTGCAAACGCTATAATTTAGTGTTTAGGCTTTATATTTATAGCTTTTTTAATGATTGCATGCATTCTTCCTCTAAAAGGTATTACTTTAAGCTTTTTATCATTACATCCAACGGAAATTGTTACACATCCCTGCAGATCCGTTCTAAAAATCCTACAGTCTGCTTCCTTCAGCCTTTCCAATGTCTCATTATGCGGATGTCCGTAGTTATTGTTTTTCCCACAGGATATGACTCCAATTTCAGGTTGTATTTTTTCTAGAAATTCTTTTGTACTTGAGTTTTTCGAACCATGATGTCCCACTTTTAAAACATCAACATTCTTCAATTCAAATTGATTATCTTGCTCTAAGAGATATTCTTCTCCTTCTTTTCCTAAATCTCCTGTTAATAGCATATCAAAGTCTTTATAGTTTAAATTGAACACAATAGAAGATTCATTTTTATCACTGGCTACTATATTTTTATCAGGCCATAGACAATCCAATCTGATTTCCTCAGTTTTTATACAATCCCCTTTATCTATCCTTATAATATTTATTCCTGATAATTGTGCTTCGGATATAAGTTCTTTATAGTTCTCATCTATTAACTCATTATCTAAGTTTTGTACAACTAAATTTTTAATTAAGGATTTGCCATTTATCTTTTCTCCTAAAAGTTTGATCATAGCATTATAATGATCAGAATCTGCATGAGTAACTATGGCATAATCAATTTTACTAATACCTTCAGCCTTAAAAAACGGAATCATAACGTACTCTTCTAAAAGATTATTACTAGTACTACCAGAATCTATAAGAATTACTGTATTTTTATTTCTAATACATATGGAATCCCCTTGTCCTACATCAATAATAGAAACTTTAAAATTCGGAGATTTGTTTATAACTGCTGCAATTATTAGAATAGATACCCAAAGAAAAAGTATAACTCTTGTTTTTAAAGAAATTTTTAAATTATCGTTTTTCAAAAATGCACTTATAATCTTCATTACTATTATTAAAATTATCAATATTAGATAATATACAAAAAGCTTTAAAATGCTTGGTTTACCTGTAATAACAATGGCATTGGGCAATTTCAAAAAAAGACTACAGACCTTCTCGTAGAAAAATAATATACCACAACCTGCAAAAATTATAATTTTCCCGAAAAACACCGAAAAATAGCTAAAACATAAAGCCATTACACCAAAGCCAACAACAAATGCCATAAATGGAATTACTAAAAGATTAATAAAAACAGAATATAAATTTATCTGATAAAAGCTGTATTCTAGAATTGGAATTGTAACCAGATTGACACATAAACTTCCTAACAGAGACTTTGTGATTTTGTATTTTGGAGATAAAATATTTTTTACCAGGTCATATACCACAACAATTCCAAGTACCGCACCAAAAGACAGTAATAATCCTTCAGAAAGAATACATAAAGGATTTTCTAAAATGCATATTGAAAATGCAAAACAAACTGCTGTTATAGCATCATAAGATCTGCCTACTACGTCAGCTAACAATATTAAAACAAACATTATAAAAGCTCTGTATGCTGATACACTTCCACCAATCATTAAGATATAAACTAACATGCATGTAATACTTGTTATGGAAGATATTCTAATCCCCATTAACCACCTTAAAATTCTATATATAGTCATTCCAAGAATTGCCACATGTAAACCGGAAATAGCCATAATATGAGAGATACCGGCACTTTGATATATATCCTTTATGTCAGCATCCATTTCATTTTTATCACCAAGTAAAATCCCCTTGTATACGCCTTTGTATTTTTCGGGACATATTTTGTTTAGCTGATTAAGAAGGCTTTGTTTAAAAACAAAAATATTTTTTTTGAATTGATTATGTAAAACAGAATTATCGTTAAGCTTTGCATTGCATATTTTAAAAGAAATACCACTTTCAAAATAATAGGATTTCTCATCAAACTCTCCATTATTACTAGCTTCATTAAAA
Organism: uncultured Eubacteriales bacterium; assembly: GCA_900315425.1. Taxonomy (GTDB): domain Bacteria; phylum Bacillota; class Clostridia; order Lachnospirales; family Lachnospiraceae; genus Bovifimicola. The sequence continues at coordinate 19,521 of OMZA01000006.1, forward strand.
GCAGAAACTACCCCTGTTAATTTAACGTAGGTTCCTGGAAAAATATTATCAATACTGTAATCATTTTTTATGATACCTTTGTAATTACAGTTTTCTCCATTAAATGAATCACATTTAATCACATAATAATACTTATCGTTTTTTTCATACTGCCTGTCAATTGTTCCAGACAGAACAATAGACTCCCCATCAGTTAAAGCATTATAAAAAATATTTTGTTTGGAAACGTAAAGATTGGATTTTGCAAATGAAATATCAAAGAATAAAATAAAAATAATAACTATTATAGAAAAGTTTCTATATGATTTTAAACACAAAAATAAGGCCACTACAAATGCAGTGGCCGTAATAATCATCACCCAAATACTTACAACCCCATAATTCACGCTCATCCCCAATAGCGTACCAGGTATCAAGGCCATCATTAAAAATGCCGGTCTTTTAATAAATACTCCTCCTAATTATCTATACTTATATAATCCAAATCTCTTTGGAAACTATATTTTAATGAAATTTTATCTCTAAGTTTTACATCGGTCTTTCCATCAACACTGATTTGTACACTAGACACATATTCTAATTCACATAATGAATTAACTAATGAATAAAGCTCCTGTTCCGGAGTACATCCATCAACCTCTGCAGTTTCAAAACCTTTTGCAAAATTCACGTAACATGTGCCATCCTTTGTAAGAACACTGATAAGTTTAGTATCTTTAGGCAAAGTACGTTTGTATTTTGAAGTGTCATCAGGACCATCTATAAGTTTTTGAATAATCATTTTTTCAACCGAAGCCTTTTGATTATTAACTTTAGAATAATTAACACTCTTAAGTTCGCTTCCATCCTGTTTTAAGAAGTAAATCTTCATCTCATATTTACTCATTTGATTTATATTATTCTCAGAAGTTGAAATATCTACAAAATCATCTGCCTTCATAACACCAACCTCTACTGAAGTATCAGTAGGTTCCATTAAAGGCGTGTCCTGAACAGTAAATGAAACGTATTTAATCCCATCAATTTGAGTTAAAGTTAAAACAACTGCCGATCTACATAGAATTTCTTCGACTTTAGACATTTCATTATATGCAAGCCCAAAGTCACACACAACTGTATCGTCCTCTATTGTAACATTGTTAATTTCGACACTTTCAGGCTTAGCTGTAACAATATTCAGTTTATCAGAAGTTTCATTCATCGCATCTAGAACTTCATTAACTTGAGATTCCAAATCGTCAGATTTCACTTTGTATTCAATTGGTTCTAATTTTGTTTTATCACTATCAGTGTAATAGAGATAAAAAGCATCTTTATCAGAGCTCTTCTTACTATTAGTACAAGATACCATTCCAAATGCCATGGTACATAACAAAAGAAAAACCAATGCTTTATTTAACAAATTCTTCATATATCCTCCAAGGTTTTAGTCCTGTTTTACATAAGTTAAAGGAATTCTTACTGTAAATGTAGTTCCTTCACCTTCTTTACTGTAAACCTTTATCTCTCCATTGTGAAGAAGAATAATATTTTTAGTAATAGCAAGACCTAATCCTGTACCACCGGTTTTTCTAGCTCTGTCTTTATCTACTCTATAGAATCTTTCGAAAACCATATCCTGAGAATCATCAGGAATACCTATACCTGAATCTGCGACTTTAATGTAAAAATATTGGTGATCAGCATTAAGACTTACTCTAACCCAACCATCTACTACATTATATTTAACCGCATTTTCTACTAAATTTGTAATAGCTGATGTAAGTTTAAGCTCATCAATCTCTGCCTCAATAGGCTTAAAGCTTTCTAATACCAACTCTACATTTTTCTCTCCTGCTATCGGTCTTACACGTTTTAGAATTCCTTCTATAACATCATTTATATTAGCCTTTTTAATATTAAGACTAGTATTATTTTTCTCAGTTCGAACCAAGGCCAAAAGACTACTTATTATTTCATTTTCTCTATCAATTTCATTGGCAATATCTTCAAAGAAATCTTTGTACAACTCATTTGGTACATCCTCCTGATCCTTAAGAGAATCAGCAAGAACCTTAATAGATGTCATCGGTGTCTTTAGTTCATGTGATACATTTGAAACAAATTCTTGTCTTGAATCATCAATCTTTTGCATTCTATCAACCATAGCATTAAACCCGTCAGAAAACTCTTTCATCTCGGTATAGGTTGATAAATCCAGTTTTGTATCAAGATATCCGTATCTCATTTTCGTAAACTGTTCTTTTGCTTTGTTAAGAGGTCTTACAAATATCCATGATATAAAAACTGCAAATATAATTACAAATATTACGATTACATTTGAAATAATTGATATTCTATCCTCTATATCATTCATGGAGTCACTTATATCAGTAGTAGAAAAAGTAACATACATCACGCCTATTACTGATTTGGAATCATTAGTAATTGGATGAACGATTTCTATTGTTGAACTATTTTCATCATATTTAGAAATTTCTTTACCCTTGTATGCTTTAATAACATCTGAGCTAACAACTATTTTCCCTTCATCAATGATATATGTATCTTTAATTATGTGAAATGAATTATCTATGATAATAATTCTTCCATCATACATAGCTGATAACTGTGTCAATTCTGCATCGATTGAATCAGATTCACCGGAATCCATATAGTTAGCCTTCACAATATTATCTTTAAGAATATTCGTCTGGCTTAAGAGACGATTCATTTTATTACCAACCATTTCACTTTCAACTTTATCATACATGCTTATGCCTATTATAATTGGTATAAACATTCCTAAAAACAAAACCAGAACAAATATTCTAAATCTAAGGCTTTTTAAAAGTCCCTTTAATTTTAAAAGGAATCTATGAAAGATTCCTTTTATTTTAATATCAATATTCTTATACATTTTTTATTCCATTAATTATTCTTTGTAATAGTATCCCACACCCCATTTTGTAAATACATACTTAGGGTCACTTGGATTATTTTCAATTTTTTCTCTTAATCTTCTTATATGTACATCTACCGTTCTAACATCACCAGGATATTCATAACCCCAGACCACATTAAGAAGTTTCTCTCTGCTGTATACTTTATTAGGATTACTTATTAAGATTTCTAAAAGGTCAAACTCTTTAGCTGTTAGATTAATCTCGACTCCATCTACCTTTATACTTCTAGCTTCTATATCCATCTCCAAATCACCCTTTTTAATTACATTAGGGTTGGAAACTTTTACAATATCTCCTGCATTTCGTCTTAATATAGCTTTGATTCGAGCCTTAACCTCCAATATATTAAATGGTTTTGTCATATAATCATCTGCACCATATTCCAGACCCAGAATCTTATCCATGTCATCACCCTTAGCAGTCAACATAATAACAGGAACGGAACTAAATTCTCTAATTCTATTTAACACTTCAAACCCATCAAATACCGGAAGCATAACATCCAAAAGTATAATATCGTATTTATTTTTAGTTATATAATCCACAGCTTCTTGTCCATCGTAAGCACAATCTACTTCCATTCCATCTCTTTCAAGAGTGAACTTTATACCTTTTACTATGGATTTCTCATCATCTACAACTAGAACCTTATTAGCCATTGTTTCCTCCTATACAGTAATAAGAGCTTTGATTTTATTAAAAGCACCTTCCTTAATTCCACTTATATTCATTATATCTTCTATACAAGTAAAATTACCATTTTCCTGACGATACTGCACTATAGCTAATGCCTTACTGTCACCAATTCCCGGCAATTCTTTTAATTCTTCTTTAGATGCTGTATTAATATTAATCAATTGAGTTTCTGTACTTTGACTATCATAAATGCTACTACCTTCAACTGTTAATACCGTTTCATTCTCGTTAACATTAGGTATATATATCAGCATTTTATCCTCAATTGGTAAGGTAAGATTAACCTTTGAAGTATCGGCTTCTTCTTTTAATCCACCAGCATCTTCTATAACTTCATAAATTCTCTTATCACACGATACTTTATACACTCCCGGATTATTTACCGCACCCGATAATTGAATATATACATCATCAGATATGTTTTCTTCAGGTTGTATAGTGGTATCACTTTGTATTTCTTCACTTGTAATATTTTTTTCATCTTTATAATACACTGCCTTATCCTTAGTTGATGCACAACTAATAAAAAATACTATAAAAAATACTAAGACAGATATTATATATAAAATTTTCCTTTTATACATTCAAACCCCTCATTTCTACGTAATTTTCTTAAATTACCTATATCACGAAATCAGAGAGATTGTGAACTACAATTTCTATTATACAAAATATTTAAATGTTTACAATGGACATTTTTACTTAAATTTATTTATATTCATCAAGTACTGTTGACAGTATTGAAATCATTTCATCAACATTTTCATTAGTAATAATAAGTGGTGGTACCAGCCTCAATACATTACTTCCTGCACTGATAATTATAAGACCGTTTTCTATGCATTTCGTAATTATTTCTCCTAATGGTTTATCAATAATTATTCCCTGCATAAGCCCTTTTCCTCTATGACCTTTTACAAAATCATATTTATCTGTTAACTCATCTAATTTACTTTCAAGGTATTCGGATACACTATTAACATTATCAAGAACCTTTGTTTTTTCAAACATTTCTAATACCTTATTAACTGCTGCTGTAGCTAATGGATTACCACCGTATGTTGTACCGTGATCCCCTGGAACTAAAACTGCAGCCTTTTCATTTACAAGAAATGCTCCTACTGGAATACCACATCCTAGAGCCTTTGCCATTGTAAGAACATCCGGTTTTACTCCATAATAATCATGTGCAAACATTTTACCGGTACGTCCCATACCACACTGAATTTCATCAAATATAAGAAGAATATCATTATCATCACATATTTTTCTTACACCTTCCATAAATTCCTTAGTTGCCGGATATATACCTCCTTCACCCTGAACAGGTTCAAGGATTATCGCAATTGTTTTAGAATTTACAAGTGCCTTTACACTTTCAAGATCATTAAAATCTGCAAACTTAACACCACCTATAAGGGGTTTAAATGGTTCTTGATACTTGTCATTTCCTGTTACTGACAATGCTCCCATACTTCTTCCATGGAAAGAATGTTTCATAGCAATGATTTCATGATCATTTGAACCATCTCGGTTATAACCATATTTTCTAGCTGTTTTTACAGCACCCTCTATAGCTTCAGTTCCAGAATTTGTAAAAAATACCCTGTCCATTCCTGAAATTGCTGTAAGCTTCTTAGCTGCTTCAGTCGCTGGAACATTGTAAAATAGGTTAGATGTATGAATTATCTTATCAATCTGTTCCTTTAAAGCATCATTATATTCTTTATTGTTATATCCAAAAGCAAATACTGCTATTCCTGAAGCAAAATCCAGATATTTTTTACCATCTGTATCATATAGATATACTCCGTCACCTTTTTCGATTACCAGATTAAATCTATTATATGTATGTAAAAGATTAGATTCTGCTTCGTTAATATATTCCTGCTTTGTCATGATAAATCCTCCGTAAAATTAAACATTATATCTTTCCTTGTCATTTCCCAGAATAGCTGTTCCAATACCTCTATTAGTAAATATCTCTAACAATAAACAATGAGGTATTCTGCCATCAAGAATATGAACTCTGTTAACACCATTATCAATAGCATTAAGACAATTATTAATCTTAGGTAACATTCCACCCTTTATATATCCCTGATCAATAAGTTTTAGAGCTTCTCTCTTATCTAATTCAGATATTAATGTATCCGGATCTTCTGGATCTTTATATACTCCTTCTGTATCTGTAAGAAATGCCAATTTCTCGGCATTTACTGCTTTAGCAATAGCACAAGCTGCATCATCTGCATTTATATTATAAGAATTGTATTCCTCATCAAGACCTATTGGGCACACAATTGGAAGATAATCATCGTCTAATAAATCATATAAAATCTTCGGATTTACATTTACTACATCTCCAACAAATCCAATATCCTGTCCGTCAGATAATTTCTTTTTACACTGAATAAGATTACCATCTTTTCCAGATATACTAACAGCTTTTACACCTAACGATTCCACCATGGTAACCAAAGATTTTCCAACCTTACCAAGAACCATCTCAGCAATTTCCATCGTATTTTCATCAGTAACTCGAAGTCCATTAATAAACTGAGGTTCATTTCCTGAAAGCTTTACCCATTTGCTTATCTCTTTGCCACCACCATGTACAATAATAGGCTTGAATCCAACAAGTTTTAAAAGTGTAACATCTTGGATTACATTCTTTTTAAGTTCTTCATCCACCATGGCACTACCGCCATATTTTACTACAATTATTTTTCTGTTAAATCTTTGGATATAAGGTAACGCCTCTACAAGTATGCTTGCTTTTTCCAAATATTGATTCATCTCTTTTTCCATCTTTTGCACTTCCTTGTTTAAATAATTAATTAACTTCTATAATCTGCATTTATTTTAACGTAATCGTATGTAAGATCGCATCCATAGGCTGTTGCCATAGCATCCCCCATCTTCATATCGCAAATAGTTCTAACCGCATCCATATTGAGAATTCTTGTTGCTTCTTCCTCGCTATAATCTGTAGCTACACCGTTTTCAACAATTTGAATTTTACCAGCTTCGCTTTCAAAATAAATATCAACTATTTCAGGATCAAACTTTGCCCCGGAATATCCTAGTGCACATAGTATTCTTCCCCAATTGGCATCATTTCCAAATATAGCTGCCTTTGTTAAACTACTTGTAACTACTGATTTACTAAGGGTTACAGCATTTTCTTTGGTATCAGCATTAACTACCATAACCTCAAAAAGTTTTGTAGCACCTTCTCCATCTCCTGCTATTTTCTTAGCTAGTTCAGTACATACATAATTAAGGGCTTTAACGAATTCATCATAATCCTGTCCTTCTTTAGTAATCTTTTCATTTTCTGCCATACCATCTGCAAGAATAATAACAGTATCGTTTGTAGATGTATCTCCATCTACTGATACCATATTAAACGTATCCGGTATTACAGTATTCAAGGCCTTTGTAAGCATTTCTTTTGAAATATTTACATCTGTAGTGATAAAACCAAGCATGGTACACATATTTATATGAATCATTCCTGATCCTTTGCACATTCCTCCAACAGTAACCTCATGGCCATTTATCTCGGTCTTGACGGCAACCTGTTTTGAAACAGTATCTGTTGTCATAATAGCCTCAGCTGCCTTTGTGGCATCTTCAGGGGAATTTCCCACGTTAGGATATAATTTATTAATTCCCTCTTTTATCTTTCCGATAGGAAGCTGATATCCTATAACACCTGTAGAAGCCGTAAGGACCTCTTCTTTGTTCACACCTGATATTCTTGAAACTTCAGCTGAAATTTCTCTACAGTATTCCATTCCTGTTTCACCTGTACAGGCATTGGCTATACCGCTATTTATAACTATGGCTCTTATATCACCAGATTCATCTATAGTTTTTCTATCCCATTTAACAGGAGCTGCTTTCACAAGATTACTTGTAAATGTTCCAGCTGCCATACATGGTCCATCACAAAATATCATGGCCATATCTTTCTTTCCATTAAGTTCGCCTTTAATACCTACTTCAAGACCTGTCGCCTTGAAACCTTTTGCAGCACATACGCCACCTTGAACTTCTTTCATATAATATCTCCTTATGATTTACTATTTATCAATATTCATTATTATTCATCAAGACAAGGGCTATTATACATTTTTTATGCATATTATGCAACCTTGTATTCACACGTCTTTTCTTATTATATATCAAAACCTATTTATGTCCACCTATTTTTGATTACAATTAGCTTTTTTCGTTGCTTTTTTAATTCATATATAGTAATATCTTAATTAGGATTTTTTATGCATAAATATTCATTTTTATGCATAATGATGAATTTTAATTTAATATTCTATGGAGGAATTTATACTATGAAGGAAAAAGTTGTTTTAGCTTATTCAGGCGGACTGGATACAACTACTATTATTCCATGGCTTAAGGAGCAGTTTGACTACGATGTAGTTTGCTGTTGTATCGACTGTGGACAGGGCGAAGAGCTTGATGGTCTTGAGGAAAGAGCAAAAGCTTGCGGCGCTGCTAAATTATACATTGAAGATATTACAGATGAATTCTGTGAGGATTATATTATGCCTTGTGTACAGGCAGGTGCTGTTTATGAGCACAAATATCTTTTAGGTACATCAATGGCTCGTCCAGGTATTGCTAAGAAATTAGTTGAAGTTGCCAGAAAAGAAGGTGCCGTTGCTATATGTCATGGTGCTACAGGTAAGGGTAACGATCAGATAAGATTTGAATTAGGTATTAAAGCTTTAGCTCCTGATATTAAAGTTATTGCTCCATGGAGAATGACTGATATATGGACTCTTGAATCTAGAGAAGATGAGATTCAGTATTGTAGAGATCACGGCATTCATCTTCAGTTTTCTCCAGAAGACAGCTATTCAAGAGACCGTAACTTATGGCACATTAGCCATGAAGGACTTGAACTTGAAGATCCTGCTCTCGCTCCTAACTATGACCACGTTTTAGTTCTTGGAGTTAGTCCGGAAAATGCTCCTGACGAGGAAGAGGAAGTTGAAATTACATTTGAAAAAGGTATTCCTACCAGCGTAAATGGCGTAAAAATGAAAGTTTCAGATGTTATTAGAAAATTAAATGAATTAGGCGGAAGAAATGGTATTGGTATCATTGATATTGTAGAAAACCGTGTTGTAGGAATGAAATCCCGTGGTGTATATGAAACTCCAGGTGGAACAATTCTTATGGAAGCACATCAGCAGCTTGAAGAGCTTTGCCTTGACCGTGATACTATGAAAGTTAAGAAAGATCTTGGTAATCAGTTAGCTCAGGTATGTTACGAAGGAAAATGGTTTACACCACTTCGTGAAGCAATCCAGGCATTTGTTGAAAAAACACAGGAGACAGTAACTGGTACAGTTAAGCTTAAACTGTACAAAGGTAATATCATTAAAAATGGTACTACTTCTCCTTACTCATTATATGATTCATCTCTTGCAAGCTTTACAACCGGTGATTTGTACGACCATCACGATGCAGATGGATTCATAACATTATTCGGACTTCCACTTAAAGTAAGAGCAATGAAGATGGAAGAAGCTAAAAAGAAACAGAACAAGAAATAATTAATAAAAAAAAATAAAAAAAATATACCGATTTCTATTTGAATGACATATGTCATCATTTAGAAATCGGTATTTATTTTACTCTTTTAATTCCACATTTCGTTTTCGTCTTTCGCTATCTAACACAAATAGTGTTACAAGTATTATAAGACTTAGGATTGTCAGAACTGTTCCCGCTCTTAATCCCTGTGGTACATATTCAAATCTAATGGTGTGCTCGCCCTTTGTCAAATTCAATGATATAAATGCATCTTGGAAGGCATGTATCTTGTATTCTTTTCCATCTACATAAGCTTTCCAGCCTTTGTCATATGGAATTGATGTGTATAAAAGTCCATTTCCACTTGCCTTTACTTTTCCTTCTACTAATGTATCTTCCAATGTTGTTACTTCAAATGGATCCATACTAAAGACCTTATATATGTCTTGGAATACAGAATCATCATAAGAATATGCATACATTTGAATCTCAGATGTTTCTTCATCTGCTGAAGTCACTGTTACAGTTGTACCCTTTGGCTGAACACCCAAATCAAGAATATGTGTTTGCCTCATATTTGAGTATGTCTTAGATGAATTAATAGCTGAATCCAACCCATTGTTAATAGTAACTGTAATCGCATTAACTGAAGTCGTAACATAAATGGTTAAATGAGTCTCTTCTGTGATATTTACCTCATTATTTCTTCCAGATACATTAACAGGCATTCTGGTGTACATATTTTTTCCTGCTACACCTCTGGCAAAACTATTAAGTGTCTCGTATGCTATTGGATTTGCCCAATCTATTTTTTCTTCCAGTTGTTGATCTACCATGAATCCTAAAGGAAGCCAATACTTATTCTTGTACATATAGTATGTACCCTTGGAATCTTCTGTTTTATTATCCAAATAATCAGTAATTGTATATGAAGCCTGGCTATAAAATTCATAGTGATCGTCGTCATCTATTATATCTTTAGATAATAGATATTTCACTGATAACATTGCACTGGTTAATGGAGTTGCTCCATAATAGCCATATGCATTGGTTGAATCTTCCATACCAATATTGCCATACAACTCTGACATAGCTGCTGGTGCTGTAGATGAAAAGATCGAACATCCTTTATATCCATGGAATGAAGCATCATTTTTAGTTCTTCTATCCTTCTTTTCGATTCTAAAGAAATTACTTGTATCCTCTTCTTCAGCCTTTTTTACCAAATCATCAATTGCCTGAGAATCATTCAAATAAGCTGATCTGGTACATGGAGCAAATCCGGTATTTTGAACATTAACATAACACTCACATACTGCAACGATTATAAGCATGTACGAAATCATAATTGCATTAAATGATTTACTTCTTAAAAGCATCAAAACAATTGTGTAGAATAACATAAATGACAGACCTGTATATATAACTTCTGCCTTTAAAACTATCTCACCATCTGTTTCTACGTAAAGCTTTTGTATCAATAATACAAAGGCAACTGCTCCTGAAAAACAACCTGCCAGTTGTTTTGTAGTTATTTCTCTTATATTATGAACTGCTTCAAAAGCCATTACTAAAACTACCCATATATATATAAATGACTGTCTTGCCGGAAGACTGTTAGGATAGTGAAAACCATGCCATATATAGTTTGGAATATTTGTATTAAATGCAAATAGTAAAAGGGCTGCTAATGAAACTTTTCCAACTTTTTCCTTAATATTTATTTTAGGGTTAACAATATACAATGGAACCAGAATAAACACAGCCATTGTGCAATATAAGTTTGGCTGATGGGCTTCAAATATAGATAAATCAACATTTATAAATGATCTGGCCAACATATCTAATACTGAAAAATATGATTCTAATTTTTTTGGAAAATCAAAATCACTAGATGCTGTTGAGCTAAGAGTACTAAATGCCGGCAAGAATGTAACTGCACCTATACCACCTGCCAGTAACGAAAATCCAGCGAACTCCAATATACTTCTAATTTTCTTTACTTTTTCTGTTGTAAAGAAAAGATATACAAAATAGAACACGCAGAATATGCATATCATAATGGATATGTAATAATTTGATAGTATTGATATACCCAAAGTAAAACAGTATAAAAAGCATTTGTGTTCTTTTACAATTCTCTCAAGTCCTAACATAATAAGTGGGAATAGAAGTATACAATCTAACCACATTATATTCCATGAAAACGCTATTAAGTATGAAGACATTCCATAAAAAATAGAAATACCTGCAACTGTTACGTTTCTGGTTTTAAAATGATTTGATAAATATATAGACATTGTAAGGCAACAAAGAGCCGTTTTTAAAATAATATATGTATTAATAACTTCCGGTAAATGTATTGGATTAACCAAAGGTAACAACCAGTTAAGTGGAGTTGCCAGATAATATGCATATAAAGCAGAAAAACCTGTACCTAATCCAATATTCCATGAATACTCAATACTTCCACCATTTACAAGTTTATTGTACATTTCCTTCAAGAAAGGCAGATACTGATGATAACAATCACTTTTAAGATAAGTATTATCTCCAAACGGATAAATCTTTCTTGATTTGTATACCATAATCATAATAACAATAGGTATGATTGTCGAAAGAATATATACCATATTTTTCTTAAAGAAATCTCTTACAGTTATTCTTTCCGTATTTCCCTTTTGTTTAACAAATATATAAAATTTACTTAGTATGTAATTAACTATAACTACAAATAAAGCTCCCAAATATTTGGCAATAATATCGTTTACACCAAGTATTACGGCACTTCCATATATTATCATTAAACTGAAAAACATAGTAAATAATCTACCACCAACAAAACCTGTGGCTTCTTTTAGAAAAATATCCGTTCTTGCAGATTTACTTTTAAATACATATTTTTTTTGAACATAAAATGCAAAAGCTGTAGCTACTAACCACGCACACACATTTGCCAGAAGGATATTAACTCCAATTTTTGCCAAAATAAAATATATCAGTAAATCTATTACTGTAGTTACAAATCCAAAAGTAATATAATCAATGGTTTCTCTAGTAAAAAACTTTTTAAACTTTTCCATTATCTTTCTTACTTCCTTTCGTATCAATGTTAGTAAGCCTTGTTATGTATAAAGGTCTATCCTTTGCTTCCACATAAATGTGTCCTAAATACTCTCCCAATATACCTATGGACAGTTCTATAACTCCTCCTAAAAATAGGACTGCTGAAAGAGTTGTTACATAACCCGGCACATCTACCCCATAGACGCCGGTTTGTATTAGAGTAATAATAATATATACAAACGCTGCAAAGGATATAAAAAATCCACAGGCTGTTACTACTTTAAGAGGTGTCAATGAAAATGCAGTAATTCCGTCAATTGCATATTTAAACAAACTCCAGAAATTCCATTTAGTTTTGCCAATTGTTCTTTCTACATTTTCGTATGGTAGCCATTTCTTTTTATAACCTACCCATTCAAATATACCCTTAGAAAATCTCTGACTTTCACTTAAAGCCAGCACTGAATCCACCATACTTCTAGACATTATTCTATAATCAACTACGCCACGTTCAAGCTTTATAGTTGTAAGTTTATTGCTAAGCTTGTAAAATGCCCTGGATAAAAGATTTCTAAGACCTGATTCACCTTTTCTATCTGTTCTTCTGGCTGCAACACAATCATATCCCTCTTCAACACCTTTTATCATCTCCGGTATTAATTCCGGTGGATGTTGAAGATCCGCATCCATAATGATAACGTAATCACCATCAGAATAGTTAAGTCCCGCAAACATTCCTGCCTCTTTACCAAAATTCCTTGAAAAAGAAACATATTTAACATCCTTGTTTGTCTCTGCTAAAGCAAGTATCCTCTCTAATGTTTTATCTTTGCTTCCATCATCAACAAATATAAACTCGAATTCGTAACCCTGTATTTTAGAAACAATTCCTGAGGTCGTCTCGTAAAATACCTGAATTCCTTCCTCTTCATTGTAGCAAGGAACCACAATATCAACTTTTTTCATATAACTCATCCTATCTTAATCCATGTTTCTAAGAAACATTAGATATGTATTGATAAAAATCAACAGCCTCCACACTGTCACTTAATTTATACTTATCCCATTCATCATCATTAAATTCAGACGAAATGTTTTTAATATACTCATTATAAGAATCTAAGAACACTTCATTTTTAGCATCCTCAATCTCTCCTGGAGTTGCATCTTCTGAATATTTAGCATTTTTTCCTAATTTATCAATTACCTTTTGTTCTAACATATAATCTTCAAATGCTTGAATTGCTGTCTCTTCTTTTATATTCATATATTCAATAGTCTCTTTTGAAAGAGCATTATAATAGTTTTTACCACACTGTTTTGCAGTATCTTTTTCTTCTTTAGACAATTTTATATTGTTATCCTTTGCCATTAGGCAGGTTATTTTTAATCTGGCCAAACCATCCTTAACCTCATCCTTTACCAAAGATTCCATGGTATCTTCAGATATGACGTTATTCCAACACTCACTACCGTATACACTTTCATATCTGTTTTTCTCTGCTAAGAGAAATACAAGACCTTCTGAACTTCTAAAACATTCTCCATTTATTTTAAATAACTCTGAATCTTCTAATTTATTTGAAAAAACAACTTTTTTATTATTAAAACTACAACCACTTAATATAGTTGTGGATAGACATACAACTGTAAAGGCTGCTAAAACTTTTTTATACTCATATTTCAACATCAAAATTTTCCTTTAACTCTTTCACTAATCTATTTGCTGGTAGACCGACAACATTGTCATAGTCTCCCTGATATTTATCAATATATTTTCCAAATATCCCTTGGATAGCGTATGAACCCGCTTTATCCATAGGTTCCCCTGTTTCAATATATTCTAAAATATCCTTATCAGTTAAAGCCTTTACATAAACATTGGTCTCTTCATAAAAACTAATTTCTTTTGCCATATCTAATTCTTCATTAGCTTTTATATAAATGACGCTGACTCCTGTATATACCTGATGTACATTACCTGATATAAGCTTTAACATATTGTAAGCATCCTTTTTATCCTTAGGCTTTCCTAATATCTTATCTTCAAAACTTACAATTGTATCTGCCCCTATAATTATTACATCTTCTAAACTCTTATTGTTTATTTCAAAATATTTATTTTTTATATCATCTGCTTTTTGAGACGATAACTCCTTAACTACCTCATACGGAATAGTGCTTGTTACCACTTCTTCCTTTTGACTTGGCATAACCTCAAAATTTACACCAATTCTTTTTAAAATTTCACGTCTTCTTGGAGACTGAGATGCTAAAATAATTTTCATTTATCAAACCTCATTAATGTAAAGTTGTAAGTAAATCTTCAAAACATATTCCATCTTCTCTTGGAATATTTCTTTCATCAGAAATAACCAAACATCTTCTAATAAAATCCGATCCCTTCTTAACAGATTCTACAAAGGGAACATCATTTACAGCATCAGCTGCTATTATAGCCGAGAAAACATCTCCGGTACCCTCTCTGGATATACCTACAATATCATTAAATAAGAATTCTTTAGCTCCATCCTTTTCAAATACATAATCACCAATCATATTGTCTTTAAGTATTCCCGATATTACAACTTTTTCAGGACCCATTTCTGATATTTCTTTAGCCATTTCTTCAACTAATTTATGATTGATGACAACCTCTTTATAATCCCTTGAAGTTATCAAACATGCTTCTGTGAGATTTGGCGTAACTATGTCAGCACTTTTCACAAGTTCCGTAATTCCCTGACATACCTTTGAACTATATCCGCTGTAAACCCTTCCATTATCTCCCATAACCGGGTCTACAACCACAATTGTACTCTGGTCTCTAAATTCCTTTATAAACTTTCTAACTATATCTATTTGCCTTATATCACATAAATATCCAGTTAAAATCCCTTGAAATCTAAGTCCCAATTTTTTCCAATTATCTATATAGTCCTGCATTTTATCCGTATAATCGTCAAAAAAATATTCTGGATATGCTGTATGATTGGAAAAAATGGACGTAGGGACCGGACAGCATTGAACTGCCATAGCTGAAATTATCGGCAGTTCAACTGCTATTGAACATTTACCAAAACCTGTAAGGTCATTGATTATTGCAATTTTCTTTTGATTATTATGATTACTTAATTGTTGTGACATTATTATTTCCTGCGTGATCTGGTTAATTTTTTGCGAACCTGTTTCTTTTCAGGTTTCTTTTCTTCTTTTTCTTCTATCTCGTAACTTTCCAACACAAGGACACTTCTTGGTGGAATCTTTACAGTTCTAGCCATTTTATTTTTTTCGCTGATAATATCAGCGTTATAACCTGGTTCTGTAGACATTACCTGCTTCCAATCCCTGTTCTTTCCAGCGGTAGGAAGACCTAATGTCTTCTCTTCCCAATGTGTATTAAAGGCAATATATAAACTTGGCTCTTCAGGTAATTTACATACTGTTGTATATTTACCATAAACCATAAATGCAAATTGTCTGCTTAACACATCAAACTGCAATATCCATGTTCTATCTGAGTGGAAAGAAACATCCGGCATACCTAAGGATCTATAATCATTACCCTCCATTGGATTTTCCATATGAAGAATCTTATGGGATTTCCTAAAGTCAATAAGCCATTTTACATAATCCAAAAGCCATTTATTCCTTTCAGTAAGTCTCCAATCCAAATAGGACACATCATTATCCTGACAATATGGATTATTATTACCGTTTGCGGAATTACCGAATTCATCTCCGGCATATATAAGCGGTGTACCCTGACTAAACATAAGCATTGCATATGCATTCTTTAATTGTCTTTGTCTCAATTCGTTAACAACTTTTTTCTTAGTATATCCTTCGTATCCACAATTCCAACTATTATTATCTTCAATACCATCCCTATTATATTCACCATTGTCCTGATTATGTTTTCCATCATAAGAAACCATATCCATCATGGTAAATGTATCATTTGTAGAAAAATAATTGATAGCCTGGGCAAATGACTTGTTATATCTAATTCTATAAGCCATATCCATAACCTGTCCTTCATCGCCCTTAAGGAATTTCCTGGCTGTATTCATAAATGCTCTATTATATTCTCCCAAATGCTTCTTATCAGAAAACTCATCATTTGAAAATCCGTAGCTTATAATCTTTGTATCTGCAAGATATGGATCAGCGCTTATTGCTCCTCTTATATCTTCGTCCAGATTACAGTGAATACCATCAATATGATAGTTTATTACCCAATATCTAAAGCAATCTATCATAAATGCCGGTGTTATATTCCTATTAAAATAAAACTCCATACACACTTCTATATTAGCAGCATGTAGTTTTTTAACCATAGTCTTAAACTCACGAATGGCACCCTTTCCATCACCTGAAGCAGAGTAAGAAACCTTTGGCATAAAGTAATCTGCATCACAATATCCCCAATAATTTATCTTATCTCCTTTTAATGGTTTCTCATTAAAATCGTAAGCCGGCATAAGCTCAACCATAGTTATTCCCAATTCTTTTAAATAATCTATTTTGTCAACAATACCAGCAAATGTGCCTTTTCTTCTTGTCTTAGAGTAACGATTCTTAGTAAAACCTCTCACATGAAGTCTGTAAATAATTGTATCCGAAAAATCTGTTCCCGGTTTTATATCATTGTCCCAATTAAATCTATCTGAATATACTGATGATGTCTTACTTTCAGCAGTATTTTCACCAAATACCTTTGTCCCATTTACTAAAGCAGCATATGGGTCAGTCATTACTCTATCACCAATTTTGTAATTGTAATCAAACGCATTAGCGTTAACACCCTGAATACACATTGAACAAACCTTGCCAAAGGTCATCTCCTCTGTAAATGGAATCTCTGATATTACTTCTGTAGTTCCTTTTTCATAAAGAACCACTGAAGCAGACTCCTTCTTTCTATCAGGAAGCATAACCGCAAAGTTAATACCATCTTTAGTTTTTCTCGCCCCTAGCTGCATTGGATTGCCAGCTTTTACTTTATACCTATTTTTTGATGTATTCAATATATTTACCTCACCGATGTTATTCAAACGCATTTGTATCTTATTATATAGCAGATTTTGGCAATCTACAACAAAATCACCATAAATTCTCTTATTTTTACTGTTTAACCTCTTGAAAAATACCTATTTTACTGTAAAATTAGATTCGGTGCATAATGCATTAAAATTATTATAAATGAGGTAAATAATATGATCAGTGCAAATAACATTACCCTCAGACTTGGTAAAAAAGCTTTGTTTGAGGACGTAAACATTAAATTCGTAGAAGGAAACTGTTATGGACTTATCGGTGCCAATGGTGCTGGAAAATCTACTTTCCTTAAAATTCTTTCAGGTCAGTTGGATTCCACAAGTGGTGAAATTGTAATAACACCAGGACAGCGTCTTTCGTTTTTGCAGCAGGATCATTTTAAATATGATGAATACCCGGTATTAGACACGGTAATCATGGGTAATGCAAGACTATATGAAATAATGAAAGAAAAAGATGCTATATATGCTAAACCGGACTTTAGTGATGAAGACGGAATTAAGGCTGGCCAGCTTGAAGAGGAATTTGCCAATCTTAACGGATGGGAAGCTGAAAGTGATGCTGCTACTCTTTTAAATGGTCTTGGAATCGATACTGACCTTCATTATAAAATGATGAACGAATTAAAAGGTTCAGAAAAAGTTAAAGTTCTCTTAGCCCAGGCATTATTTGGTAATCCGGATATTCTACTTCTTGATGAGCCTACTAACCACTTGGATTTGGATGCCATTGCATGGTTAGAAGAATTCCTTATTAACTTTGATAATACTGTTATTGTAGTATCCCATGACAGATACTTCTTGAATAAAGTATGTACACAGATTGCTGATATTGATTATGGAAAAATACAACTATATGCAGGTAACTATGATTTCTGGTACGAATCAAGCCAGCTCCTTATTAAACAGAGAAAAGAAGCTAACAAAAAGAAAGAAGAAAAAATCAAAGAACTTCAGGAATTTATTCAGCGATTCAGTGCTAATGCTTCAAAATCAAAACAGGCAACTTCAAGAAAACGTGCTTTGGAAAAAATTGAGCTTGATGACATTAAACCATCCAGCAGAAAATATCCATATATTGATTTCAGACCAAATCGTGAAATCGGTAATGAAGTTCTTTCTGTTGAACATTTATCAAAGACAATTAATGGTATAAAGGTTCTTGATGACATCTCTTTTACAGTTGGTCGTGAGGATAAAATAGCATTTGTTGGTGCAAATGAACTTGCTAAAACAACTCTTTTCCAGATTATTTCCGGAGAAATGGAACCAGATGAAGGTAATTATAAATGGGGTGTAACAACAAGTCAGGCATATTTTCCAAAGGATAATTCAAAAGAATTTAACAACGACGACACTATCGTAGACTGGCTTACACAGTACTCTGAGATTAAAGATGCCACTTATGTTCGTGGTTTCCTTGGAAGAATGTTATTTGCCGGAGATGACGGTATGAAACGTGTTAAGGTTTTATCCGGTGGTGAAAAAGTTAGATGTATGTTGTCAAAAATGATGATTAGTGGTGCTAACGTTATCATCCTAGATGAGCCAACAGATCACTTAGATATGGAATCCATTACTGCTTTAAATACAGGTCTTACAAAATTCTCCGGTGTAATTCTCTTTTCTTCAAGAGATCATCAGATTGTACAGACAACAGCAAACAGAATCATGGAAATTGTTAACGGAAGCTTAATTGATAAAATCACAACTTATGATGAGTATCTTGAAAGCGATGAAATGGCTAGAAAACGTCAGGTATATGAAACCTCTGACGAACAGGAGAATGATGATTAATGTCTTACATAGATCTTCATGTTCATTCTACATTTTCTGATGGTTCTTATACCCCGGAAGAACTTGTAGATTATGCAATAGAAAAAGGTTTAAAGGCTTTTGCACTTACAGACCACGATACTACAGACGGTATAAAATATGCATTATCTCATATTAATAAACGTAATGATGAAGCCGGCAAAACCCTGATAACGCTTGTTCCCGGCATTGAACTTTCTACTGTTTATCAAGGTTGCGATATACATATTCTCGGATATTGCATAGATTATAATAATAAGGATTTTCTTGACACTGTTTCTTACTATAGAGATTCCAGAAACAAGCGCAACGAAAAAATGGAAGCCGTTCTAAGGGAAAATGGCTTTAATATTACAACCGAAAGACTAAAAAAACGTTTTGGTGAAGATACCGTTATCACAAGAGCCCATTATGCAATTCTTATGGTAGAAGACGGTGTATGTAAAGACAAAAATGAAGCCTTTGAAATCTTTTTAAACCCTGGATGTCCATGTTATGTTGATAGAATGAAAATACCTTCAGAAAAGGCTGTAGACTTAATACTAAGTGCCCATGGAAAGCCTGTTCTGGCTCATCCATGTATGTATCCAATATCCTATGATAAGATAAGGGAATTGGTTACCCTTCTTAAAGAGCATGGTTTAATGGGAATCGAAGGAATATATTCCTGCAACACAACCAGGGATGATATAGAAATAGCAAGCATTGCTAAAGACTTTGATTTATTTATAACTGGTGGTTCTGATTTTCATGGAACTGCAAAACCTGATATTGATTTAGGTGTTGGCCATGGTAATCTTAAAATTCCAGAATCTATATTAGATAATATTTTATAAAAAAAGGTTATGCCTATAGATTAAGGCATAACCTCTTTTAGTCTTAAATATTTTATTTAGCCGGAGGTACTATTACTTCTCCTGAACTTAATACAACTCCCTCTCCTGTATATCCGGCACCGAATCTGGCATATAATCTCATATTATCCCATATTGTGTTCCAATATGTTCCTTCTGCACCGGCATCACAGATAACATATTCTTTTCCACCTGATGTAGCATAAGTTACAAGACAATGCATAGCTTCCTGAGTGTATCCTGTCTTACCGGCAACAATTGTAACTCCGGGTATTTCTCTATCTCCATAAATCCTGCTAAATAATGTAGATACCAAAACTATTCCATCCGGATAATAATCATTTTTTGCAGCTGCTGTATACTGATATGTGGAAAGCACCTCTTTACATGTCTCATTTCTCATGGCGTATCTCATAATCATAGCCATCTCTCTGGCTGTTGTATAAAGATTCTCATCATGTAAACCTGTTGGATTGGCAAAATGCGTATTAGTAAGTCCCAGCTCTGTACATTTATCATTCATCATCTGCACAAATGCTTCCTGGGAACCTGCACACATTTTAGCAAGTCCTATAGCTGCATCCGCTCCTGACGGAAGTGCCAAACCATATAATAAATCCTTAGCTGTTATAGGTTCTCCCACTTTAAATCCGGCACAGGAAGCATCCTCTGCATAAAGGTGTCCAATATCTTCCTGCTCTAATACAACTGTCTGATCTAAACTTTGAATATGTTCAACTGCAACTATTAAAGTCATTACTTTAGTCATTGAAGCCGGATATATTCTTTCGTCAGGACTCTTTCCTGCTATTAATGTATTATCAGTAACATCTATAACAGCAATATGTTTTCCAAATATTTTAGCTGCAAGTTCAGGATCTGTAGCTATATCTACATAACTTTCTACATCCTTTGGTGCAGCATTAGGATCTTCTGTAGTTTCTTCTTCTGCTACTTCTGTAGTCTGAACTTCTACTGATTTTTTAGCTTTCTTAGAAACCTTATCAGAATCCTTATCTACAAGACCTTTAATGGCCAGTATTAAAACTACAATAAGTAAAATTGCAGCTAATATTATCATTATAAATCTTGTTATTTTCTGCTTTCTCTTTCTTTCTAAAACTTCTCTTTTCTTTTTGATTCGTTCTTCTCTTTCAGATGTTTCTCTGAAATTCATTATAAATTCCTCCTGGATAAATTATTTTCCATCATATGAAATGGCAGCTTCTATTCTGTAATCTTTCAGTCTGTCCCTGCCGTGAAGTCCCTTAAGCTCCATTAAAAATACCATTCCTGCTACCTTAGCATCTAATCTTTCTACTAATTTTACAATAGCTTCAGTAGTACCACCTGTAGCAATAAGGTCATCAACTATAAGAACTTTCTCTCCAGGATATAATGCATCTTTATGAATTTCTAAAGTTGCTGAACCATACTCTAAATCATAGCTTTGTGAAATAGTCTCCCTTGGTAATTTACCTGGTTTTCTAACCATTACAAAAGGTTTGTGATCATTGTAAGCCATAGGCATTCCAAATACAAAGCCTCTAGATTCAGGTCCAACTATTACATCATAATCTATATCCTTAACAAGATTCTGCATTGAATCAATTGCTAACTGTAAGCCTTCTGCAGACTGAATAACAGATGTAATATCTCTAAACATAATACCTTCTTTTGGATAATTTGGTATTGTAACAACAAAATCTTTTAAATCTTTCATCTTAACCTCCAAATACTTTCGGTTTATACTGCGTACCCATTATATCAAACTTTATATTAATTTACCATGTTATTGTGTACCCATAAATATTTTCTAATAATGATTTGAATGCTTTTATTACCTCGAAACTCATTAATTTCAGGGTAATATAACACATTCATATTTACCTTTCGAACTCTTCCATTTAGAACATCATTTTTAAATTCTTCACCAAAGTTTTCTTCTATATCTTTTAAAAATTCAGTTCCATCTGAAAAATACGTGGCTTTCATCCGTTTTCCATTGGTATTTTCAAGATTAAGTTGAACTACATTTTTATTAGAACCTACCACACGTATACTGTGAATATAAGCTATCTTATCCGCAAATACAGGACTCTCATTGTCCGTACCGTAAGGTTCTATCAGTGATAACTCATTAACAAGTTTTTCTGTAATGTATTCAAAGGGCATTGGAACGTCTATCCAGGTTTTTCTTACAAATATTTCTTCATCCTCCGGACAATGCTTATTAAGCATCTCTTTTAAATCGTTTAGTTTTTCTTTTTTAATAGATAACCCCGCAGCCATTGGATGACCTCCAAATTTTTCAATAAGAGGTTCTCCTTTTTCTTTCATGTATAAATCATTAACCTTAACTAATTCATCATACATACTATATCCTTCAATAGACCTTCCGGAACCCTTTAATATCCCATTGGAGTCGGTAAATACAAAGCTAGGTCTGTAATACTTCTCCTTTAATTTACCGGCAACAATTCCTGCAATACTCTCATGAAAATCTGCTAAATAATGAACAATTACCTTTGGAAAAACCTGTAAACTATCTATGGTTTTTATGGCCACATCTGTTCCATCAAAGGTCATATCCTTACGATTATCATTTAAAACCTTTAATTCCTCTGCTCTTTTTTTGGCTTCATCTAAATCTTTAGAATCAAATAAATCATATGCCAATTTTGCCGATTTTAAACGTCCGGCAGCATTTATACAAGGTCCCATTACAAAACCTATATGATATGATGATATTTCTTTATCCCTAAGACCACAGGCATCTACTAAAGCTTGTAAACCTATATTATCTACTTTTTTTATAATCTTTAAACCATTTTTTACAAATATTCGATTTTCATCCTGAAGTTTTACAACATCTCCCACTGTAGCTATTGCTGCAAATGCAAGATATTTATCCATATCTACTATAGGAGATTTCTTATCTTTTATCATCTTCACTCTTAAAGCTTCAATGACTTTGTATGCCACACCGGCACCACAAAGCTCTTTATACGGATAATTACAATCTTCTCTTTTATTATCCACTACTGCCAAAGCCTTAGGAAGATTATATATTTTAGTATTATCTTGCAAATTGTATGGTATTTCATGATGATCGGTTATTACAAGTTTTATGCCTAATTCACTGGATAGTTCAGCCTGGTTTATCGCTGATATACCATTATCACAAGTAACAATTAAATCTACGCCATCAGCTTTAGCTTTTCTAATAAGTCTTTCATTGATTCCATAGCCATCCAGTACTCTGTCCGGTACATCAAAATCCACATTCCCGCCTAGATTTCTAATTCCATCTGTTAATATGTAGCCTGAACATACACCATCAATATCATAATCGCCTATGATTCTAATTTTCTCATCTTTATTAATGGATTCTGTAATAATATTTATCGCTTTATCCATATCTTTCATAAGCATAGGATTATACATTTTATCCATACCGGCATTTAAATATATATCAAATTCTTCTTGTGTTTTTAAACCTCTGTTTCTAATAACTCTAGCAGTAACTTGATCAATATTAAATATCTCAGCATATTTTTTAAAATCCAGTTTCTTTGAATGTACAAGCCACTTTTCCTTAACCTTTTCCATATAATACCTCTAATATATAAAAGGGCCAGCATTAAAAGCCAGCCCTGTAAATACTAATTATTATAAATATTATTTATTCTTCTTAGCATATTTCTTCTTAGACATTAAATACCAAATTGGTCCTGTTAAGAATACTGAAGAGAATCCACCAGCAACAATACCTACGATAATTGGAAGTGCAAATTCCTTAATAGATGTAACACCAAGAACATATAATGCACCAATTGTTACAAATGTTGTAAATGAAGTATAGATAGATCTTGTTAATGTATCTGTGATACTTCTGTTAACAACTTCCTTAAGTTCAAATGATTTTCCTTCGTATGCTTTAATGTTCTCTCTAATTCTATCAAATATAACGATAGTTGCATTGATAGAATAACCTAAGATTGTAAGACAACAAGCGATAAATGTTGTACCAACCGATATTCTTGATAACGCATAGAATCCGATAACGATAAATATATCATGAAGAAGTGCAATAACTGCAGCAAAAGCAAATCTAAAGTTTCTAAATCTAACCGCTATATAAATAAGCATACATACAACAGCTATAATAACAGCTATAACCGCATTCTCTCTGGTCTTATCAGATACACTTGAACTGATGTTAGTTACTTCAAGATCTGCATCTGCAGCTTCAAGCTTAGCACCATATGTCTCAACAAGAACTTTCTTCATAGCTGCTGTCTGATCATCTGTAAGAAGTTTTGTTTTAATTGTGTAACCATTTCCATCAATGTCCTTCTGTCCATGAACTTCATTGTCACCAATAGCTTTCTGAATATCAGGTTTAATATTTTTGTTGAAGTAATCAACTGAATACTCTTTTTCGAATTCTGCTTTAGTAGATGAACCACCTGCAAATTCAATACTGTAGTTAAATGCACCCTGACCTTTTACACTACGGACAATCATTGAACCGAATCCAAGGCAAAGACATACAACTGCAATAACAATTGGTATCATTTTCTTTCCAACGAAATCAATAACTTTTCTTTCTTTCTGAGCACCATAGAATTTCTTATCTTTGAATCCCATTCCATAGAATACCCAGATAAGTAATCTTGAAATTACTAAAGCTGTAAACATTGAAAGAACAATACCTATACCAAGAGTCATAGCAAATCCCTGTACAGGACCTGAACCAAAGATATATAGAACTACAGATGCAATAATTGTTGTTACGTTACCATCGATAATAGCTGATGCAGCTTTGTGGAAACCGGATTTGATAGCATTATCAACTGTTCTTCCAGCACCAATTTCCTCTTTAATTCTAGCGTAAATAATAACGTTAGCATCCACCGCCATACCGATTGACAAGATAACACCGGCGATACCCGGTAGGGTCAATGTAAGATCAAATCCATTTAATACAAGAAGTTCAAGTATTGTGTAGAACGCCAATGCTATAGAAGCTACAACACCAGGAATTCTATACATGAACATCATGAATACCATAACAATAATAAGACCTACAAGACCAGCAAAAAGACTTGTTTCAACTGCATCATTACCAAGTTTAGCACTAACTACCTTTGAACTGATTGTCTCAAGTTCAAGGCTAAGTGAACCAATTCTGATAATAGATGCAAGATTATTAGCATCTTCCATTGTAGGCTGACCTGTAATAACAGCTTCACCACTTGTAATTACACTCTGAACTGTAGGTGAACTGATAATCTGATCATCATAAAGAATAGAAATAGATTTATTTAAATTAGCTGATGTAGCCTCTTCAAATTTTGTTGCTCCCTCTTTGTTAAATGTAAGTGCAACCTGATATTCCTGAGCTCCATTTTTTTCTGATGTTACAGCTTTACCTTCAGCTCCTGCAATATCATCACCGTCAACCCATACTCTATATTTAGTACCTGTAGACTCAACAGTATATGTTTCAACATCTGCTGTCTCGGTACCATCTAACTCTGTTACAAACATAAGTGAACCCGGCTTACCAAGTTCCTCAAGAATAGCCTGTGCATCAAACTGTCCAGGTATATCTACTGTGATGTTGTCTGCACCCTCTTTATAAACTTCAGACTCTGTACTATAAATAGCTACTCTCTGCTCAAGTTTATAAATAGTATCGTTTAACTGTTCTTTTGTAAAATCTTCATCTTTGATGTGATATGTAACACTTACACCTCCACGAAGATCAAGTCCAAGAGTGATATGGCTTGCTTCACCCTTGTGCTCTTTGTTTCCTGGTAATCCAAATGCTGCTGTATAACCGCATAACACGATAATAGCAAGACAAAGAATAAAGATTACCACACTTTTACCCTTCTTTAAATTCATTGCTTTGTTGAGAGATCAGACTAGAAATCGTCTCTCTTCCTTCCTTTCCTTGTTATAGTGTCTATATAAAAATTTGAGTACAAATTAATTAACATGGAACAACCATTTCCGGTTCTTTAACTTCCTGTACTTCTGTATCAGAATCTGCCAATGCTGCTTTAATCATAATTGCACATTCGATTCTCTTTCTTTGCATTTCACATCCTATATCATAGGCATCATTAATCTTGCCATGGAATTTATAAGAGTTAGCTGCGCATCCGCCACTACAATAGTATTTGGCAAAACATTTCTGACATTTATCCTTAGCATATACGTTACAAAGTTTAAATTCGTCGCATATATCCTGTCTTTTAATTCCTTCGTACACATTTCCTAAAAGGAACTTCTCATCACCTACAAACTGATGACATGGATAAAAATCTCCCCAAGGGGTTACCGATAAATACTCTGTACCTGAACCACAACCAGATAATCTCTTATACACACATGGTCCCGCACTTAAATCAATCATAAAATGGAAGAAATTAAAACCTTTACCTTCTTTTCTTCTTTTTATAAATTCTTTTGCCAACTTATCGTATTCATTCATAATCTGTGGAAGATCTTCTTCCTTGATTGCAAATGGATCGTCATTTTCAGCAACTACAGGTTCCATGGACATCTGAGTGAATCCTAAATCAGAATAATGAATTACATCATCTGCAAAATCCAAATTCTCATGGGTAAATGTTCCTCTTACGTAATAGTTCTCCTGATTTCTGCTTTCAGCAAATTTCTTGAACTTTGGAACTATGATATCATAGCTTCCCTTTCCATTACGAAATGGTCTCATCTTATCATTGACTTCCTTTCGTCCGTCCAGACTTAAAACCACATTTCCCATTTCCTTATTACAGAATTCCATAACTTCATCATTTATAAGAACACCGTTGGTGGTAAGCGTAAATCTAAAATTCTTATTGCATTCTTTTTCTCTTGATCTGCCGTACTTAACCAGTTGTTTAACAACATCCCAGTTCATAAGCGGCTCTCCACCGAAAAAATCCACTTCCAGATTACGTCTATTACCAGAATTCTCTATTAGAAAATCCAATGCTCTCTTACCTACATCAAAGCTCATCATTGCTCTTCTGCCATGATATTCACCTTCCTCTGCAAAACAATATCTGCAAGCAAGATTACAATCATGTGCAATATGAAGACATAAGGCTTTAACAACGGTCTTTCTTTTCTTAAAATCTATCTTATCTCTGTAAATATCTTCTGTAAAAAGCTGTCCAGCTTCTTTTAGTTCTTCTATCTCTGTTATAGCTTCCCTAATATCGCTTTCTTTGTACCTAACTTTCAGCTTATCTACTATCTGATCCTTGTCATTATCTTCGTATAAGGCAATAACGTCATAACAAAGATCATCCACAACATGAACAGAACCGCTCTCAACATCAAGAACAATATTATATCCGTTATTTTTATATTGATGGATCACAGTAGTATCAACCTTTCTTCTAATTAATAGTGCATAATAAAATCCCCGCTAAACGCGGGGATAATTCCGCCCTTATGCAAGCTTATAATCCTAAATAACTGCTAAAGAATTATTTGCTCTGCTCACATGTCTGGTTACCAACTGTACAAGAAGTCTTGCAAGCTGACTGACATGATGTCTGGCATTCGCCACATCCACCTTTTTTCAAAGTGTCTTTCAAAGTTCTTGTGCTTAAAGTCTTTATATGTTTCATCATATACCTCCTTTAGTTCATTAGCTATTAACTCGAAATATTATAACACAAATAGCTATTATTTCAAAGTTTTTTGTATATTCATTGAAGAATTTTTTTATCCGTGATAAAATTTCCCTTGGAAATTAAAAATGTGAAAAAAGATATTATAGGAGATTATTTTGAATACATATCAAATTGTGATACTAATCGCATTAATTATTTTAATTCTATTATCCGCATTTTTCTCATCTGCGGAAACAGCTCTTACAACTGTAAGCGCTATTAAAATCCGTTCACTTGTTGATTCAAACCACAAAGGTGCAAAACTTGTATCAAAGATACATTCAAATAAAGCAAAAATGTTAAGTGCGATATTAATTGGAAATAATCTTGTTAATATTGCTGCATCTTCTTTAACTACTATATTTGCCCAAAGCGTTTGGGGTAACTTTGCAGTATCAATATCTGCAGGTGTTCTAACTTTAATGGTTCTTATATTTGGTGAGATTACTCCAAAAACAATTGCTACTTATAAGGCTCTTCCACTATCATTACTCTATGCACCTGTTATTTATTTCCTTATGATAATACTTACACCTGTAATTTTTATAATAAATGCTTTATCCAATGCGTTGCTTAAACTGTTTGGAATTAATACTAAAATAAAAGACTTACATATTACAGAAAAAGAGCTTCGAACAATTGTAGACTTTAGCCACGAAGCAGGTGTCATTGAAAAAGAAGAAAAACAGATTATTAATAACGTATTCGACTTTGGAGATGCTGTTGCCTCGGATGTAATGATTCCCAGAGTTGATATGACAATGGCAGATTTAAACAGTACATACGAAGAGTTGATACGTCTATTCAGAGATGAAAAGTTTACCAGAATTCCAATATATAGGGATACCCCTGATAATGTAATTGGTATTGTTAATATGAAAGATCTTCTTTTGTATAACCCTGAGGCTAACTTTGACATTCACAATTTTATAAGAGATGCTTTTTATACCTATGAAACTAAAGAAGTTTCCAGTCTTCTTCTGGAAATGAAGAATTCCGGTGTTAACATTGCTATCGTTATTGATGAATTCGGTGTTACCAGCGGTCTCATTACTCTGGAAGATTTATTAGAAGAAATCGTTGGAGAAATCCATGATGAATATGATACTGACGAGGAAGATGCCTTTAAAGAAACAGCCAAAAACAAATATTTAGTAGACGGTCAATATAAAATATTAGATCTTAATGATAAGCTTAACCTTAACCTTCATTCAGATGATTATGATTCTGTAGGAGGTCTTGTAATAGAAAAACTTGATAGATTTCCAGATCCCGGTGATAAAGTTATTATTGATAATATCACCATTCGAGTTATTGCAATGTATAAACGTAGAATTGAAAAGGTTGAGATTACTCTAATGTGATTTTTATTTTAAAGGAGGTATTATGAGACACTTAATTAGTCCATTGGATTTTTCAGTTGAAGAGCTTAATAATTTACTGGATTTGGCTTCAGATATCGAACATAATCCGGAAAAATATTCTCAAATTTGTAAGGGTAAAAAATTAGCAACACTTTTTTATGAGCCAAGCACACGAACTCGCCTTAGTTTTGAAGCTGCCATGCTTAATCTTGGAGGAAGTGTCCTTGGATTTTCTTCTGCTGATTCCAGTTCTGCTGCTAAAGGTGAAAGCGTTGCCGATACAATAAGAATTGTCTCATGCTATGCAGATATTGCCGCTATTAGACATCCAAAAGAAGGTGCTCCTTTAGTTGCTGCAACTAAGTCAGGAATCCCGGTAATAAATGCAGGAGATGGCGGTCATCAGCATCCAACTCAGACTCTTACCGACCTTATGACTATTCGTTCCTTAAAAGGTCGTTTAGATAATCTGACTATCGGATTGTGCGGTGATTTAAAATTTGGTAGAACTGTTCACTCTCTTATTAAGGCATTAGTCAGATATACCGGTATTAAATTTGTACTTATATCTCCTAAGGAATTGACAGTTCCTGACTATATCAAACAGGATGTACTTGATGAGAACAACATAGAATATAAAGAAGTTCGTCAGTTGGATGATGTTATGCCGGAATTAGACATTCTTTATATGACTAGAGTTCAAAAAGAACGTTTCTTCAATGAAGAAGAATATATCAGATTAAAGGACAGCTACATTCTTACTCAGGATAAAATGAAACTTGCAAGAGAAGACATGCTTGTACTTCATCCTCTTCCAAGGGTAAATGAAATATCTGTTGAAGTGGATGACGATCCTAGAGCCGCTTACTTTAAGCAGGTTCAATACGGCGTATATGTTAGAATGGCACTTATATTAACCTTGTTAGAATTGGAGGTAAAATAATATGTTAAACGTTGGTTCTTTAAACGAAGGAATTGTTTTAGATCATATTAAAGCCGGTAAATGTATGCAGATATACAAATACCTCGGTCTTGAAAAATTAGACTGTCAGGTAGCTATTATAAAAAATGCCCGCAGCGACAAGATGGGCAGAAAAGACATTATAAAAATTGAAGGTCCCTTGGATTTAGTTGACCTTGATATTCTTGGATTCATAGATCATGATATAACAGTAAATATCATTAAGGACGGAGAAATATGTGCAAAAAAGAAACTTGAGCTTCCTCATGTTATAAAAAATGTTCTCACCTGTAAAAACCCAAGATGCATCTCTACTATTGAACAAGGCTTAGACCAGATATTTATTCTTACCGATGAAGAAAAAGAAATATATCGCTGTAAGTATTGCGAAGAAAAATTTTCATAAATAAAAACGGAGCAAAAAATTTTTTGCTCCGTTTTCTATTTCATCTATGGAAGGAATTCACCGTACTTAACTCCTTCTTTATATCCACCTGCTCTGTACTCAGCCATTTCACTAACTGTAACTAACTGGTATCCCTGTTCTTTAAGCCAAGATATTGCAGGTATAATTCCATCTGCTGTAGTACTATAAATATCATGCATCAAAATTATAGCTCCATCATATGCATTTTCCTTTACATATTGGAGAAGTTGTGGTGGATTTTTATACTTCCAATCCAAAGAGTCTACAGACCAAAGTATTATCGGATCCTTTACTAAAGACATAACCCTCTCATCTGCTGCTCCATATGGAGGTCTTATAATAGTATCTTTCTGACCTGTTATCTGTTGTAACCTATTTTTTACAGCCATGACCTGATTAATAACCTGTTTGTCATCAGTTACATTTACCAGATTCACATGACCGTATGTATGATTGCCTATCTCACATCCTGCATCATAAGCTCTCTTTAAAGCTTTAATATTTTCTGTTTCATCCTCATCAATATTAAGACCTAACACAAAAAATGTAGCATGAGCATCATTAGCTATCAGTGCATCTACAATCCTATTGGTAACTGGAGCATTAGGACCGTCATCAAAGGTTAATGCAATCATTGGTTTATTAGGATCTATCTCTTTATTCTCATTATCTATTTCTATAGGAAATGTTGTCTCTTCCTCTATTTCCTGCTTTTTAGTCGTCTCTTTGGTTGTCTCTTTGGTTGTCTCTTCATCTTTATTTTTAGTCGTTGTTTCCTCTGTGGATTCTATTTCTTTTTTTATTTCCTTATCTAATCCAGCAGATATTTCACCCTTAGTAGACACTTGATTTTCATCTATTTCATCTTCTAATCTTGTTAAGCTTACTTTTATCAGAACAAAAACTAATAATATAAACACAAATACAACTGCGTATTTTATAATTCTGGCTTTCATATTTATCTGTCTTTCATATTAAATATTATTATAGTCGAGCAGAACTATAAGCCGGGTTATGTATTAGATGATCATCTATCTAGTTCTACTGTTACCAGTAGAATCAAGCAACCAACCCGAAAACCTGACGGGCAGCCAATCGTTTTCTATTTGGTCTTGCTTCGGATGGGGTTTACAATGCCTGTTATGTTACCATAACAGCGGTGGTCTCTTACACCGCCCTTTCACCCTTACTGATTAACTCAGCGGTTTACTTTCTGTTGCACTGGCCTTGGAGTCACCTCCACCGGACGTTATCCGGCATCCTGCCCTATGAAGCCCGGACTTTCCTCACCTGAAATAAATCCAGCCGCGATCATCTGTTCTACTCAACATTTGCTACTCTACCATTTTTTTTAAATACGGTCAAGCTGTGTACTCGTCTTTACTATAAGTCAAAACATCCCCCACCAATAAATTCTCTAACTAATGAGTTATTTGGAATTCCTGTAGTATCAATAGCTAAGAAATAATCCAGGAATTTAAGTAATCGTTTTGCTTCCACATACACCGGAGAATCTTTTTGAATTCCAAATAATAGTGGTTCTGCATATATTTTGAGAACTGCTAACTCGTATATCAATGCAGAATTAAACATTATATCTGCACCTTCCTGGAAAGGGAAAATGTAACTTTCCTCTCCATGTCTTACGGAACCCCATCTCATAAGAGTCTCTTCAGCAGAAATTCCTCTTGTTCTGGCATCTCTCACAATTCTTCTTATAAGTCTGCCATCAGTTGTGGATATTCTGTTGTGTTCATCAATATTAAGCTGGGTTAAAGCACTTATATATATTTTATATTTATTCTTTTTAGGCAACTTATATGTTAACTCTTCATTGAGACCATGAATTCCTTCGATAATTAATACATCATTATTACCAAGCTTAATGTAATTACCATTAAATTCCCTTTTACCTGTAATAAAATTATATGTTGGAAGGCTTACTTCTTCCCCTGCTATCAGCGATAACATATCTTTATTAAGCAGCTCTACATCTATAGCCTTAATTGTTTCAAAATTGTAATTGCCATTTTCATCCCTTGGAGTATGTATCCTATCTATAAAATAGTTATCTACAGATATGGTATGTGGCGTGTATCCACAGGCCCTTAACTGAATACCCAGTCTATGGGAAAATGTTGTTTTTCCTGAAGATGACGGACCAGCTACAAGTATAATTTTCTTCTCCGTATTGGATGCTATTTTCTGAGCTATATCGCCGATTTTCTTTTCCATTAAGGCTTCTGATACAAGAATTAAATTCTGAGATTTACCTAGTGCTATTTTCTCATTTAAAGCTCCAACAGTATCTACACCCATCATATCTCCCCAGGCTTCTGATTCCTTTAATACTTTAAAAAGGTTAGGCTGTGGGTCAAATTCCGGTATTTTTTCCGGTTCTTTTCTAGTAGGAAGTTGAAGTACAAAACCCGAATCATACAATTTTAAATCAAAATGTTTAATATATCCTGTGCTAGGAACCATATAACCATAAAAATAATCTTCAAATCCCTTAAGATTATATATGTTTACCCTACTGGCTCTACGAAACTTAAAAAGTCTTTCCTTGTCATACATTTTATGTCTGGCAAAAAGCTCCACAGCACTTAGGGCTGGAATATTCCTCTTATTAATTGTTATATCCTCATCAACCAATTTTTTCATTTGAACTTTTACTCTGTCTAAAAGTTCCTGAGTTAATGGAGTTTTAGCTTCGAATGTGCAATAATATCCTCTGCTTAATGAATATCTTACATATATTCTTTTTATATCCTTGGTACCTAGTACATCATAAAATGCTTTAAGCATAATAAGTGTAGCACTTCTTTTATAAACTTCATGACCTAAAGTAGACTTTGTAGTAAGCAATTCAAGTTCGCAATTACTAGATATTTTTTTTAAAAGCTCAGTAAGTTTTCCGTTCTTCTTACAAATGACGATTTGTCCATCATACTGACTTTGAAAATCCTTTGCAATATCAGCAATTGAAGTTCCTTCCAGGTATTCTTTTTCAATGCCACCTACATTTACTTTACACATTTCTTCCATAAGCTACTACCTCCAATACATCATTAATTTCTGCTAGATTATCCACTAATTGTTTTTTTCTTGCCTCTACATTTTCCCCATCTTTATTTTCGATAGAGGCAGCTACCTTCTCTAACCTTTTTTTATCCCACTCCAGATATTCTCTTAGTATCTGGTTCTTTTCATCTATAAGCTGTTTTCCATACTTATATTCTATTTCCGTATAATCTATATCTTTACCATTTACAACTTTTATAACAGTATAGAATTTACCATCGTCCTTAATCATCCACTGGGAAACTATTCTATATCCATTATCATGTAGAAAATGTCTCACATCTGCTATCTCAGATTGAGGAGATATTATAAGTTCTTTTAATTCTCTTACAACCTTTTCCCCATCTTTGATTATTTTACAAATAAGTCCTCCACCCATACCTGCAATAATCGCAGTATCCACTTCTTTAGGTTTTAATTTTTCAAATCCGTTGGAAATCCTAAATTCAATGTTTTCGATGACCTTCTTATCATTAGATTGTCTGGTATTGGTCTTGGCTTTTTTTAAAGGACCTTCTCTTAAATCCATTGCTATAACCTTAGGAGATATATCCTGCTTTATAAGATATATAGATACATAGCCATGATCGCATCCAATATCTGCCACTACATTACCCTTAGTAACAGTGTTAGCTATGAGTTTCATTCTCTTTGTTATTTCTATCATAAATGTATCTGCATTTTCTTTATCTCTATTTCCTGATTCAAAAGTTCCTGCAGCTCCTTTGCGTCGTTTGTATTATTTATAAGGTTTTCAATCTTATACATTTTTATTTTTTTTACAACTTCATTAACTGCTTTTTCTAACTCTTTCCCAGTTGGTGTCTTTAAGGAATTGTCAAATGGTGTGTTAAATAACTGAGCCACCTCACCTGCATCTTCTTCGTCTGTAAACATAGTTAGAATCTTAGAAGTATTAAGATGTTTTTCTTCAATCTGCTTAAATAATATATTTGCTACAGTTTCATAAAGCTTTTCCGAAAAATCTTTTGGACTAATATATTTTTTGACAACATCATAATACTCCGGTTGGTCTGAAATCCATGTAAAAAACATTCTTTGAGTTTTTTTAATTCCACCTTCACCATCAGGTCTCACAGATCTATTATATTGCTGCTTAGTTATAATTGCCGATTCATTTAATATTTCTTCATTTTCTTCAGAGTAATCTTCCGGCTTATATGTCTTAGCTCTTTCTTTTACTTTCTTGTAAAGAAGCTCCTTGTCTATATTAAACTCATCGCACACTGCTTCAATATAAACATTTCTCTCAAGTTCATCTCTAAACTCCAAAAGCATCGTGGTAATTTCATTGTAAAAATCCACTTGATCCGTTGGTGTATCAAATTTATGACCTTTTCTTTGCATCTTTACTCTAAATATAAAAGAGTCACAGGCATCATCTATTCTCTTTTGATATGCCTCTTTTCCAAGATTCTTTATAAACTCATCAGGATCTTTATATGGAGTCATATCCAAAACTTTAATTTTAAATCCCTGCTTTTTTAAAATCGGAATTGCCCTTAAGGCAGCATCCTGTCCAGCCAAATCACTATCAAAAGTAAGAATAACATTATCCGTTTCTTTTTTAATTGCTGCTGCATTTCTTTCTCCAAAGGCAGTTCCTAAAGCTGCAACAGCATTGGTAAATCCTGCATTATGTAAGGCTATAACATCCATATACCCTTCACATATAAGCAAATAATTCTGTTTTGAATGTCTCGCTACATTTAATCCATATAGAGTTTTACTTTTGATGAATATTTTGGTTTCCGGAGAATTGAGATATTTTGGCAACGTGTCATCTAGAACTCTTCCTCCAAAAGCTATAACTCTGTTGTTTACATCCATTATCGGAAACATAACTCTGTTCCAGAATTTATCATAAGTTCCTTTTTCTTTATAAGTTATAAGTCCGCTTTTTTTCAAAATTTCATCATCATATCCAGATGCTTTTAAAGCTTCATATAGACCTTTTCCTGAATTACCTGCATACCCCAGACCAAATTTTCTCATAGTTTCTTCATTTAGTCCTCTTCTTTTTAGATAATCCATTCCTTTAGTTCCTTCGGGAGATCTTAATTTTTTATAGTAGTACATTGCTGCTGCTTTATATATCTCCAAAAGTTTACTTCTCTCACCTAAAGCTTTTTGTTCTTCTTTTGTAAAATTCCTTTCAGGAAGCTTTATGCCTGCTCTTTTGCCTAGCATCTCTACTGCTTCCGGAAAAGATTTTTCTTCATATTTCTGGATAAAAGTTATGACACTTCCACCTACATGACATCCAAAACAATAAAACATTCTTTTGCTTGGTGTTACAATAAATGAAGGTGTCTTTTCATTATGAAACGGACAAAGTCCCACATATGAGGATCCGGCTTTCTTTAAAGAAACATATGAGCCAATTACACTTACTATGTCATTTTCTTCAATTACTTCATCTATTATCTCTTCCGGATAAAAACTCATATAGCCACCTCTCTTTTATAATTTCATGGTATTACATTTTCCATGAAACCGGAACGAATAAGCTTTGAAATACCTTAACTGAGTATTGATCGCTCATTCCTGATATATAATCACATACAACTCTTTCAATATCTTGATTGAATTGCTCATTTAATAACTTGTATTCATCAGGCATCTCTTGTGGATGCTTCATATAATATTCAAATAGAAGCTCAAGCATTTTTTTTGCTTTTACTTCCTCACCCTTTGCTTTAGGGTTGGAGTATACATTTTCAAACATATATCCTCTAAGGCCTGACATGGCTTTTGATACAGTCTCTGACATTATAATATCAGGCTTGTCTATGCTCTTAGATACTATATCAAATATCATGGTATCTAATCGTTCATTTTTAGAATGGCCAAGAATAGCTGTGAATTCTTCAGGAATATCCTCTTCCTTCATTATTCCACCTCTAATAGCATCATCTATATCATGATTTATATACGCTATCTTATCGGCTAATCTTACAACTTTACCTTCCATAGTTGAAGGCTTTCCACTGGTTCTATGGTTAACTATACCATCTCTAACTTCCCAAGTAAGATTAAGACCTTTTCCATCATTTTCCAAAATATCCACAACTCTAAGGCTTTGCTTGGAATGAACAAACCCATATGAACAAACTCCATTTAAAGCTCTCTCTCCTGCATGCCCAAAAGGTGTATGTCCCAAATCATGTCCTAAAGCAATAGCTTCAATAAGATCCTCATTGAGGCTCAAAGCTTTTCCTATGGTTCTTGCAATTTGAGAAACCTCTAAAGTGTGGGTTAATCTTGTTCTGTAATGATCTCCTTCTGGAGCAAGAAATACCTGAGTTTTATGTTTCATTCTTCTAAATGATTTGCAATGTAATATTCTATCTCTATCTCTTTGATAACAGGTTCTGATATCACATGGCTCGTTATCCTTTTCAATACGTTCTCTTCCTTTAGATTTATCACTAAAGGATGCATACTCACTAAGTATTACATGTTCCCTTAATTCTAATTTTTCCCTAATATTCAATAACTTATCTCCTTATAGCTGTCTCTAAAGCAATTTCCATCATTTCTGTAAAAGACTGTTGTCTTTGTTTTGAAGTGGTTATTTCGTTTGAGACAAACGAATCTGATATTGTAAGCAGGCATGCCGCATTCTTTCCAAGAATTCTGGCATTATGAAATAATGCAAAACTTTCCATTTCTACACAAAGACATTGTTTATTTTCATACAAGTCCTTGTAATATGGTGATTTATCCTGTCTATAAAACACATCCGAAGAATGAACTCGTCCTATTTTTATAGTTTTACCTAACTCTTTTGCTATATTCATTATATCCATATTAAGACTTTCAGTTGGATATGTTATATCATCTTCATACCCTCCTTGAACCTTTGCAAAGCTGGATTCCGAATAAGCCGAGTCAGCTAACATCACATCAAAAACTCTTAATTTATCACAATAAGAACCGGCAGAACCGATTCTTATTATTGTATCAACATCATATTCATTATATAATTCGTATGAATATATACCAATTGATGGCATACCCATACCAGAACCCATAACAGATACCATTTTACCTTTATAAGTCCCTGTAAAACCATACATATTTCTTACTGTATTAAAACAATTTACATTTTCAAGATAAGTTTCTGCAATAAATTTTGCCCTTAAAGGATCTCCAGGCATAAGCACTGTTTTAGCAATATCCCCATTTTTAGCTTCATTGTGTGGTGTAGCCATAAATATACCTTCTCTCTAATCTTTTTTAAACACCTCTTCCATAGTGTGCCATCCAAGAACTGCGCATTTAACTCGACTTGGCATATGTGAAATATCCTTTAAGGATGATGCTTCCTCAAGCTCTTCTATCTCTTCTTCTGTGGCAGTTCCTTTAATCATTCGTATAAAAATATCTGCAAGATGAAGTGCTTCATCTTTATTTTTACCAATGATAAGTTCTAGCATCATATCTGCTGAAGCCTGTGAAATAGCGCAACCATCACCTACATATCCCCCATCTGTGATAATTCCATCATCATCCACATGTAACTCCAATACAATACTATCTCCACAAGATGGATTAACCCCATTCATTGTAAAATTAGGATTTTCAATCTTGTGTTTATGTATAGGATTAAGGTTATGCTCTGTAAGTATTTCATTATAAAAAGTTCTACTATTCTGCATATCCCATCTTCCTCCTAACTTGCGAAATTGATTTTACCAATCTCTCCACTTCTTCTTCGGTATTGTAGAACATAAGACTGGCTCTTGTTGTAGAAGGAACTCCAATAAAATGATGTAACGGCTCTGCACAATGATGTCCGGCTCTAATAGCAACACCATCATCTGCAAGTATTGCCGCAATATCATGAGGATGTACCCCTTCTATCTTAAATGTTATTATACCATGATGTTCCTTTGCTGTCTTACCTCCCAGCACCAAAACATGTGGTATTTTTTCAATTTCATCCAACGCCATCTGGCATAACATATCTTCTCTGGCTTCAATATTTTCAAATCCAAGATTATTAATATACTCAATAGCTGCCTTAAGGGCATGTGCCCCTGCAGCGTTTACGGTTCCTGCCTCGAATTTGTGAGGTAATTGTGCATAAGTAATCTCATCAAGAGTAACAGTATCTATCATTTCACCACCTGATAAAAACGGTGGCATCTTTTCTAATATTTTTTCTTTACCATACAACACTCCAATTCCCATTGGACCAAGCATCTTATGGGCTGAAAAAGCTAGGAAATCTATATCCAGATCCTTAACATCTACCTTTGTATGTGGTACAGATTGCGCTCCATCCACTACAAAATACGCATTATGTTCATGGCAAACTCTTGCTAATCCTTTAGCATCCAATAGATTTCCAAAAATATTAGACATATGAGTAATAGCAACAATCTTTGTTTTATCTGAAATGATTTTTTCCAAATCTTTTGGTGTTACTAGCCCACTTTCGTTACATTCAAGGTATTTCACCTGGGCTCCATATCTTTTTGCTGCTAATCTCCAAGGTAGCATATTACTGTGATGCTCCATAACTGTGGTTATGATTTCATCTCCTGGTTTTAAAACCATTTCTCCCAAGCTGTATGCCAAGAGATTCAGACTTTCACTGGTATTTCTGGTAAATATAATCTCTTTTTCACTGTTTGCATTTATAAAATCTTTAACTGCTGTTCTTCCTTCTTCATAACGATCCGTGGCATCAATACTTAATTGATATAATCCTCTAAATGGATTTGCATTATATTTTTCATAAAATTCTACTTCTGCATCCATTACGCACTTTGGTCTTTGTGAAGTTGCGGAATTGTCCAAATACGCTATATCCATTCCTTCTATAATTGGAAAATCTTTTCTAATTTCTTTTATATTTAAATTACTCATTTTTTTCACCTGCATTTAATCTACTTCTTCTCCAAATAATTCATGGAGTTCTTTTACTTTCACTTCATCAGGAACCAAATCCACCACAGATAAGACTTTAGAATCTGCCATCAATCTTGCGATTTCATCTCCTGGTATACCTCTAGACATCATGTAATTTTTAATATCCTCAGGTATCTGTCCTATTGTAGCTCCATGGTTACCTTCCACGTCATCTTCGTCACAAAGAATTAATGGAATTGTTTGATTTACAACGTCATCACTCATAAGTAGGACATCTTCCATTTCATTTCCCTTGGCACCTGAACATCCCTTTACAAGATCAATGGTACCTCTAAATGTCTTCGATGCTCCTTCTGATAAGACTCCATTCACATTTATATCGCTTAATGTATTCTTACCTGTGTGTCTGGCATTATAATTAATATCTAATAATCCCTGATGTTTAACCTGATAACCTGTCTTAATATTTAAGGTTGATTCTTTTCCCTGAAGTTCATCTTTACATCCAAGATAAACATTCTTTCCTGAAATTAATATCTGAATCAATTCAAAATTCGAATTATCCAAGCTGTCTACAGCTACATCATTTATTAATGAAAACTCTTCATTAACTCTTATAATCTGATATAGCTTCATAGAGGATTCACTTTTTAATCGTACCTTTGTTTGTATAGCTGCTAAACCACCTTCTTTTGAAGTAAAGTCCTGAATTACACTAACTTCACTTCCCTCTCCAATGTTAAAGCATACCTGGTTTACAGATTGTACCTCTTTTTCATATTTAAAATCCATAATCACAGGTTTATCTATTTTCTTAAGGTCTTTTACTATAAATATATCCTGATCTATTCCTGATTTTGTCATGAACCTATCAAAATTTGGTCCCATACCTCCTGTGATTTCAGGATTACAAACATTTGACTTTGTATCCACATCTTCAGGAAGTTTTATTTCACATTTTCCTTTAACGGATTCATCTGCCACCTTAACATTACAACTGTTCATCTTAAGCCATGTCCAGGTCATACCAGGCAGATAATTAACTGTTAATTCTCTCATTAGCCTATACTTCCTTTCATCTCAAGACGAATAAGATTATTCATCTCTACTGCATATTCTAGTGGTAACTCTTTGGAAACATTATCTGCAAAACCACTTACTATCATAGCTCTGGCATCTTCTTCATTTATACCTCTACTCATAAGATAGAATATAGCTTCATCACTTATCCTACCAATCTTTGCTTCATGTCCTATATCTGCATCACTAGTTCTGACATCCATTGCCGGTATTGTATCAGAACGAGATATATTATCTAACATAAGGGATGCACAAGATACAGAAGATTTAGCCTGCTTTGCTGTCTTTGCAACTACTACTGCAGATCTAAATGTACTTATACCACCATCTTTT
The DNA here is from genome assembly GCA_900315425.1 of uncultured Eubacteriales bacterium. Lineage (GTDB taxonomy): Bacteria > Bacillota > Clostridia > Lachnospirales > Lachnospiraceae > Bovifimicola. The sequence continues at coordinate 60,384 of OMZA01000006.1, forward strand.
GATATAGACTTAGTTGAAACCACCGAGTTCGTTCTCTTTCCCTGATGAACAACTTTCATTCCGGTATCTAAGTTCTGTCCGTTTCCTGCAAAAGTTATTCCTGTGAACTCATTTTTAGAGTCATCACCTTTTAAGATAGTCATCGGATAAAGATAGGATACATGAGATCCAAAGGATCCTGATACCCATTCCATGGTTCCTCCTTCTTCTACAATGGCTCTCTTTGTGTTTAGGTTGTACATATTCTTTGACCAGTTCTCTATTGTTGAATACCTTAACTTAGCATTTTTTCCTACAAATAGCTCAACTGCTCCTGCATGTAAATTGGCTACATTATACTTTGGTGCTGAACATCCCTCTATAAAATGAAGGTCTGCTCCTTCATCCACTATTATAAGCGTATGCTCAAACTGACCTGCTCCCGGAGCATTTAGTCTAAAGTATGACTGAAGTGGTATCTCAACTTTTACACCTGGTGGTACATATACAAAAGAACCGCCTGACCATACTGCACCATGGAGAGCTGCAAACTTATGATCTCTAGGTGTGATGAGTTTCATAAAATGTTTTCTAATCATTTCCTCATATGGTCCATGCATTGCTGATTCCAAGTCGGTGTATACAACTCCCTGGTCTGCTACTTCTTTTTTTACATTATGATATACCAGCTCTGAGTCATACTGAGCTCCAACACCTGCTAATGATTCTCTCTCTGCCTGTGGAATACCAAGTCTTTCGAATGTATCCTTTATTTCTTCTGGAACTTCTTCCCAGTCTGCCGTCATTTTTGTTTTTGGTTTTACATATGTAACAATATGATCCATATCTAAACCATCTATAGAAGGTCCCCATTCAGGAACTTTCATTTCATTATATATTTCAAGAGACTTTAATCTTAACTCCTTCATCCACTCCGGATCATTTTTTTCATCAGAAATCTGCTCTACAATTTCAGGAGTAAGACCTTTATCAACTTTATAATAATCTTTCTCATCTTTCTTGAAGTCATACATATTTCTATCTATGTCTTCAACCTGTGTTCTTTCCTTCACTGTAATCACCTCTGATATATTTATTCTGCAACGTTATAAAACTGCTCGAATCCATTTTCATTAATATTCTCTACCAGTGAACTATCTCCTGTTTTAACAAGTTTTCCATTTATTAATACATGAGTATAATCTACATTTAGAGACTCCAAAATTCTTGTGCTATGGGTGATTATAAGAAGCGCACCATCTTGATTTTTCTGATATTCTTCAACACCCTTAGATACTGTTAAAACTGCATCTACATCCAATCCCGAGTCTGTTTCATCAAGGATTGCTAACTTTGGGTTTAGCATTAGAAGCTGTAATATCTCTGCTTTCTTCTTTTCTCCGCCGGAAAATCCCACGTTTAAATCTCTATCAGCATAAGATGGATCCATATTTAAAACTTCCATTTTCTTTTCAAGTTCTTTTCTAAAAGCCCATATTTTTGTACGTTTTCCAGTTATCTGATCTAATGAGCTACGGATAAAGTTGGCAAGGGTAATACCCGGCACCTCAATTGGATTTTGAAAAGATAAATATAATCCAGCCTTAGCTCTTTCATATACTTCCATATTTTCAAAATCATTTCCGTCAAAAATTATTTTTCCTTCTGTTATTTCGTAATTAGGATTTCCCATAAGTGCATATCCTAGAGTTGATTTTCCTGCACCATTAGGTCCCATAAGTACGTGAGTTTCACCCTTATTGATATTTAACGAAACACCATGTAGTATCTCTATATCTCCTGCATTAACTTTTAAGTTTTCTATCTTAAGTAAATTCTCAGACATAATAACTCATTACCTCCGTTTCATTTAACTTTATCAATTTATTTTATAGTATGCTTTCCTACACTATTTCTCTAGTATAAAGGAAATAATTCTTTGATTCAATGCAACAATTCCTGTCTTATTGAAAATGATTATCATTATCATTAATTGTTTCAAAAGAAAAACAATTAATAGTCTACTTTTATAAGCATTAATCCCTGTGGAGGTGCTGTAGGTCCTGCCTCCTTACGCTCTTTTGACTCAATAATTTTAGGAATATCATCCGGGTTCTTTTTACCATATGCCACATCTAGTAGTGTTCCTGTCATAATTCTTACCATATTTTGCAAAAATCCCGTCCCATGATAGTATATTCTTATATACGGTCCCTTTTGTTTAATCTCAATACTATCAACATTTCTAACTGTGGATTTTTTCATCTTAGGATTACCACAAAAGCTTTTAAAATCATGACTTCCCACCATGTACTCAGCAGCTTTCCTCATTTTTTCCATATTAGGTCTTTCCTTTAAAAACAAAACATATTTTCTATCAAATACCGGTTTCGAATCCCCATAGTATAAGCTATAACAATAAGTCTTACCCAAAGCATTATATCTGGCATGAAATCTTGGAGATGCTATTCTTACTTCATTTATGCTGATATCTTCTGGTAAATATTCATTTAAATAAGCCTGCACTGCTTCTGGCTCCATATCTGTATCCAATATCACATTAGCTGTCATTTCCTTAGCATGCACTCCGGCATCGGTCCTTCCAGCTGCAATAACCTTTGGAACTTCTCCTTGTGGCATATCTAACATTCTCGCAAGAACTGTCTCTATTTTTCCTTGAATAGTCCATTCCTTATCCGGTTGATGCTCCCAGCCATAATATCTGGTACCATCATAAGATATCAGTAATTTGTAATTATTCATATGTAATCTCCGTTTCCCTAAAACACCCCACCCTATGTAGGGTGATTATACATTACACTACATAGGGTGGGGATTATATTTATCCTTTATAAATCATTATTTACTTCTAAATGCATTACTTGTTGATCCAACTACTCCTGAAGGTGTTCCTTTTTTAACAATACGTATCTGAATTGCTTCAAGTCTATAGCCATATCCTGCTGTTCCTGCTGATGCTCCGTTCTTTGCCCAGCCCATCCAGCCGAAGGTCTGTGCCTGAACTCTGTAATATACATCATATTCTTCAGCAATTGCACCTGTAAGATTGATCTGAATTGCCTCAAGTCTAAGAGACTTTCCTACTGTTCCTGACAAAGCATCATCTGCAACCCATGACTGCCATCCTTTCTTCTGTACATGAGTTCTGTATTCAATACCTCCATCACCGTATTCTTCTGCATCAACTTTAATCTTAATAGCTTCAAGTCTCTTTGCTTTTCCTACTGTTCCTGATGTTGCTCCATTTGTAACATATGACTGCCATCCATAAGTCTGAACCTGTGTCTTGTAATATACTGTAGGAACATCATTTTTATCATAGTATGCGTCTTTATCTTCTACTGTAGCCACACCATCACATTCACTTGGTGCTTTAGTATATCCATCCTCATCTTTTTCTACTAATACAATCTGAATGCCTTCAAGTCTGTATGCATATCCTGCTGTTCCTGCATAATCGCCATTCATTGCCCAGCTTAACCAGCCGAATTTTTGAGCCTGCACCCTGTAGTATATAGCATAATCATCAGCTATATCACCGTACAAACCGATTTGAATAGCTTCAAGTCTAAGTTTTTTTCCTACTGTTCCTGATGTTGCTCCATCCTGAGCATACTCATCTTCCCAACCTGTTTTTTGAATATGAGTTCTGTACTCAACACCACCATATAATGAATTAACACCTGCTAATTTAATCTGAATAGCTTCAAGTCTAAGTTTTTTTCCTACTGTTCCTGATGTTGTACCATCTGATACAAACTCCTCTTCCCAACCTGTTTTCTGTACCTGGACTCTATACTGTACAGATGGATCTGTTGCAGCTTCTTCATTACTCAAAGTATATGTTGTATCATCTGATAAACCTTCATCTTTAATATATACTACATGAGTTGCATCTGCTGTAGATCTTGTATTAAATATTTCTGATTCATTGTTTTTATCATATATTCTTATGTAATTATCTACTGTAGTAATATAATCAGTTCCTGTAGTTCCTGTAGTATCAGAACCTAGGAATTCAATATAGTTATCAGGGTAAACCGTTGTTCCTGATAAATTGCTATCTGACATAAATATTTCTCCACTTTTGAAGGCAAAGTCATCATACGTAATTGCACTGGTTCCTTTAGCTGAAGTATCATTAAACTGACATACAATATATCCTGCATCAACTGTTAAACTAGTTGCATCAATTGATTTTGCTTCAGATGATATACGCAACTCACTATCATAGATTTCTACACTATCACCAGAAAATCCTTTTTTAGCTGAGGTTATATCAACATCTGAACCTCCGTCTAAAACAAGACTTCCTTCAGTTTCAACACCTTTATCTGCAGATTCAATATGAAGATGTACGCCATTCATATTAACTGATTTATATCCGTATATTGCTTCTTCACTTGAATAAACGGATAATTCTGTATTATTTATAGTTACAATTCCATAATCATATGTATCTGGCGTTATTGTATCATCTGTAATATCCGGATCAGATGAAAAGCCTTTTTCGCCTGAACAAACGCATAAGTAAGCGTTTGTTGCATTAAGAATACCATCACAAGATATACCATTTTTAGCAGCATAAACACTCATAAATCCTAAGTCACTTATAGTTACTGTAGCTTTCTCTCCACCTTTGATACCATTTTTACAATCGTTTCCATCTATATTTAAATATCCACTTCCAGTAATTGTAAGAGAAGCACTGCTTTTAACTTTTATTGCAGCTCCTTCAAATGCATCTGCAACATCTGGATCAGTTGAATCTTCATTTGCAGGATTCTCAAGATCTGTCAAACTAACATTTCCATTTACACTAATAGTTGCCTCTGAAGTCTTTCCCAAAACAATAGGTGCTGTCTCTGATGACGAAAGGTCAAATCCATCTTCAAGATTGATAACTACACCTGTGATTCCTTTTTTTACTTTAATATATCCCTCTGTACATGTACCTGAAAATGTATATGTACCTGAGGCTTGTATTGTTACTCCTGTTCCATCAACAGAATACGCTGAGCTTAGGTCTGTACCTGAAACTTCTTCTACCTCAACTGATGAATTATTAACATAAGAAAAATTAACTTCTACCGTTTCAGAATCATCCGCCAATACACCTACCATGCTAACTGCGGGACTCGTTGCTACCATTGCCGTTGCTAAAGCAAATGGCATTATTCCCTTCATAAATCTTTTTACCTTCATTTATTTACTCCTTTCAATAAACGTTTTGCTTTTTTCCTTTTTATATTATAATTTAAAACAAATGTAATTTAAATTACAAATTACATTTTTTCTCTACTATTAAAAAAAAGGATGCCCGGGCGGCATCCTTTAGGGAGAGTGTGTGGAATAATAATATTCCACGTATAAGGATAGTTTATCAAAAATTTGTGAATAGCTTTTTGATACATAAATATTACACCCTCAATCTGATAGAAATGTGAAAGGTATCTGAAAATTTTTATGAATTATACATCTTTGAATCAGTATTTAAAAACTGAATATGGCAGAAAACTATATAAAATCGCTATAGATGCCGGGTTTACCTGTCCTAACCGGGATGGACGCATTTCCACAGGTGGATGTATCTTTTGTTCTGAAGGTGGTTCCGGAGATTTTGCTGAGAACAAAACTCTATCTATAACAAAACAAATAGAGGCTGGAAAAGCCAGAGTTTCTGCAAAAATGAGAAATGCAGATTCATCATTACCTAATTACATTGCATATTTTCAGGCATTTACCAATACATATGGAAATGTAGAACATTTGCGAAATATCTATATGGAAGCTGCTTCTCATAAAGACATTGCCATCATTTCCATCGGTACAAGACCTGATTGCCTTCCTCCTGAAGTAATTGAATTACTAAAGGAAATCAACTCCATAAAACCTGTATGGGTTGAACTTGGCATGCAAACTTCCAATGAGGAAACCGCCAGATTTATCAACCGAGGATATCCCTTAGAAACATATGACAAGGCCATGGCCGATTTACATGCTGCCAACATTAAAACTATAACCCATGTGATTCTTGGATTCCCTCAGGAAACCTCAAAAGATATGCTGGATTCTGTGCAACACGCCATTGATATGGGCACCTGGGGTATAAAATTACAACTACTTCACATTCTAAAGGGTACTCCTCTAGGTGAATTATATGATAGGAAACCTTTCCACGTACTGTCCCTGGAAGAATATACTCAAATCCTGGTAAGATGTGTCCAAATCATTCCAGAAAATGTTATTATTCACCGTTTAACCGGAGATGGACCAAAATCAATTCTTATAGCCCCAAAATGGAGCGGTGATAAAAAAAGAGTTTTAAATACAATAAACAAGGCTTTGAGAGATTAACATCCCAAAGCCTTTTAAAAATCTATATCATATATATCATCTATAAGTATTTTACTCCTATCCTCAAGAACTATACACCTGTTTATTGCGTCTATCTTTTTAATGTTTACATGGACCTTGCGGTATTTTCCTCCACTTTTTAGCAAATCTTCTTCAAAATATGTAATCCTTACCTGAACATCCATTAAGTTGTCATATGACATCAATTCATTTAATTTTTCATCTAATTCTGCTCTTTTATTTTCATCTAATTCTATTCTCTCATCTGTGAGTCTTGCCGTCTCTTCTGTTTGTTCTTCAAACCCTGTTAACGCAGCAAAAGGCGAAAACTGAGCTGCCCTCATGTAAATGGACATTTGTGGGTGCTTTTTAGATTGATAATGTGGCATATTAATTATATCGTCATATTTTCCCATTACGCCTTATGCCCTCCAATCTGTGCATTTCTTTGAATAGTTGTAGCTCCTTCTTCTAAATTCATTCCTTTAACTACGGCATTCTTTCCGTACTTCTTTTTTAATTTTAAAATTGCTTCTTGAGCCTTCTTTTCTCTGGCAATCTCTTTTTTATGTCTCTCTTTTTCCACCGCCGCTTCTCCAAAATCCTCTAAGAGATTCATTTGTGTAAAGCTATTCTCTTTCTTTTGTTCTGCCTCTTTTTCCGTTATTACTTTACAGGCTGTAACATTAAGTCTTCTTACATATAAGTCCGGATTGACAATTTCATCAAATAATTCCAGCACACCTTCAATTAACTCTCTTGAAGAAGATGTATACGAAGTAAAATTATACGTTCCATGACTATGTTTTGGAATCAATCTTCCATAATGGTCTTTAACTACTTCACCTTTGTATTTACTTCTAATAACCGGATCTGTGAGATTAATTATGTCATACCCAATAGTTAATACTATTTGATTAGTAACCAAGCCTTTATCCACCAGATCCAGACTAAGTAAATCCATCATTTCATGAACTATTAATCTTGCTTTTTTACATTCATAGGGACTTTGAAGAACCTGTCCGGCTCCCAGACTATTATTTTCCGGAACATATGCCTTTACGTCTGCTATGGTACAAGGCTCCCATCCAAAGGCATGGTCAATAAGAAGCTCTGCATTTACTCCAAATAACTTGTAAAGCAAATCTTCATTTTCTACAGCTGTTCTGGCTACCTCTCCCATGGTATGGATCCCGTATTTCGAAAGCGTTCTGGCATATCCCCTTCCAACTCTCCAAAAATCTGTTATTGGAGTATGATCCCACAGCTTTTGTCTGTAAGTCATTTCATTTATCTCAGCTATCCTCACACCATCTTTATCCGCCGGAATATGTTTTGCAACAATATCCATTGCCACTTTACACAGATACATATTTTCTGCAATTCCAGCTGTAGCTGTAATTCCTGTTTCTTTTAAAACATCATCAATCATTTTCCTAGCCAATTCATGCCCTGTCATATGATAATTTTTTAAATATGAAGTTACATCCATAAATACCTCATCAACTGAATATATATGGATATCTTCAGGCGCCACATATCTTAAATAAATGTTAAATATATCATTGCTATATTTCATATATAAAGCCATTCTTGGAATTGCTGCTATATAATCCAATTGGAGAAATTTATCATTTTTTAATTCTAAACTATCAAAGGACTTTCCGGTAAAATCCTTACCTTTAAGCTTTTCTTTACGAAATGCATTTATTTCCTTTACTTTGGAGACAACTTCAAAAAGCCTGGCACGTCCAGACACCCCATAAGCTTTTAGGGATGGTGTAACCGCCAGGCATATTGTTTTTTCAGTTCTAGAAGCATCCGCTACCACCAAATTGGTGGTAAGGGGATTTAGCCCACGTTCTCTACATTCTACAGATGCATAAAATGATTTAAGATCAATGGCTATATAAGTCTTCATTTAAAACACTCATTTCGTACTAATTCATTGTATCTATAAGTTCCTTAATTTCAGCTTTATTTGCCTCTGTCATAACAGACTTGATAGTGATTACTTTATCAAGTATTGTCATATTCTTAAGACCTTCTAACTGTTCTTTCATAAGTTTTCCAGCAAGTGGTCCCCAGGTTCCATTTTGAATCAAACCGACTTTTCTATTCTGAACATTTTTCATTTTAAAATGGTAGAACATGTCCTGCATACATGGCATAAGACCACCATCATAAGTAACTCCTAACAATAGCATTTTATCATATCTAAAAGCACTTTCTACCACTTCTGCTACATCGCAATTTGAAAGATCAAACAGTTCATATATAATTCCTTTTTCATCTAATATAGATGCTACATACTCAGCTGCTTTTCTGGTATTGCCATGTATTGTAGAATAGCAAACAGTGTATCCGATATCTTCAGGAGAATATGTACTCCAAATATTATATTTATTAATATAGTAATCCAACTCGCTCTTAAGAACAGGTCCGTGAAGAGGTGCAATAATTTCAACATCTAATCCCTGCATCTTCTTTAGAACCGCCTGAACCTGTGGTCCATATTTACCAACAATATTTGTATAATATCTTCTTCCTTCACAAGCCCAATCCTCTGCCTGTTCTTTAGTTGTGTTAAAAACATCTTCTCCATTTTTTCCAAACTTACCAAATGCATCAGCAGTGAATACAACTTTGCTTTCACTTTCATAAGTCATCATTACCTCTGGCCAGTGAACCATTGGTGCCATAACAAATGTAAGATTAGCACTACCAATTGAAAGGTTATCCCCTTCCTTTACCAAAAGTTTTTTATCTTCTGGAATACCCATACCAAAAAATTGTTTAATCATGTTAAATGTCTGAACATTTCCCACAACAACTGTATCCGGATATTTATCTAAAAATCCCTTTAAGTTTGCCGCATGATCAGGTTCCATATGAGAAACTACAATATAATCCGGTTTATCGTTTCCAAGACATTCAGATAAATTTTCAAACCATTTATCAGCTACTCCCTCATCTATGGTATCCATAACGACAATTTTTTCATCCTTAATAACATATGAGTTATAAGACATTCCTTCATCAAGGGGATATTGGTTTTCAAAAAGCTCTAAATTCTCATCATCTGCACCAATCCAAAATATTTTATCTGTTACATTTTTAAAGCCCATATTATTCTCCCTTATCCTAAATATTCACCAACAACTTTTGATACAACTCCACCTTCTGCTTTACCTTTAACTCTAGGCATAAGATTTTTCATAATTGCACCTTTGTTCTTAACCGTTGGGTTCTCAATTCCAAGTTCTGCTACTATTTTGTCTATTTCTTCCTTTATTTCATCTTCAGTTAACATTTTTGGAGCAAACTCCTCATAGACACTGATTCTAAAATTACATTCATCTTTTATATCTGTTCTATCCTCCGGTGTTTGTTCAAGAGTATCTCTAAGCTGTTTAATTTCTTTTAAAACAACCTCTCCCTCTTCAGCTTCTGTAAGATCTTCTCTTTTATCTATAGCTTTATTTTTAAGAGCTGAAAGCAAAGCCGAAAGAGCTTCTTTTCTTGGTTTATCCTTTGCCTTCATAGCTTCCATCATAGCTTTTCTTGTGTTATCAATCATACTCATATCTCGTTCCTCCTACATATTTTTTAGCGGTATTATATTTCTTAATTTATTTTGACAGTTACCACAAACTCATACTCCATTATAATTAATAATATCTTTATTTACAAATAGAAATAACTCATTATAAGTGTTATTATAGAGTAATAAATTAACTATATGGGAGCTATTATGATCGAATTAAACAGTACAATAGTTAAGGATTTTTTAGAATTTAAAATAGATCTTGAGGAATTAGTTAGACAGGGGTTACAACTTAACAATCCTAGAAAAGAATTCTCTAAGGAGGATGTAGATAAAAATGTAGATTTATTTATATCTTCAGCTATTAAAAAAGCAGAGGCTGCAACAGAACCTATGGATAGAAGGAATACCTCTGTAGATTTCATTAATTACTACGACGAGTCAGTAGAATTTAATGTATTTCATATGCGAAGCATAATATATTACATGGGAACTCCATTCATTAATATGTATGAGTTCTATGAAACATATTGGATTCCTTTGACATACATTTTACCCCATTACCTAGATATTCCTGATAGAAATCCATTGATTAATTATCTTAATATCTTCATTCCAAAAAACATCAATGAAGTTTTTTGGATGATGTATTATGAAATAGATAGTTACGTCAAAGATGTTATTATGAAAATATATGATGACAGTGAAATGATTTTTGAAGTTCTAGATATCTCTGAGTTAAAGAATATCGTTGATAATTTTTTCAATAACATGGATGCGAAATCATTACAGGATATGCAGTTTACTGAAAGACAAATGCATTTTTTTATAAAACACATGTATGAGGAAAATGAGTTAGATAATGCATCTGACGATGTAAAGAATTTTTTTAAAATGTTAGTAGACCGCCAGATTAAAAACCATGATCCAGATGCTTTGGACATAAAAGGCTTTGGATGTTATGGTGGTGATGGTGTATACGAATGCGATTACGAAGAGGCTGCAAAATGTCTTTCTAAGCTTATACACTACCCTAATCACGAATATGCATCTATTCCTTTAGGAAACATTTATTACTACGACTATATCAACAACGGAAGTCCGGATTATGAACAAGCTTATTTCTATTACCAAATTGGTGCAAAGGCCGGATATCACGCTGCCATGTATATGCTTTCAGATATGATGATTAATGGTCAATACGTAGAAAAAGATGTGGAACTCGGCATGTCCGTTTTAGTTAATTTATATGATGAACTTCTACATAGATTTGAAAAAGGCGAATTTCTTACAGATTTTCCTGAGGTAGCATATAGAATGGGTAATGCCTCTATGATAAGTAGTTCAAAGATTCCTTTTACTTCACCTTATTTATCAGCATCCTACTACTTACAGGCAAGAACGGCTTATGCTATAAGATCAGTACTAGTAAGCAGTAATGAAGATAAACAATTAGGCTATGACATTGTAGATGCTTTGAATAATCTTAATACTTTTATAAAACCTAAGAAGACCACTTTTAGAGATTCAATCCCTAATGTACTTCATAATTTCATTACTTCTATAAAGGATTCTACATATACATTAAAATTTAAAAGTCAGGCAAACAATATAACAAAACTAACCGTTACAAGAAATCCACAAAAAGATTCAAATACCAGCTATAAATCTTTTGTATCTGTACCGGAATTAAACAATTGTAAATTCACAAACGAAATTAGAATATATGCTGATTCAGCAGACAATACCTCCCTCCCAGAAAAGAAAGTTATCTTCGATAACATTGAGGAAGATTTCGATAAAGATAACAAGATATATGAAACATTCATGTATAAAGGAAAAATTGTAGCAAAAATCCACGCTAAATCTTGGATTTACAAAGTATCCGATGCATATGATGTATTATAAAAAATATGGCATTGTCCTAGGACAACGCCATATTTTTTACTTATTCCTTTTATTTTTCTTACCACTTTTTTGTTTATAATTTTTATTTTGAATTTTTTTGTCCTGCTTATTTGTAAATCTACGTAAATTCCCCATCTTTCTTGGCGGAATAAGACATTCTTTTCCAAATCCTATTAAATCTTCTCTGTGTTCTTTTATTAATGCTTCTTTTACTAATTCATAATTTGACGGATCTCTATATTGTATCAACGCCCTTTGCATGGCCTTTTCATGAGGATCCTTTGCCACATATACCTTATTCATGGTTAATGGGTCAATTCCGGTATAATACATGCACGTTGATACCGTACCGGGAGTTGGATAAAAATCCTGTACCTGTTCAGGCATATATCCCAAACTTCTTAGATATTCCGCTAAAGCTATGGCATCTTTTAAAGTACTTCCCGGATGGGAGGACATGAGATATGGAACAATATACTGTTTTAATCCTAATTCCTTATTAACCTTTTCAAATTCCTTACAAAACTTATCATAAATGTTTACGCCTGGTTTTCCCATTTTGGATAAAACATTATCTGATACATGTTCCGGAGCAACCCTTAGTTGACCACTAACATGATATTTACATAGTTCTTTTAAAAATGATTTATCCTTATCTGCAACTACATAATCAAATCTGAATCCTGATCTGACAAATACTTTTTTTATTCCAGGTATTTTTCTTATCTTTCTTAAAAGACTAAGATAATCACTATGATCAACTTCTAGATTCTCACAAGGTTTAGGATAAAGACATTTTTTATTAGTACAGGCTCCATATTTTAACTGTTTTTTACATGCAGGTTTTCTGAATTCAGCAGTAGGACCTCCTACATCATGAATGTATCCCTTAAAATCCTTATCGTTAATACACTCTTTTGCCTCTTTGATAATTGACTCGTGACTTCTAGCCTGAACAATTCTTCCTTCATGAAATGTAAGGGCACAAAAATTACATTCACCGTAGCACCCTCTGTTAGATGTTAAGGAAAACTTTATCTCTTTTATGGCAGGTATTCCTCCATCTTTTTCATACATAGGATGATAATCTCTCATATACGGCAAAGCATACACATCATCTAATTCCATGGTAGTCATAGGCTTTGCTGCTTTATTTACCACCACATACATGGCACCATCATAGGTTTCATACATTCTTTTTCCTGTAAATGGATCTGTATTCTTATACTGAATTGCGAAACTCTCAGCGTATTTGACCTTGTCATTTTTTATTTCTTCAAAATCCGGAAGTTTGACTGCATCATATAAATAGTCAGGATTCCTGGTTTTAAATACAGTGCCATCAACAAATGTTATATCCGACACGTCCATTCCACTATTTAGTGCATCCGCTATTTCCACAACACTTTTTTCACCCATTCCGTATGAAATAATATCTGCACCTGAATCTAAAAGTATTGATCTTCTAACTTTATTAGACCAATAATCATAATGACCTAATCTTCTTAGACTCGCCTCAATTCCACCTATAATTATTGGTGTCTTTTTATATGTTTTTCTAATTAGATTACAATATACAATTACTGCATAATCAGGTCTTTTACCTATTTGACCACCCGGACTATATGCATCCTGATGTCTTCTTTTTTTTGAAACCGTGTAATGGTTAACCATGGAATCCATATTTCCTGCAGAAACCATGAATCCAAGTCTAGGCTCTCCAAATACATTTATACTTTCCGGATTATTCCAGTCCGGTTGACAAATGATTCCTACTGAATATCCAAAAGATTCTAAAACTCTGGTTATAATAGCCATTCCAAAGCTGGAATGATCCACATAGGCATCACCACAGACATATACAAAATCCATTTGGCTTAAGCCTTTTTCTAACATTTCTTCTTTTGTTACTGGTAAAAAACCTTTATTCATAAATACAACTCACTTTAATCATTATTATTCTATAATTCTATCACGTATACCTTTTCTAAACAAACCAAAAAAAAGCTTTCATCCGGATTTCTCCAGACAAAAGCTTTTACAATTATACGAAATCTCAAATAATTTAAGCAGGTGAGATTCGTAAATATATTTGATTTTAAATGCTACCTAATTAATAATTAAAGATTGGCAGCTAGTGCTTCGCCAAGACTCTTAAGTGCATCTATAGCTTCATCATCAGGTTCTCCGTTACAAATAACGCCTTCACCATTTACAACTTCGCCACCATCAGCCTGTACACGTGCTTCCCAATCTCTCATCCATTCGCCAGCTCCCCAGCCAAATGAACCAAATAATCCAACTTTCTTTCCAGAAAGTTCACTATCTAAGCCTTCCATGAATGGTTCCATCTCTGATTCCTCTAACTGCTCAGCTCCCATTGATGGGCATCCTAATGCAAATACTGCATCATCTTTTAAATCAGCTGGAGAAACAGAACTAACCTCAAGTAATTCAGCATCTTTTCCTGCTGCAACCACACCATCAACAACTGCCTGTGCCATTGCTGCTGTATTACCTGTACCACTCCAGAAAACAACTTTTACTTTACTCATTTCAATAATCCTCCTTGATATTAGCTGGCCTGTAAAACTTCAGCCAACGTATATCCCTTTCTTATTTTATTTAAAAATGTTGACCTGCATCTTTTATAAATGCAAAACATTTTTTTAGCTTTTTCAACATTGCTATATACCTTCCATTCACCTGTATATAAGCAACCATCATCCTTATGATTTATAAAGCCAAGGATGTCACTTAATGGATAACCAAGAAACGCACCTATCTCGTGAGGAAATTCCTCCATAGTTAAACGACTTATAAGATAATCTATACAATCTTCAACGCTTCCCTGGGAATTATATCCAAACATTTACTTTTTTGAAAGCAGGTTAGTTATTGTCGTGTTTATTAGAGTTTAGTCAGTTATTTTCGAAGAAAGATATTTGTTTGAAAGTTAGGATTATACAATTCTCATTAGTTATAACTAACCTACATATCAAAAAAAAATAAGCATTTAATTTTTGCCTTACAGGAAATAGTTTGCCATAACTAACTATTTCCTGTCAACAAAAATATGCTTATTGTTATTTTTTCTCAATAACTATTACTAAATTTTTAATCTTTTAACAAATTAGTAGTTGATCTTGCACTAAAGAAAACCGAGGAGACAAAACCGTCTCCTCGGTATATTCATTACTTATATTGTAAAGGAATCAATTATTTTTTAACGTTGAATGCCTTTAAACCTGGATATGTAGCTGCATCTCCAAGCTCTTCCTCAATTCTAAGAAGCTGATTATACTTAGCAACTCTTTCACTTCTACTTGGTGCACCTGTCTTAATCTGGCATGTATTAAGAGCAACTGCAAGATCAGCGATTGTTGTATCAGCTGTCTCACCTGAACGGTGTGAAGAAATAGCTGTATATCCAGCCTTATGAGCCATCTTAATAGCTTCAAGAGTCTCTGAAACTGAACCAATCTGGTTAAGTTTAATAAGGATTGAGTTACCACATCCCATTTCGATACCCTTTGAAAGTCTCTCTGTATTTGTAACAAAAAGGTCATCACCTACGAGCTGTACTTTGTCTCCAAGTTCAGCTGTAAGTTTCTTCCATCCTTCCCAATCTTCCTCATCAAGAGCATCTTCAATAGAAATGATTGGATATTTATCAACTAATGCAGCCCAATGTGCAATAAGTTCGTCTGTTGTAAAGTCTTTTCCTGACTTTGGCTGATGATAGAAACCTTTTCCTTTTTCGCTCTTCCACTCTGAAGAAGCTGCGTCCATAGCGATCATGAAATCTTTACCTGGCTCATATCCAGCATTCTTAATAGCTTCAAGAATTGTCTCAATTGTCTCTTCATCAGAAGAAAGGTTTGGTGCGAAACCACCTTCATCACCTACTGATGTAGCTAATCCTTTAGATTTAAGAAGTGACTGAAGTGCATGGAATACTTCTGCGCACCATCTTAAGCACTCTTTGAATGAAGGTGCTCCAACTGGCATAATCATAAACTCCTGTGTATCAACAGTGTTTGTAGCATGTGCTCCACCATTTAAGATATTCATCATTGGTACTGGAAGTGATGTTCCCTGTACTCCACCTAAGAATTTATAAAGAGGAATATCAAGAGAAATAGCTGCTGCTCTAGCTGCTGCAATTGAAACTGCAAGAATAGCATTTGCTCCAAGCTTAGACTTATCCTTTGTTCCATCAGCCTTTAACATAGCTCCATCAACTGCATATGTATCGCTTGCATCTAAGCCAACAATAGCATCATTGATAATTGTATTGATGTTCTCAACTGCTTTCTGAACACCTTTTCCAAGATATCTAGACTTGTCGCCATCTCTTAACTCAAGTGCTTCGAACTCACCTGTTGAAGCTCCTGAAGGTGCTGTACCTCTTCCTACTGTTCCATCAACAAGATAAACCTCAGCCTCAACTGTAGGATTTCCTCTTGAATCGATAATTTCTCTACCGATAACTTTTTCAATTTCAAGATAATTCATGAATTTGTCTCCTTTACTTAATTTTATTTTATGGACCACGTCCATGTTGTTAACCATTTTTTATTATATTGTAGCCCCATATAAAAATCAAGTTAAAATATTTTTATAATTTTATTCACTTTTTTTCTTCGCTATGCTATAATGTGCCCGTTGGAAAAATAAAAAAGAAAAAGGAGATTTATTATGGCATCAAAAGAAAGAAATGTAGCATTATGTATTATTTTCTCAATCATCACATGTGGTATTTATGGTCTTTATTGGTTTGCAACAATTACAGATGACCTTAAAGCTATCTCAGGAGATGATCAGACTGCACCTGGAGTAAAGGCAGTTATATTCACAATTATAACATGCGGGCTCTATGGTATTTACTGGATTTATAAGAGAGGCGAGAATATGGATACAATTACTGGTAAAACAAATACTGGTGTAATTTATCTTATTCTTTACGTTTTAGGTTTGTCAATCATTCCTTTAATTTTAATGCAGCTTGAAATCAATAAACATGCATAATTCAGTAGGATAGATAATAAGGGTTACATTTGAAGGAACGACTTAAAAGAAAACTCAAAAAGGCAGGAATAATTATTGTTCTTGCCTTTTTTTATTTTATTGTATTAAAGTTAAGTAATTTTGGCATTCCATGTGTATTTAGAACTATAACAGGCTTTAAATGTCCAAGTTGTGGGATTACACATATGATATTGCATCTTACAAAATTCCAATTTAAAGAAGCTTTTTGGGACAATCCCGCATGTTTTATTCTATTGCCTGTTGTATTAATTGTATGTATATATGATGAATATGCTTATATAAAAAGCGGAGAACAAACCCAAAATAAAATTGGGAAAATAATATTAATAATATGCCTCATACTCCTACTACTCTTTGGGATTGTAAGAAATATAACAGGATGGTAGTTTAGGGTTACCCCAAACTACCATCCTGTTATATTTCTTAATAATAATTATTATTTATATTTTCAATATGTTCTTTTCTGGCTTCTGGACTATCAATATTATTTTCATTTATCAATTTTACAATTTCTCTCATTTTATCTTTGTTCATTACTTCTTTCTTGGACATTTCCAAAATGGTATCATACAATTCGCTCCAATATACCAACGTATTCTTCTTTATGTCGAACTTGATTTCTGCATCATCAGAAAAAGCAACTATGCTATATACAGGTATTGTTTCATCATTAAGTAATCCCTGTATATTTTTTACATGACCATAATTTTGATGAATTGGATTCATAAATTTATTTTTAACTTTGTAAATTGTCTGTGTCCATTCTTTCTTATATTCTGAACCTGTTATCCATCCTGTATAATTCTTAACTTCGATTATAAATAATCCATAACACGATACTACTACGTAATCTATCTGTGTCGTACCATTCTTTGTTTTCAACATTATATTATGTAATATAGAATATTTATCTTCTGGTAATTTTGATAATAATTTAAATACTCTTTTTTCACCTAAATATCCCTTTATTTTAGGCTTATAATAATTCAATACATAACTAAGTATTATAATTACCAAAAGTATTACCATAATTGCAACATCCTTTGGTCCCTTAATAGTACTCGTTATTCCATCAATTACGCTGTTTAGTATATTCATTTTTTATCATCTCCCCTACTCTTCCACTTATAGCTGCAACTGCAAATACCCAAAACAACATCCTAGCCGGGAAGCATAATAATAACAATATTGCCACAACCAATGGCTTTTTAAGTTGTGCTCCCAAAGTAGCTGCAGTTATTATCCCTGCTGCAAAAACAACATGTTCTGAGATTGATGAAAATACCACTCCTGTTAAACCGTAGGCCATACATGTACATGCAAAGATTAAAGGGAAGAAATGTCCACCCTTCATGCCAAAACTTAATGAAAATGCCGTCATTATTAATTTAATTACAGCTATTCCTATGAGATACCACGGAGCATATTTTCCAAAATCATTCATAAGTTCTGCCATTTCCTCTTCCCCTGAAAACAATACCATTGGAATTATACACCCCATTATTCCTATGCATATTCCACATATTGTTTCTTTTAATATCATTGGAATTCTATCTGAAATATTATCTAATACTTTTTCTCCTACTTCATATATTAAATACATAATAATTCCTACTGGAATATATACAAGCATCATTGCATAATCAATTATATGTATAGTAATCTTTGAAAACTTTGGAAATCCTTCCATAGAAACATTAAATAAATAATTAAGTCCATATATTGTTACTATTCCTGCTATTGTTGACAATGCATATAGAGCTAATTTCTTCCCTTTTGGATAATTCGGCTTTTCTTCATCTACTTTTTGCTCCTCTACAATCAGTATTCCAAACAATGGCATATGAAATAATTGTCCTAACGTGACTGCTTCTCCTATTTCCGAGTAAACATCTGCATTTTGCTTTGCAATTTTTAAATTATCTCCTATCCAGTAGCAAAGGGCAGCTATTATTCCTGTAAGTCCAGCCTCCGGACCCACACTTGAACCAAATATCAAAGGAATTACTGCGCATATGAGCATAGGTAACATATATTTATAATCATAATGTTTATCCTGTTTTACCTTTGTCATTACCTTATCAAGTGATTCGGGATAATTTCCATATTTTTTATGCAATAAACCTACTACACATCCTCCTATAGCACACATAGGTATTACTATCCAATTAATCTCTGTAGCATTGGGTACTATTTTCCATATAACGGTTGTACCTAAGGAAACAACCTGTAAAAATAGCCACAGTATTAACCCTACAAATGCACCAAGACATAATGTAAGGATTACTATGGCTATTGAATTCCTAATATTTGATTTTTTCATGTTCCCTACCTCCAATACATTTTCACTAGGTAGGGATGGTTATTACCAAATCATTTAATCATTTTCAAATAAAGGTGTTGAAAAATATCTTTCAGCTGTATCCGGAAGTACTGTTACAACTGTTTTTCCCTTACCTAACTTCTTAGCCAGTTTTAATGCTGCCGCTACATTTGTTCCTGAACTGATACCACACATTATTCCCTCTTTGCGAGCTAAGTCTTTAGCGGTCTGTATAGCTTCTTCATCTGTCACGATATATATATCATCATATATTTTCTGATTTAGATTCTTTGGAATAATTCCATCACCGATTCCCATCTGTAAATGTGTTCCAATATCTCCACCAGCAAGAATAGCTGCATTTTCCGGCTCTACTGCCCATATTTCAATATCCGGATACTGAGCCTTTAATGTTTCACCAATTCCACTTATTGTTCCACCTGTTCCAATACCAGAGCAAAATCCATGAATTGGTCCTGCAACCTGTTCTAATATTTCAAGTCCGGTATGATGCTTGTGCACCTTTGGATTAGCCGGGTTTTCAAACTGCTGAGGAATATAGACTCTAGGATCTTTCTTTGCCATATCCATTGCTGTTTTTAAACATTCATCAATACATGCTCCAATATCTCCAGCATCATGAACAAGAATTACTTGTGCTCCATAGTGTTTAACCAAAAGTCTTCTTTCTTCACTAACACTATCTGGCATTATTATTCTCGTTTCATAACCTAAAACTGCACCGATCAACGCCAATCCTATTCCCTGATTTCCACTGGTAGGCTCGACTATAATTGTATCATCATGGATAATACCATCCTTAAGTGCTTGCTTAATCATATTATAGGCTGTTCTGGTTTTAATGGAACCACCTACATTAAGACCTTCGTATTTAACTAACACTTCAGCGGCCTCCGGGTCATTCATTCTATTAAGTCTTATAATCGGTGTGTGTCCAATATATTCTAGTACATTATTGCAAATCATTTTATTTTTCCTATCCTTTTATTTCTTTATAAGTTCTTTCTTATATTTGTTTGGTTGTAATTTAACTTCATCCCCCGAATGGACATATTCAAGCTTCTTACCCATTATATTTTTCATAACACTATATGCCGGAACACCTGTACAATGACATGTTATAAACTTAGTGTTATATTTTTTCAAATCCTTAGCTATATTTATAATTTCTAAAAGTTCTTCATCTGTGTAATCCGATTTCTTCATTAGATGAAATCCACTAATAACTGCATATGGTTGCATGCCATATATTTTTTTATATTCATCTAAAATGCTAAGAATTCCATTATGAGCACATCCTGAAATCAAAATATTTCCATTTTCTGTTTTTATAACTAAATATTGCTCATGAACAAAATCATCCTGCATATATCCTGTGTCATCTTTAATTAAGAGTCTTTTGTTAGTAAATGGTAATTTATGACTTCTTGATTTTATAGTAAATAAAGAAAGTTCGTCATCTATTTTATAATTACCTTCGAGGATTTTTATTTGAGAAAGATTCATAATTTCTTTATCAATTCCAATATAGCGATATCTTTCGTCACCTTTGTCCTTACCATCATCTGCAAAAAAATCCCCTTGTGCTGTCTTCTGCAGATAAATATTAGCCTTGGTGTTAAGCTTTGTAAATGGAATGATTCCACCGCTGTGATCATAGTGACCATGACTTAAAATAACAGTATCAATATCTTCAATATCTATGCCAAGCTTTTGTGCGTTTCTAAGCATTATATCTGAAGGTCCTGCATCCACAAGCAACTTATGTTTATCAGTTTCAACGTAAAATGATAAACCATGAGCGTATTCACACTTTGACTCTCCTTCTGTATTCTCAACAAGATTAACTATTTTCATGTATCCTCCATTTTTATTACACTTATTATATGATAGCACATTTTATCCATTCCTTAAATATTCAGATTATTGAAGATTGTTTGATTAAATATTATAATAAATTATATTATATACGTATACTAGGGAGATAAATATATGAATAATAATATTAAAGAAATAACTATTCTCCACACCAATGATATCCATGGACAGCTAAATTTTACAGTAGGTAAAGACTTTACAGTTCATGGAGGAATCTCATTACTATCAGGCTACATCAATAAAGTACGTGAAGAGAAAGATGTATTCCTGGGTATATGTGGAGATATTTTACAGGAAGATATCCGAGGTTCTGATTATAAAGGTACCAATACCGTTGAACTTATTAACTACCTAGAACCTGATGCTCTTTCCTTGGGCAATCATGAATTAGACTATGGATTAGCACACCTTTTGATATTTAAAACCTGTTTCAAATCTCCACTTTTATGTGCAAACATTCTTATCTCTAACCTGGAACAAATGCTTTTTGAACCTAGTAGAATCTACAATGTAGGTGGAGTTAGAATGTTAGTAATTGGTATTATTCCAGAAGCCTTTTTTAATAGAGTTCTTACAGATGAGTTCTGTAGAAGTATGCTGACATATAAAGATACTTACGAAGCCATTCGAGATGAAATCGATGCCCATAAAGATGAGCATGTGGACTTAGTTGTTTTAATGTCCCACTATGGTATTGAAGGAGACAGAGCTTTAGCTGAAAACATGCCGGATGATATTCATATTGATTTACTTTTAGGTGGTCATTCTCACATTTTGATGAAGGAAGCTGAAGTTATTAATGGTATTCCAATTGCTCAATCTAGTTATGGTACTGTTGATATCGGACGTTTTGATTTAAAAGTAGATACTGAAAATAAAAAACTTCTTTCCTGGGACTGGAATTTGGTGGAAATATCCGAGTCTACAAGCAGCTTTGACTATGGTGTCGATGATTTAGCTGACCGTGTAGTATTCAACAAAAAGGTACAATCCAATTCCAGCAAGGTATGTCAATTTAAAGAAACATATACTCAAAAAAGCAGACTGTTTGAATCTGATCTGGGTAATCTTGTATCTGACGCCTTTGCAGACCTTTACCCTGTTGACTTTGTAATCCTTCAATCTGGAAGTTTAAGGCAGGAAGCTTGTGGCCCAATCATGACGGAAAAAGATTTTAATGCACTATATCCTTTTGATGATAAATTTTACGTATGTAAGCTAACCGGTAAAGAAATAAGGGACGGATTTAACTATCTGTTTTCTCTAAAACCTGACGGTTCAATTATGGGTGGAACTTTCCAATACAGCAAAGGTTTTCGAATTGAAGTTGATGGTGATGACTGTTGGAACAAAGGTTGTGTAGTAGAAAAAATAATGATTCATGACAAAGAATTAGATGACAATAAAACATACAATGTAGGTCTTACCAAGAATTGCGTTAAGGGCTTCATGAAGTATTTCTCATTAGATATTCCTGAAGAGAACAAAAATCTGGTTTCTCTTTCAACATATCATGATTTGGTAGGGTATTATCTAAGATATGATGGCATAGTTGAGGCTCCTAAAAAAGGTCGCTTTATTTTTAAAAACTTTAAATGGCCTGAATCATAAAATAATGGCTATCGCAATAGATAGAATATCTAAGCGATAGCCTTTTTGTTTTCCTCAATTATAAAATGTCAATATATTCTCCGTTAAGAGCTTTATTCATACTTCTAACAGCACAGAACTTTCCACACATTGAACAACTGTCCTCTTGCTCCGGTGCCCTACTATCTCGTATGGCCTTGGCTGTCTCAGGATCAATGGAACACTCCCACTGTTTCTCCCAATCAAAGTTTCTTCTGGCATCTCCCATTTCGTCATCTAAATCTCTTGCATGAGGTATCTTTTTAGCAATATCCGCTGCATGAGCAGCAATTTTCGAAGCAATAATTCCCTGTTTTACGTCATCAACATTTGGTAAAGCAAGATGCTCCGCCGGAGTTACATAGCATAAAAATGCCGCACCACTTGCCGCTGCTATAGCACCTCCTATAGCAGATGTAATGTGGTCATAACCTGGAGCTATATCAGTAACTATTGGTCCCAACACATAAAAAGGTGCGCCCATACAAATAGTCTGCTGCATTTTCATATTCGCTTCAATTTGATCCATAGGCATATGACCCGGTCCCTCAACCATTACCTGAACATCCTTTTCCCATGCACGTTTTGTAAGTTCTCCCAAACGCACTAGTTCTTCTATCTGGCAAACATCACTTCCGTCTGCAAGACACCCTGGACGACATGCATCTCCAAGGGAAATTGTTACATCGTACTCTCTGCATATATCTAATATTTCATCAAAATATTCATAAAATGGATTCTCTTCTCCTGTCATACACATCCACGCGAATACTAATGAGCCTCCACGAGATACAATGTTCATTTTCCTTTTATGCTTTTTTATCTGTTCTATGGTTTTACGAGTAATTCCACAATGTAGTGTTACAAAATCCACTCCATCTTCAGCATGCAATCTAACCACATCTATAAAATCTTTTGCAGTAAGAGTTGCTAAATCTCTTTGGTAATGAATTACACTATCATATACAGGAACTGTTCCTATCATTGCAGGACATTCACTGGTTAGCTTTTTTCTAAATGGCTGTGTATTTCCATGAGAAGAAAGATCCATAATCGCTTCTGCCCCCATATTTACTGCAGCCATAACCTTTTGCATTTCAATATTATAATCTTTACAATCTCTAGATACTCCAAGATTTACATTTATTTTTGTCCTTAACATAGAACCAACTCCATTAGGTTCTATACATGTGTGTAACTTGTTAGCACATATTGCCACCTGACCTTTTGCCACAAGTTCTCTTATCTCTTCTTCAGTTCTGTATTCTTTTTTAGCAACTGCCTTCATCTCAGGAGTAACGATGCCTTTTCTTGCAGCATCCATCTGGGTTGTATAATTTCTCATATTCAATTCCTTTCAAATTTATTTTATAATATTAAGCTCTTTAGCTTTATTTTTTAGTTCTAGGGCTGCCTGTTGTGGACTATCCGCTTTCATAATAGCTGATACTACACATATTCCCGCAATAGGAACCCCCTTTAACACATGAATATTTTCTTTATTCAATCCACCAATGGCATTGGCAGGTATTGGAACTGCATTGCAAATATCTCTAAGAGTATCCACTGATGTTAATACAGTCTTTACCTTTGTGGTGGTAGGAAAAATAGCTCCAACACCTAGATAATCTGCTCCTTGTTCATAAACTTCTTTAGCCCATGGAACAGTTTTAGCAGTGGCTCCCACAATCTTTTCACTTCCCATTAACTTTCTCGCTGTAGCAACCGGCATATCACTTGCCCCTACATGAACTCCCTCTGCATCTATGGCTAAAGCCACATCTACTCTGTCATCAATAATAAGAGGTACGTTATATTTTTTCGAGATATTGTGAACTTTATTTGCCAGTTCTATGTATTCTCTTGTGCTTTTTTCTTTTTCCCGAAGTTGCATCAATGTTACTCCGCCATTAAGAGCTTCTTCTACTCTGTATAAAAATTCCTCTTCAGTATATTTTGAACTGTCAGTTATAAAATATAAACTGGGATCAAATTTTATCATTATAATTTTCCTCACATATATAGATAGTCATTTAAAACAGGCTGTAAGCCCTCGTCCACGATATCCTCATACATCTTATTCAGACTACGATTATCGCTAATTTCAAATTGTTCATCACCTTTTTTTGAATCATCTTCCTTACAAGTGTATTTACTTTCGTGATCTCCTATACCCGTTGATACACCAGCAGATACCTTTGTTGCTGCAATCTTTACAATTCCATTTCTAAACTCAGCGCTTTCTCTAGACGAAACCGTTATTCCGGCATATGGCAGGAATATTCGGTATGCACATAATACCTGACATAATTGTTTCTCATGAACATCCAACGGATTGATTTTATCGTTGTTTATTATTGGTCTGAGTCGTGGACAGGACAAAGACATTTCTGCATATGGATATTTCCTTTGTAAATAATACACATGAAGTGCGCTGGCTAATGCGTCTTTACGAAAATCCGAAAGACCTAAAAGTGCAGAAAACGCAACACCTCTCATACCGCCTCTAAGTGCTCTTTCCTGTGCATCAAATCTATATGGCCATACCCTCTTATGTCCTAATAAATGCAACTGTTCATATCTGTCTGAATCATATGTCTCTTGGAACACGGTAACATAATCGGCACCACATTCATGAAGATATCTGTATTCATCAGTATTTACCGGATATATTTCTAACCCTACCATCCTAAAATATTTTCTTGCAAGCTTGCAGGCCTCGCCTATATATTTAACATCACTTTGAGAACGACTCTCTCCGGTAAGAATCAGTATTTCTTCCATTCCTGAATCTGCAATGACTTTCATCTCATGCTCTATTTGCTGTGCATCTAATTTCATTCGACTAATATGGTTGTAACAGTTAAAACCACAATATACACAATAATTCTCGCAGTAATTAGCAATATACAAAGGTGTAAATATATATACTGTATTGCCAAAATGTTTGCTGGTTTCCATTCTGGCTTTTTGAGCCATTTCCTCTAAAAAAGGCTCTGCTGCAGGAGATAGTAATGCTTTAAAATCGTCTATAGTACAACTTTCATGTTCTAAAGCCCTTCTAACATCCACTGCAGTGTATTTAGAATAATCATATGAATTCATATGGGACATAACATTTTTGCACACATCTGACTCGATTATTTCCATTCCCGGCATGTATTCCATATGATTTTTTCTTGAAGAAGGATCGCTTTCCAACTGATGTTTTCTTTTTAAAGCCTCAGGTTTTAAATATTCTGAATCCACAAAAAATTCGTTATCCATAATATCTCACCCCTTTAATTACGCAAAAAGCCAGTAAGTGGATCTGAAGCTGATGCACCTCTTGTAAGTACCCTGCCTAAACCTGCCAAATATGCTTTTCTACCAGCTTCAATGGCCTGTTTAAATGCAGACGCCATCATTGGTAAATCTCCTGCTGTTGCAAGTGCAGTATTGGCCATTATTGCTGCTGCACCCATTTCCATAGCTTCACAGGCCTGAGAAGGTCTTCCTATTCCTGCATCTACAATTATTGGCACATCTATTTCATCTATGAGAATCTGAATGAACTCTTTTGTTGCTAATCCCTTATTCGAACCTATCGGTGATGCTAAAGGCATTATAGTTGCAGCTCCAGCATTTACCATATCTCTGGCTGCATTTAAATCAGGATACATATATGGCATTACTACAAAGCCTTCTTTTGCCAGAATCTCCGTAGCTTTTATTGTTTCCTGATTATCAGGAAGTAAATACTTTGTATCCCTCATAATTTCAACTTTGACAAAATCTCCACATCCAAGTTCCCTGGCAAGTCTGGCAATTCTAACTGCCTCTTCTGCATTTCTCGCACCAGATGTATTTGGTAACAAAGTAATTCCTTTTGGTATATAGTCCAAAATGTTTTCCTGTTCCTTGGTATTTGCGCGACGTACTGCCAGTGTTATAATCTCGGCTCCTGCATCCTTTATGGCTGCCTCAATAAGTTTCATGGAATATTTTCCAGAGCCCAAAATAAATCTTGAATCAAACTCATGTCCGGCAATTATCAGCTTATCTTCCTTCATTGTATAATCCTCTTTTCTAAACTTCGTATTTCTCAGCTATTATTCTCAACACAGTAAGGGCTTCATGGGATGCACAAAGCATAACTCTGGCTGATATGAGACTTTCTGAATTATTTACATCATTCTTTTCATCACCACATAAATAAAAATGTTTCATTATATTTCTGGTCTTTATTATGTTCGGAGTATCCATTCCTGCCATTCCAGATGCCGCTACCAGATAGCTTTCTGGTAAATGTTCTAAAACATTATTTACAAGCATAGCCTTTGCTTCAGGATTATCAAAGGCTTCACAAATAACATCTGCCTCCTTAAGCAAATCCTTATAATTATCTTCTGAAATTTTTGTTGTAAATATCTCATATTTTGTATAAGGTGAGATTTCTTTTAAATTACTTATTAACGCTTCTGTTTTAAACATTCCAATCTGATTCATCTTATACTGTTGCCTATGCAGATTACTAACATCAACTTTGTCAAAATCAATTAAGATTAACTTTCCAATTCCTGCCCTTGCCAGCGAAATAGCAATATTAGAACCCAGTCCCCCTAAACCACATATTGCAACTGTAGCATTTTGGAACTTCTCAAGTATCTCCTTACCCTGTCTATTTTCAAGCGCTTTAAGCCACTCTTCTTTTGTTGGAAACATTCAACCCCCTCCCACAAAACTTACTATTTCTATGGAATCACCATTTTCTAATACAGTTTCCTCGTACTGTGACTTAAATACAATATCTCCATTTCTCTCTACTGCTATTCTTTTCGCGTCATAATCAGTGGTAGAAATATATTCTGCCACTGTTTTTCCTGCTATATCCAGGTCCAAGCCATTTACCTTTACCATATTACACCTCCTAAAATATTAAACGGGGAATCCCTTAGCGGCAATTCCCCGTAATAAATACACATTAACGGGAGGTTACCTTTCGATACCTCCCGTGTAAATCCATAAATATGTCTTCCTACGGCGGCATTATCCGCATCAGGTTATAGGGTCGAAGTTGGATTACTTCCTCTCAGCCTGCTATCACAAGCTCCCCTTTCTATAATATATCTGTCATTATACAACTATTTTTTATTTTTTCTACTTATTTTTCTCCAAAAACAACCTTTTTGAATGAATTACACATTTTTATTTTAGTTCTCTTAGTATTTTATTATATTATTTTCCTTGTTCAACCTCTTTAATTTCATTTTTAGAGGCACTTTTTAATGCATAAGTGTCAAAGGCCGGCTCAATTGGAAGCTGCATTTCTAACAACGCTATTTTATTAATAGTTGCAAAACCATCTATAATCTCAACATCAAATACATGTCCGCCTTTAGTATGATCTTTTGAAATAAAATGAAAATGCCATCCAGCTGCATTAATTCCATCCATATAATCCGGAAAATATATACACACCAATGTTCCTTCAACATTTTCAAAAAAGAAATCCTTTTGAGACTTATCTAATATTTTCTTTAATGATACATGATGTGCCTTAAATTCTTTTTCTGATCTGGCGCTAACCTTCTTAAAATTCCCATCAATTCGAACCACATGCATACTGTTAAGTCCAAAATCCTCTTCAATTGCAAGATTTAAGCAATCTTTTACTTTGTCAATGCTAGCCATATTTTCCAGAGAAATTACCTTTCCCTCTATTAAATGAGTTACTGCAGCAAAAGGAACTCCTGTATCTAATGCTGCCTCTGTAACACTTCCATCATTTGTAGCACAATAACATTTCCCATCTACAACAATCATCTCTCCGCCAACACCTTCAAAGGTTCCAAGTCCTATATCTCCATGCTTAAGTAATTCTTTTACTGTTATAACTTTTCTTGTATAACCTAATACCAACGCTTGAAGTGTTGACACCTGATACATCTTATTATCTCTCATAACACAAACGCCTCCAGACCGTCCAACTGGTCTCTTACCAGCTTCTACTCTCTTTCAACGTATCTCTATTTTACTTATTGCCCGTCAATAAATAAAGCCCTATTTTGAAAAAAGTGTTACAAAATAGCTTGACCAGTACAAATGGAGGAAAACTGCCCGTGAAGAGCGTAAACTGTGTGAGGATGGGCAGATTTTCCTTGAGGAATTTCAGACTTGGCTGGATGAGAGTAAGTGCAGGTAATCCCTTCTGTTGGTAGACTCTAACTCATCCGTTTAATAATTTATTTAAAAATACTTCTCGATTATTTATAAACAGTTCCATAACTGTATAGCACTCCGTATCCTCATATTTACATAATCTAACCTCACCATTATCAAATGAATAAATACTTGCACCAGGTAATCCTAAAAGTATCGGAGAATGTGTTGCGATAATAAATTGCGAACCTTCTTCTCCCATTTTTGCAATTTGTAACAATAGAGACAATTGCCTTTGCGGAGATAATGCAGCCTCTGGTTCATCCATAATATACAATCCTTCTTTACTACTGTTTTGAAAAAAAGACAAAAAACTTTCTCCGTGAGATTGTTCATGCAATGATTTTCCACCATATCGTTCATAAAAAATTTCTTTAGGCGTTATATCTCTATAATCCTCTAGTTTGCTTGCTACATTAAAAAAACTTTCTGCTCTGAAAAAATAGTTGCCCTTCGCTCTTCTATATCCCTTGCTGATTTTTATTGCCTCACTTAATTCAGACACATCATCATATGTTGAGAAATTATAATTAATAGTTCCACCTTCAGGATTGAACCCATATGCAACTGCTATAGCTTCTAATAATGTTGATTTTCCAGTTTCATTTTCACCAACAAAAAAAGTAATTCTATTATTAAAACTAAAATCTTCTAGATGTTTTAATGCATCTATATTTCTTAAATACGAATCTTTGGGAATTATATCCCAATCAATATATACTTTCTGAATATAATTATCGTTCAATTTGTTATCCTTTTCAATAGCTACATAATTTATTGATATAAACTTAATATGTAATTCACCATACTTCCGTCAACCAGTTCCTTATATCTAAAAACTTTATATCCTATCAGTTGCTTCAATGCTTCTTAACTCGATAGGCAATAAATCATTATTGCCTATTGTACCTTTAATAAACTCTGTTTGAACTCATATCCAATAAAGTAATCAGAATCAATTACTTCTTCCTTTACTTCTTCACCCCGATAAAATGGTGGACACGGATTCAAACTAAAGCCAAATGCTTCTGCCGCCTCTTTCCAGGCTCTCCCTATATTTCCATCTGCACCAACAAACAGATAGTTATCTCTTAAATAGTCAGTTCTTATTTTGAAAGAGTGTATAAATCTGACATAATTTCACATGGATGGTTTTCATCTGTCATAGCATTTACGACAGGTATACTCAGCGTATTAGCCATTATTTCAAGCATTGAAATATCCCTGTGCCTTACTATAACAGCATCAGCCCAGTTTTGGATATATCCGCATACATCCCTGATATCTTCTTTTTTATCAAGCGTTGCCGGATCAAATAATATGGTTTGCCCTCCAAGAAGATATACCCCTTTTTCAAAAGACACCCTAGTTCTTATGCTAGATGCAGGAAAGAACATAACGATAGTTTTTCCCTGCAAAAAACCATTATACTTCTCAACGGTATCAGCAATTTGGAAAATCTTCAGAAGCTCACTTTTTGTGTAATCTGTAAGTCGTATAAATGATTTCATAAATAAAATCCTTTCTGTTGTTGTAGGCGGAAACCCACTTGCTTTAGCAGGTGGGAGGAGCCTTGTAAATTCGTAGCCATTAACCTTGGATCTC
>OMZA01000008.1 GCA_900315425.1 uncultured Eubacteriales bacterium
GATTCAGGTTATTATATAAAATTGACAGATTGTATAAAAAACACTTACCTGTTTTTGAATGAGGTTACGCGATTAACCTATTGTAATATTGCCGTTTCTGTATTATACTCTCATTGAAGGAAAACTGACGGAGGGATGATTATGCGGTCATATTCATTTTTACGATCTGTAACAAAAATTGCCGTTCCTGTTGCGCTGCAAAGTATGCTTCAGGCATCATTCAGCATCGTCGATCAGATAATGGTGGGTAATTTAGGAAGTACAAGTGTCGCTGCCGTGGGTATTGCCGGAAAGCTTTCTTCTCTGTACGGTGTGGTCATCGGAGCGGTGGTTTCAGTCGCGGGTATTATGATCTCACAGTATATCGGTGCCAGGGATGAAAAAGAAGTGAACCGCAGCTTTTGTCTGAACACAGCCATTTCTGTAGTGATCGCTGTAATATTCATGTCCGTGTGCCTGCTGCTTCCGACTCAGCTTATGGGACTGTACTCCACCGATAGCGAAACGGTGAATACAGCTTCCGGATACCTGATGATAATTTCCTTCGGCTTTTTACCATATGCTATAGATATGCTGATCTCTACGCGCCTGAGATGTATGGAAAAAGCAGTCCTGCCGCTTATTTTCAGCATTATGGCAAACGCTGTCAATACCGGGCTGAATTATGTTCTGATCTTCGGCAGGCTGGGGTTCGCAGCAATGGGAGCAGACGGCGCAGGCATTGCAACCGTTATTTCACAGCTTTTCAATACGCTTCTGCTGGTAACGAGTCTGATCGTTGTCTGCAGAAAGAACGGATCGGAATTGAGCTTCTCCGTAAAGCTTACAAAGATGTCTTACGGAAAATATATTGCTATTCTGCTGCCGATACTTGTGACCGAGTTTATGTGGAGCCTGAGCGAAAACATTTACGCTTCCGTCTATGGTCATATTGGTACTCTTGAATGCGCAGGAATGACGCTTACCTACCCGATACAGGGGCTTATGATAGGAGCGCTCAGCGGTCTGGCGCAGGCTTCAGGAATACTGATCGGCAAGGAGCTTGGCAAGGGCAGCTTTGATTCCGCTTTTGAAAAATCAAAAAAGATGATATTATATGGACTTATCGGGTCATTTATATTATCGGTAGCGCTGGTCTATTCAATGAAATATTATACGGACGCTTACAATGTAGAAAAATATGTCAAGCTTGTGGCGCAGCAGATTCTACTTGTGTTTGCAGTCGTTTCACCTGTCAAGGTTCTTAATATGATAATCGGCGGCGGCATTATCAAAAGCGGCGGGCGGACTAAGATCGTAATGATAATCGAGCTTACAGGCACATGGGGCGTCGGCGTTCCGCTGGCACTGCTCAGCGCCTATGTATGGAAGCTCCCGATACCCGTTGTATATTTCGTTCTTTCGATGGAGGAATGTGTACGTCTGATACTGTCATGGAGCGTTTTCAGAAGAAGGAAATGGATGAAAAGGATCTGAAGATGCTTAACCGGGAACGGAGGGTAAGGCGGTCATTCGTGTAACCTGAATCTGTGAAACTTACAATCTTCGTTGCGGCTGATTTAACGGGTTTGACAGTTCTGCTTTAACGCCTTGAGTGATGCTTTATCAGTATTTCTGCTTTGGTCAGTCAAAAGGTGGAAACCTCAAGGGGTTCCCCCTTTTGCAATCCCCTTTCCTTAACCCCCTTGGTAAGCCATGCTTTATCAGTATTTCTGCTTTGGTCAGTCAAAAGGTATATACATGCTGCAATGCTGTATGTTATACTTATCACAGTATGAAGAATCAGAAACGGAGGCGGACAAATGTGGGATGAAAATAAGGTGCGGATAAAAGATATTGCTGAGGAGCTTGGCGTAAGTACAGCAACGGTATCTAATGTTCTTCACGGCAAAACAAAAAAGATCTCCGACAGAACAGTGAAAATGGTGGAGCAAAAGCTTGAAGAACGAGGATATATTCCTGATATGGCTGCAACCCTGCTTGCGCGGAATAATTCCAGAATTATAGGCGTTATCGTAAACGACCATCCGAAATATGAAGGTCATACCTTTGAAGATCCGTTTATCTCAGCCGCGATCAATCATCTGTCGGATGAAATAGAAACAAGCGGTTATTTTATGATGCTGAAAAAAGCGAAAAAAATTACGGAGGTCGTAAATTTTGCTTCCATGTGGAATCTGGACGGTATTGTGATAATCGGCTTTTGCGAGGATGAATATCAGGATCTGCGGGATCATATTCGTATTCCCTTTGTGATATATGACGGATTTGCCGATGTCCAGAATCGCTTCGGAAATATTACCATAGATGATTTCGGCGGCGGAAGGCAGGCTGGCGAATACCTCAGAAGTATGGGTCACAGTCATGTTCTGTGCATTGCCGATAACGATATATGCATGGATCTATTGAGGTATAAGGGATTATGCGAGGGGCTGAACTGCAAGGCGGATTTTCTGAAAATACCCATGGGAGCGAAGGAAAGAGAAGCGTTCTATCTCTCAGAACTCGATACGCTGAAAGAATACACAGCCATATTTGCTGTATCTGATTATTATGCAATAGAGCT
Organism: uncultured Eubacteriales bacterium; assembly: GCA_900315425.1. GTDB lineage: Bacteria > Bacillota > Clostridia > Lachnospirales > Lachnospiraceae > Bovifimicola. Next base: position 2,567 of record OMZA01000008.1, read on the forward strand.
GATGCGTTTTTTCCAGCGTCAGGGTTTAGTAATACCTGATGATATTTCAATAGTGGGCTTTGACGGATGCAGAGAAGCTTCTGAGATCACCCCCAAACTGACCACCATTGCGCAGAACAATCTGCTCCGCGCGCAGGCAGCAATATCGCTGCTGCTGAAAATGATAGATCACAGCGAAACAACTGAAAATCTTTCTATCCCGGTAAAGCTCACGATAGGACAAAGTGTACGAAGGCTGAACTGACATAACAGACGCAAAGCTGACAGGTTTGTAAGCGATAGTACAACATCAAATAAAATAATTGCTGCTTAGCAGAAAGGATAATTAAAATGGAGAAAAAATTAATACTTAAATCAGATATACTCAGCGCGCTTAAAAAGGTTGGAGTAAGACCCGGACAGGTTATCATGGTACATACATCTCTCGGCAGTATAGGCTATGTCTGCGGCGGCGCTCAGACAATGATCGAAGCATTGATAGAAGCCGTTGGCAAGGACGGAACCATTATGATGCCCACACAATCGTGGAAGAATCTTGATCCCGAAACCGGTGTTCACTGGGATGTCGGCAAGGAGAGCTGGCAGGCAATACGGGATAACTGGCCGGCATATGACAGGAATATCACACCCACGAATACCATGGGCGCAGTTGCGGAGATGTTCAGGCAGTGGAAGGGAGCTATCCGCAGCGATCATCCGGCAAGATCAGTCGCTGCATACGGAAAATATGCGCAGTATCTGACACAGGAGCATGATCTGTCAAACATTTTCGGAGACGGTTCGCCTGTGGGGAAGCTTTATGAGCTTGATGCCTATGTGCTTCTTATTGGTGTGGGATATGACAAAAACACCTCGCTTCATCTTGCCGATGCAAGAGCTGAATATCCCGGCAAGCATCTCTGCACTGAGCACAGCGCGGTTTCAGAAAACGGAAAAAGAGTATGGAAGGCTTATGACACTCTTTATGTTGACGGCGAGGATTTTGAACAGATAGGCTCAGCTTTTGAAGAAGCGCATGATGTAAAGAAGGCTGCGCTGGGGGATGCATCCCTGCGTCTGATGAAGCAAAGGGAGCTTGTAGATTTCGCTGTCAGCTGGATCGAGAAAAACAGAACTACAGCTGCGCAGTGACCCCTCTCCTATCCCCCATCTACTTAGCCCTGCCCGCTGCCGGCAGGGCATTTTCTTTTACAAAATGCGAAAAAGGGTAGCTGTGGGCGGGGTGCGTGTGATATAATGGGTTTATTAAGAATACAGGGGTGAAAATTTTGAATTATCAATATAATGTAAAGGCAATTATTACAAATATTTCTGATCGAACTATTATTTCAGGGTACAGACCTGCACATAATATAAATGGATACCTCACTACAGGGATACATAAATATATAGATAAAGATGAAATAGGAATAGCGGAAAGTTCAATAGGATATATTGCTTTTATTACTCCCGAATTATACATCAATAATATAAGTGAGGGTGATATAGTGGATTTTTACGAGGGAAGTAAGAAAGTAGGATATGCAAAAATTATTGAAGTTTATAAGTAAAGAATCCGTGAAATTATTTCCTTAAAAACTGATTTACTATTAAACCTCAGTTAGTAGTAAACCCCCAGTTTTTACTACTATTCTACTACTAACGACTTCCGCATTTTGCCCCGATTTGCAAAGAATTGTAATTTTCGCCCCGCTCTGTCAAAGTAACCACACCACCCCGACACCCTCGCAAAATACGGCTTTTTATGCCCTTTTACAGCAATTTGAGAAAGGAATTTTATATGATAAAAGTAATGTTCATCTGCCACGGCAATATATGTCGTTCACCTATGGCAGAATTTGTTTTAAGGGATATGGTTGAGAAAAGAGGACTAAAGAATGAATTCGAGATAGCTTCAGCGGCTACATCGATGGAAGAGATATGGGAAGGGGGAGGAAATCCTATATATCCTCCGGTTCAGCGAGTACTAAAAGAAAATGGGATAGGAAGAACAGAATATACTAATTTTAAAACAAAAAGGGCAAGGCGGGTAAATAAGGCAGATTATAGATATTATGATTTATTACTATGTGCTGATAAAGTAAATGTAAGAGAGACAGAGCGTATTACAGGACCGGATCTGGAAGGAAAGATAAAGTTGCTCATGGACTATACAATTCGACCAGGCAGGAGCATAGCGGATCCTTGGTATACCAGGGATTATAATATTGCATATATGGACGTGAAAGAAGGATGTGAAGCATTATTAGAGAGTTATGAAAACAAAAGAATTTTACTGTAATGTTTTAATCCTATTCTGCGTTTGCAGTGTGTTAGCGAGAATTATATAGAAAAAAATTACTTGACTTAGTAAAAGCACATTGTTATAATACACTTGCTGTTTAAATCAGTAAGGCGACATAGCCAAGTGGTAAGGCATCGGTCTGCAACACCGCTATCACCAGTTCGAATCTGGTTGTCGCCTCTATTTTTTTGAGGTTGCCTCTTTAACGAAAAGAATCGTTAAGGAAGCAACCTCATTTTGCGTTTCAAATTTATTCTAAGCAATATGTCTATCGATTATATTTCTAACGGCATCATAGAGATAAGGTTTCAAATCCTCGATTTTAACAGGTTCGTTGTAAAGAATTGAACTGTAGCAGGTGCTGCTGACAAGTTCGGTAATCATAAACAACATAATTTCCGGATCAATGAAATCGTACTGATCTTGATTTAAAAGTTGCGTGTAAATATCGTAAAAGTCTATATTCTCAGTGTTTGAAGAATTAATTAATGTACTCTTAAAAATTCCCCAACTTAAATTTTTAGAAATAAAAAGTAAAAGTTTTTTATCCTGGGCCAAATCGTCAATGATGTGATCCACTATAAATAGCATCTGCTCAATTGTGTCGGTGATTCCTGCTTTGTGCATGGCGATGTCAGCAGACTGGAATAATTGGCTGGCCTTGTGGGCTATAAGGATGTTACGTAAATCGTATTTATCTTTAAAATATAAATAAAAAGTGCCTTTAGCCACGCCGGATTTGGCGGCAATGTCTTGGATAGAAGTTTTGTTGATGCCTTTTTGAATAAATAAAGTAAAGGCGGAATCAAGTAAAGAATCGCGTTTATATTTTTTGTTATTCTCTATTTTGCTCAAAATAAAAACCTACCTCTCATTATCAACTAAATATAATTATCTGTAGAAAATCGTTATATGTCAAATATAAAATGGACTTCCCACAGAAAAAAACAAATTCAATATTGACCAACGGTCATATTTGTGTTATATAGTATACAAAGAAAATGACCAACGGTCAATAGTTTAAGGGAGTGACAATATGTTAAAGATAGCTAAGAAGATAGTTAAGTTTAAAGTCCCAATACTTATAATAAGTGTTTTACTTTTGATACCGGCAACATTGGGTTTTTTAAACACAAGAATTAATTACGATATTCTTTCGTATTTGCCATCAGACATTGATACTATGGAAGGCCAGGAGATTTTAAAAAACGATTTTGGAACCGGAGCCTTTTCTATGTGTATTGTGGAAAATATGGATGAAAAGCATGTAGTTGAGCTGGAAGAAAAGATAAAAAAAGTAGACCATGTAAAAAATGTGGTTTGGTATGACTCGGTGGCAGATTTATCTACACCAATAGATGCGCTTCCAAAGGACATAAAGGATGCATTTATAAATGCAAAAACAGGAAGTACATTTTTTATAGTAACTTTTGATACTGGATCCTCAGATGATGAAACGTTAAATGCCATAACAGAGATAGATAAGGTAACTAACAAGGAAGTTATTCAAAGTGGAATGTCATCAGTGGTTGCAGACATCAAAACTATATGCAACACAGAAGCAGTGGCTTATGTAGGAATTGCAGCTTTGTTATCGGTAATTGTACTATCAGTAACTATGGACTCATTTTTGGTTCCGTTGTTTTTTCTGTTAAGTATAGGAATGGCAATAATTTACAATTTGGGAACCTGCTATTTTTCGGGGGAGATTTCATTTATAACGCAGGCACTTACCGCGGTTCTTCAGTTGGCGGTAACCCTGGACTATTCAATATTCCTGTGGCACAGCTACAGCGAATATAAAGAAAAATATCCGGGAGATAATGACAGAGCAATGGCTCACGCTATTGCAGCTACATTTGTATCTGTAGTGGGAAGCTCAATTACTACGGTGGCAGGATTTGTAGCAATGTGTTTCATGACATTTACATTGGGTGTGGACTTGGGAATTGTAATGGCAAAAGGAGTAATCCTTGGAGTTATAAGTTGTGTAACAATATTGCCAGCTATGATTCTTATATTTGACAAGGCTATTGAAAAAACGAGACATAAACCACTTATGCCGGACATAGGAAGAATGGGAAAATTCGTAACTAACAAATATTACATATGGATGGTGATGTTTTTAGTAATCTTAGTACCTGCAATATATGGATATACACATACGGATGTATATTACGATTTGGTAGGAACCCTTCCTTCAAAATACGAAAGCGTAAAAGGAAAAGAAATACTTGCAAAAGATTTTGAACAGGGAACAACTTACATGGTTCTATACGACAGTGATTTGTCCTCGGTTCAAGGCAGGAAGATGCTTAAAGAGATAGAAAATGTAAAGGGAATGGATGTAGTAGCTGGCTTGGATAATATTAAAGGTGCAGCAGTACCTGACGAGGTAATACCTGCAAACATTCGTAAAGAGTTGGATAACGGCGAATACAAGTTAGCTCTTCTTATGAGTAAATATACGGTGGCCAGTGACGAGGTAAACGATCAGATAAATGAAATAGAGGGAATAGTAAAAGAATATGATAACAGTGCCATGGTTATTGGTGAGGCACCATGTACCAAGGACTTAATAAAGATAACAGATACCGATTTCAAACGAGTAAGTGCAGTGTCAATCATACTTATATTTATAATTATTCTATTGGTGCTTAGATCGGTGTCATTACCTGTATTATTGGTAACTGTAATAGAATTTGCCATATTCATCAACATGGGAATACCTGCATATACAAATACAACGCTACCGTTTATAGCATCTATAGTAATCGGAACCATTCAGTTAGGTGCAACGGTAGATTATGCAATACTTATAACTAACAGATACAAAAAAGAGCGAAGAAATGGTGCGGACAAGAGAAATGCTGTACAGACAGCTATGTCTACCTGCCTTCAGTCAGTATTTGTCAGTGCAATGAGCTTCTTTGCGGCAACATTTGGAGTTGGAATGTATTCAAGCATTGATATGATTAGTTCAATATGTATTCTATTAGCCAGGGGCGCAATAATCAGTTTTATATGCGTAGCAACGGTACTTCCGGCAATGTTTATGATATTTGACAAGGTAATAGTTAAAACCAGTGTTGGATTTAAATCAAAGGAAAAAGAAAACATGAATAAAACACATAGTGGCAAAGCAAAGCCAATAAATGCGTAAGATGGAGGTAGATATATATGAGAAAAAGAATATTAAGGGTAGCATCCATATCATTGGCTGCAGTGCTTACAACTTCAGTTATTGGATACGTCACATTTGATAATACAAAGAAAGAAGTTAAGGCTGAAGATACAAAGGAAGAGTTAAAAGAAGAGTTGGAAAACAGCATTAGCTTTACGGAAATTGGTGAGGATAAAGAAGAGACAGTTTATGTGGTAAGCGATGCCAACGGAAATGTAGATAAGAAGGTAGTAAGTGATTGGCTTAAAAATAAAGAGGGTGCCGATACTATACAGGATAAGACGGACCTTGAGGATGTAAAAAATGTAAAGACAGACGCAGATTATAAGAAAAACAGTGATGGAACTATTACCTGGAATGCCAATGGTGAAGATGTTTACTATCAGGGAAATACCGACAAAGAATTACCTGTGGATGTAAAAATCACATATCTTTTGGATGGTAAGGAAATGACTCCCGATGAGATAGCTGGTAAAAGTGGAAAAGTAACTATAAAATTCAACTATGAAAATAAAGCAAAAAATACGGTAAAAGTAAATGGTAAAGATACGGAAATGTATGTACCTTTTACAATGGTATCAGGGCTTATGTTGAATTCTGAGGATTTTACAAATGTAGAGGTTAATTCGGGAAAAGTAATCTCTGATGGAGATAGATTTGTAGTAATAGGAATGGCATTTCCGGGACTCAACGAAGATTTGGATTTAGCTTCAGTGCTTGATGAAGAGGATGTAGTCGATTTTAGTGATACTGTGGAGATAACTGCAGATACAACTAATTTCAATCTGGGCATGACTTTAACTATTGGTAGCGCAAATCTTATGGCATCTATTAATACAGATGAATTAAATGCTGCAGAAAGCGTACAGGAATTAGTTGGAGAGGTAGAAGATGCAGTAACCCAACTTTCTGAAGGTGCAACTCAGTTAAAAGATGGTTCTGCAACCTTAAAGGATGGTATTGATACCTATGCAGGTGGTGTAGATACGTTTGTTACAACAGTAAATGATGGAGCTAAAAAGCTAAACGACAATATGCCGGCTCTTACAAATGGAACTTCAGATCTTTTAACAGGAGCCAATACGATTCTAGGATCTCTAACAGGAGATGATGGGGCAGAGACAGGTGCAAAACAGCTATCAGATGGGGCAGCTGCTTTAAATGAAGGAGTAGCTAAATTGCAGACTTCCATAGGAACAGCAGGAAGTTCAGATACCAATACAGTAGCCGGTGCCGTAAATGCTTTGGCAAATGGTGCATCAACGCTAGATACAGGGGTTGCAACTTTATCAGAGGGTGCAAAGTCTCTGAATACTGGAGCAACAACGCTAAGTAACGGTGCAGCTACACTTAACAGTCAAATGGGAGCACTATCCACAGGAGCGTTAACTTTAAGTACAGGGGCTCAGACCGTGGCAAATGGCGCAGCTCAGATACAAGCAGGTATTAACGGAGATGGAACAGCCACTAACCCAGGTCTTGCCACAGGTTCAAAACAGGTGGCAGATGGAGTGGCTCAGATAAGTGAAGAGTTAAATGCAATGGTGGGACAATTACAAACATCCCTTACAACTAACCAAAGCCAGATAGAAACATATACACAGCAGGTTAATCAGTTGACAGCAGTTTTAAATGGGGGAATAAGTCCAACAACAGGAGAAGCTTTAACTCAGGAGGAAATAACAACATACAGCACGCAATTAGCACAGTTAAATGCAGGAATTCAGCAATTAACAGGAGCAAATGCAGCAATACAGAATATTTTAACTAACATGACAGCTACAAATGAGACAACCGGAATGACAATGTCTGAGTCGCTAGGTGCTCTTGAAACAGGAGCTCAGGCAGTGGCAAATGGAACGGCTCAGATACAGGCTGGTATGAACGGAGATGGAAGTACAACTAATCCAGGATTGGTAAATGGAGCACAAGCAGTGGCAAGTGGAGCACAAACATTGGCTTCGTCCATAGGAACAGCAGGAAGTTCTGATACTACAACAGTTGCAGGAGCTGTTAATTCCATAAGTACAGGAGCTTCAAGTCTGGCAGCTGGAGCTACTCAGTTGGAAGATGGTACAAATCAGCTAAAAGATGGCTCTTCAAAACTGGCTTTAGGTACTAGTACACTTAATGGAAAAATGGTAGACTTAACAAGTGGAGTAAATCAGATAGCTGATGGTGCCTTACAGTTGGCAAATGGTAACAATAAACTATACACAGGAATTAGTACATTACTTACAGGTTTCTCTACAGAATTTGTTCCAGGAATAGAAAAATTGAATTCTGGTGCAATTCAATTATCAACAGGAATTAACACACTCTATACAGGAACAAGTACAACTAACGAAGATGTAGCAAAGCTTATAAATGGTGGTACACAGCTTAAAGATGGGGCAAGCCAGTTATCAACAGGTGCAACCCAGTTAAGTGACGGAGTAAATGAATTCTCTGATAGCGGTGTAGATGAAATATCAGATTTTGTAAAAAATGATTTAGTATCTCTAGAAGATAGAGTAAAAGGACTTACAGAGATATCTAAGGATTATGATATATTTACAGATGCAAAAGATGGCGCAAGTTCCAGTGTTAAATTCATATATGAAACAGAAGGAATAGATGCAGAATAAAATAGCCAATTATCATATTAATAATAAATCTCTTTTATAAAGAAGCAGGTATAATGCTAACCTGCTTCTTTTCTTTTATTTAGACGGTGTTGACAAAGAAATAAAAAAACGAGAGAATTGTTTGGAAAAAGAAATTCTTGTATTGTTAAGCAGAAAAATACAAAAAAATTAGGAGGAATGAAAATTGAAGTATATTCACGAGATGCTGGATTATATAAAGGAGTGCCCAGGAACCATACCGGGTTATATTCTTGTAGTGGCAGTTTTTTTGCTATTAGCAGTTATGGCCAGGTATATAATCATTGTTTTAGCTATTAATAATTACATGCACAAAACAACCATATTAAAACATTTTATAAACTGCTTTTGTGGCATGGCAATTTACATGGCATTCTTAGTGGTGGATTATTTTGTTGTGAAATTAATATTTGGAAGGAGTCCGGCATTTAAAGGTATAAGTAAATTCCTTGGAAGAATGGATCACTATGCAAAATACAGCATTTACAGAGAACAACTCATTGTGCTGATTATAATATATATTGCAGTGTGGATGCTTAGTGGAATAGCAAAAGGAAATACAGCTGTTGCAGTGGCTGAGAAATTCAAAGAATATAAAATACTATGGGGTACATTGTTTTATATTATAATTTCCAATGTATGTATAAATATTCAGTCTAAGTATCTTAATTCTGTAAATCATGAAAAGCTAATAACGGATATGGGATTGGAGTCTGAGAACATAGAGGCATTTATGAATAAATTCCTATGGTTGATAGTGCATGAGATGAAAATTATGTTGATACCGGAGATAGTAGTTTTTCTTGGTGCAACGGTAGCTATTATAGCTATGAAAGACCGAAATGATAAATCATCCAAAGTGGTTTAAAAATGGTGAAAAGTTTGACTTTTTTGTGAATTTGTAGTAGATTTATTTATGTAAAATATATGTTTTGAGAGAGAATAGATAAAGAAAGAGGCATATATACGAACAGAGGTATGCCAATTGAGAAAAAGGGAAAAGCATAAAAGGAATTGTTTCTTTGAGAGGAAAACAATTCCTTTTTTTGCCTAAAATTCATAATAAATAATTTCGTAAATAACCTTGCATTAAAATTTTATTTATGTTAAAGTTACATTTCGTGATATATTATTTAAACCTTGCTCTTTAGTACGTAAAGGGCCAGAGACCAAAAGGAGGTACATACGCATGAACAAATATGAATTAGCAGTAGTTCTTAGCGCAAAACTCGAAGAGGATGAGAGAACAGCAGCTCTTGATAAGGTTAAAGCTTACATTGAGCGTTTCGGAGGCACTGTAACAGGTGTTGAAGATGCTGGTAAGAAGAGATTAGCTTACGAAATCCAGAAGATGAGAGAAGCATATTATTACTTCATCAAATTCGAGTCAGAGTCAACTACTCCAGCAGAAGTTGAGGACGCTATTAGAATTATGGAAGAAGTTATCAGATTCTTATGTGTTAGAGAAGATGAAGACTAATTAATTTTGCAGATATAATTCTAAGATTCTATTGAATATTTTATTCAATAGAAAGACGAGAATAATGACTTAAGGAGGAGAAGAGTATGAACAAAGTAATACTTATGGGAAGATTAACAAGGGATCCTGAAGTTAGATACTCACAAGGGGAGCCTTCTACAGCAGTGGCAAGATTCTCTTTAGCGGTAGATAGAAGATTTAAAAGAGACAACGGACCAACAGCTGATTTTATCAATTGTGTAGCGTTTGGTAAAACAGGTGAGCTTATTGAAAAATATTGTCATCAAGGCACAAAACTTTGTGTAGAGGGAAGAATCCAGACTGGAAGTTATACTAACAAAGATGGAAATAAAGTATATACAACAGACGTTGTAGTAGAAAGTGCTGAATTTGCAGAGAGCAAGTCAGCAGCTAGCAGTAACGGAGGAGACTTTGATAATGCTGGCGGATCAAGACCTGAGCCAACTGCAGCAGCTGCAGACGGGTTTATGAATATTCCGGACGGAGTTCAGGATGAAGGATTACCATTTAACTAAAATGGTATGTAGCGTATTGATCAATTAGGATATAAGTAAGAAGGAGGCAGAAATTATGCCATATAATAAGTCAGATAGAGGCGACGCTCCAAGAAGAAGAGGCGGTCGTAGAAGAAGAAAAGTTTGCGCATTCTGTGGTGAAAACGGAATAGTTATCGATTATAAAGATACAAACATGTTAAAGAGATATGTATCAGAGAGAGGAAAAATCCTCCCTAGAAGAATCACAGGAAACTGTGCAAAACATCAGAGAGCATTAACTGTTGCAGTTAAGAGAGCAAGACATATTGCATTAATGCCATATACAGTTGATTAATTAAAAATAATAGAGTCATGAGCCAGATGAGTTATCTGGTGCATGGCTCTTTTTTGTTGATTAATCGGCAGTTTCCTAGTATAATGGACTGTAGCTTAGTGTGCCTATTTTTCGGAGTTTTGAGGTCGTGACAAAACGAGAATTTTGTTAGGTAATAGGTGCATGAATAATTTAGGAGGACAATATGGTAACATTAAGTAACGGCGGAGCATATTTGGTAAATGGCAAGGATATAGTGCTGGCAGACAACGAGGAAGCAGCAAAGGCAGCGTTAGGTACCAAATATATTTCGAGGGAAGAAGCAGCAAAGAATACAATAGCATATGGTATATTGAAAAACCATAACACATCTGGAGATATGAACAAACTTCAGATTAAATTCGATAAACTGACTTCTCATGATATTACATTCGTAGGAATTATTCAGACAGCAAGAGCTTCGGGACTTGAAAAGTTCCCTATTCCATATATTCTTACAAACTGCCACAACAGTTTGTGTGCAGTTGGTGGAACTATCAATGAAGATGATCATATGTTTGGATTATCATGTGCAAAGAGATATGGTGGTATCTATGTACCACCTCATCAGGCGGTAATCCATCAGTTTGCAAGAGAGATGCTTGCAGAGGGTGGAAAGATGATTTTAGGATCAGACAGCCACACAAGATATGGAGCCCTTGGAACAATGGCCATGGGTGAAGGTGGACCAGAGCTTGTAAAACAGCTTTTATCTCAGACATATGACATTAACATGCCAGGAGTTATAGCAGTGTATCTTGATGGAGAACCGGCTAAAGGTGTTGGACCACAGGATGTAGCTATAGCACTTATAAAGGCAGTATTTGCAAATGGTTATGTTAAAAATAAAGTTCTTGAATTTGTAGGACCTGGAGTTAAGAATTTGAGTGCTGATTTCAGAATTGGTGTAGATGTTATGACAACAGAGACAACCTGTCTTTCATCAATCTGGCAGACAGATGAAAAGATTCAGGAATTCTATGATATTCATAAGAGACCTGAGGCTTACAAGGAACTTAATCCGGGAGAAGTTGCATACTATGACGGCGTGGTATCAATTAACTTAAGCGAACTTAAGCCAATGATAGCAATGCCATTCCATCCAAGTAATGCATATACAATTGAAGAAGTGAATGAGAATCTTGAAGACATTCTTCATGATGTTGAAGAAAAGGCTAAGGTAAGCTTTGGTGACAAGATTGATTACAAACTTACAGATAAGATTGTAGATGGAAAATTATATGTAGAACAGGGAATTATCGCCGGATGTGCCGGTGGTGGATTCGAAAACATTTGCGCAGCAGCAGATATCCTTAAAGGTAAGGATATAGGAGCAGATGAATTTACATTAAGCGTATATCCTGCAAGTACACCAATATACATTGAGCTTGCAAGGAACGGAAGACTCGCAGAACTCATGGAAACAGGAGCAATTGTTAAGACCGCATTCTGTGGACCATGTTTTGGAGCGGGTGATACACCAGCTAACAATGCATTGTCTATAAGACATTCTACAAGAAACTTCCCTAACAGAGAAGGATCTAAGATACAAAATGGACAGATATCATCAGTAGCTCTTATGGATGCCAGATCAATTGCTGCAACAGCGGCAAATAAGGGATTCCTTACACCAGCTACAGATTTAGATATGGAATATACTAATCCAAAGTATCATTTTGATAAGACAATCTATGACAGAAGAGTATTTGATAGTCATGGAGTGGCGGATGAAAGTGTTGAAGTTAAATTTGGGCCAAACATTAAGGATTGGCCAAAGATGCCACATCTTACAGATGATTTGATTTTAAAAGTTGTTTCTGAGATACATGATCCGGTTACAACAACAGATGAACTTATCCCATCAGGAGAGACATCTTCATATAGATCAAACCCTGAGGGACTTGCTGAATTTGCTTTATCAAGAAAAGATCCTGAGTATGTGGGAAGAGCAAAAGAAGTAAGAGCGGCTGAAAAGGCAAGAGAAGCTGGAGAAAGTATTGTGGATGCACTTCCAGAGATAGAAAGCGTAATTGCGAAAATCAAAGAAAAATTTGATATAGATGAGACAAAAACAGGTATTGGAAGCACAATATATGCTGTAAAACCGGGAGATGGATCCGCAAGAGAGCAGGCTGCATCATGTCAGAAGGTATTAGGTGGATGGGCTAATATTGCACAGGAATATGCGACTAAGAGATACCGTTCAAACCTTATAAACTGGGGAATGCTACCATTCTTGTATGATAGCGAAGAACTTCCATTTACAAATGGCGATTATTTATTCGTACCAAATGTATTGAAAGCCATTCAAGATAAGGTAGATGTTGTAAAAGCATATGTGGTAAAAGAAGACGGACTTAAAGAGTTTGAACTTCATTTGGGAGAGTTAACAGAACACGAACGCAGTATTATACTGGAGGGCTGTTTAATAAACTATAATAGAGCAAACAGATAATGCTAATTATCTGAATTTGTTCGGATAGAGAGGTGTAGCAATGAACGTAATTACAGAAACAGACAGATATCTCTTTGGACAAGGCTCACACTACGAAATATATGAAAAGCTCGGCGCACATGTAATGGAGATTGATGGGGTAAGAGGTACATACTTTGCAGTATGGGCTCCAAAAGCCAGAGCTGTTAGTGTAGTTGGAGATTTCAACGATTGGAATGGATATATTCATATTATGGATCGTCTTGGATCGTCAGGTATTTGGGAGAGGTTTGTACCGGGAGTATATGAAGGTCATTTGTACAAATATGCAATAACTGGGCCAGATGGAACAACACATTACAAAGCTGATCCTTACGGAAACGGATCAGAAATGAGACCTGGAAATGCTTCAAAGATAACCAATATTGAAGGTTATGAATGGGGCGATGACAAATGGATAAAGAGCCAAAACAAAAATGCAGATAAGATAGTAGATTCTGCCATGGCTATTTATGAAGTGCATTTAGGATCATGGAAAAAAGATTTTTCATATAGCGTAGATGGTTTCTGCGGATACAGACAGTTAGCTCACGAGTTAGGTGATTATGTAAAAGAAATGGGATACACACATGTTGAACTTATGGGTATATCAGAACATCCGTTAGATGAGTCCTGGGGATATCAGGTAACAGGATATTATTGCCCAACATCAAGATATGGAGAACCAAAAGATTTCATGTATATGATTGACTATCTTCATCAGTTGGGAATAGGTGTAATCCTTGATTGGGTACCGGCACATTTTCCTAAGGATGAACATGGACTTGCCTGGTTTGACGGTGGTCCATGTTACGAATACGCAGATAGTAGAAAAGGTGAACAGAGGGACTGGGGAACAAAGATATTTGATTACTCTAAGACAGAAGTAGTGAACTTCCTTATTGGAAATGCATTGTTCTGGATTGAAAAGTTTCATATAGATGCTCTTAGAGTAGATGCAGTAGCATCAATGCTTTATCTTGACTACGGAAGAAGAGATGGAGAGTGGGTTCCAAATAGATACGGTGGAAATGGTAACCTTGAAGCTATGGAATTCTTTAAACATCTTACAAGTATCATGGAAAAGAGAAATCCTAGAGCATATCTTATTGCTGAAGAATCAACAGCATGGCCTGATATTACCAAGAGAGCAGAAGATGGTGGACTCGGATTTAAGTTTAAATGGAACATGGGATGGATGCATGATTTCCTTGATTATGTACAGTTGGATCCATATTTTAAGAAGTTCAATCATAATAAGATGACATTTAATATGACATATTGCTTCAGTGAGAACTTTATAGATGTACTTTCTCATGATGAGGTAGTTCATCTTAAGAAATCTATGTTTTATAAGATGCCTGGAGATTTAGATACTAAGGCAGCTAATTTAAAGACAGCATATTGCTTTATGTTTGGTCAGCCAGGAAAGAAACTCTTGTTTATGGGACAGGAATTTGGACAGAGAGAGGAATGGTCAGAGAATAGAAGCCTTGACTGGTATTTACTTGATGATCCGCTTCATGCAAATATTAAAGAATTCTTCAAGAGATTACTTCATTTATACAGAGACAATCCTGTAATGTATGCTTACGAAACAAAGGGATATGACGGATTTAAATGGATTAATCCGGATGATGCAGATAATTCCGTATTTAGTTTCATAAGAAAGAAACCGGATACATATAACGATAGTTTAGTATTTGTATGTAACTTTACTCCGATTGAGAGAGGAGAATATGTAATCGGTGTTCCAAATCCGGGAGATTACGTTGTAGAATTAAGCACAGACGATGTATATGGAGTTAACAGAGCAACATATACAGCACAGAAGATGCCAGAAGGCGAGCAAATCTTTGGATTTGATTATAAATTAACTGTAGACCTTAAGGGATTTGAATCTATTATTATGAGAACGCCTGAACTTAAGATTAGAAAACCTATAAGAAGAACAGTTAAGAAGAAAAAGAAATAGTAAAAAATGAAATGGGCGCTTTTTTGCGCCCATTAAATGTCATCAACCTTTAGTTGACGATGTTTATAGGAGTATGATGGATATTATGGAAGAAAAAAGATCCTTAATGAGTAAGATTGGAAAAGCGATTCTTCGAAGAGTTGATAATAGCAAAACCATAAGTGCAATAAGAAGAGGTCTTGTGTTGATACTTCCAATACTTATGGTGGGAGCATTTGCTGTAATCATAAGAGATTTTCCTATAAATGCATATAATGAATGGTTACAAAATGCCTTTGGAGGCGTCTTTTATACAATTCTTACTTTGATACATACTGCTTGTTATGGATTATTATCTATATTTGCAACGTTATCCATATCTGTTTGTTTATTAAGAAGTGAACATGCAAAGTCAAACTACGTATTTATTGGAGCTATGACGACATGCGTAAGTTTTATTATACTTTCAGGTGTGAATATTATGGATGATTATATTAACACTACACCATTAAGTATAAAAGGCTTATTCATAGCAGTAATTGTCAGTATAATAGTTCCAAGGTTATATATGATAATAATTAGAAATTTGAAGATTCCTTTTAGAATGTATGCAGATGGTTTGGATTTGGAATTTAATGACGCCGTATTGGCTATAATTCCGGCTGCAACTCTTATAATAATGACAGCGATATTTAATACATTGATTTCTTTTATACCAGAGATTGACAGTTTGTATGAGTTGATATTGCTTTTATTAGCATTTGTGTTCCGGGGAAAAACAGCAGGATTTTTCAACGGATTATTCTATGTTGTAATCGCAAGTTTGTTGGGATTCATGGGAGTTCAGAATAAAGATATACTTGCAGCGGCTTCAGAAAATATGTTCTGGTCTAAACCAACAGGATATGTGGAATCTCAATTGGCATCGGGAAATGCAGGACACATCCTTACAGATCAATTTTTCAATTCTTTTGTAATGATTGGTGGATACGGAGCAGCTATATGTTTGCTAATATCAGTATTCGTATTTGGAAAACGAAAGATAAATAGAAATCTTGCAAAGATATCTGTAATACCAACGATTTTTAATATAAGTGATGTATTGATATACGGATTCCCGGCAATCTATAATTTCTATTTGTTGGCGCCATTTATAGTTACACCGGCATTGGCTTATTGTTTATCCTATGGAGCATTCAAATTCAATATTGTTCCAAGAATAGATGAGACAATACAGATATCAGAAACAACCCCTGTATTTATAAGTGGATACCAGCTTACAGGGTCGTATAAAGGTGTACTTTTGCAGCTAATGATAGTTGTACTGGGAGCTGCAATATATGCGCCGTTTGTTGTAATGTATGACAAAGCAAAGAGAAGAAGCGAAGCTACAAGAATGAAAGAACTTACTTCAATTCTTCAGCAGGCAGAAGCAGAGAAACAACCGATAAAACTGTTGGAATTACAAGGTACTGTTGGAGCCTTAGCAAAGGGACTTGCAGCGGATATAAAAGAAGCAATTGCCCACAAGGATATGGAAATATTTTACCAGTTACAATATGACAATGATAAGGTTTGTATAGGTGCAGAGACATTACTTCGATATAAACATCCGGTTCACGGATATATTTATCCGCCATTGGTGGTTAAGCTTGCAGAAGAGTCCGGAGAATTGACAAAGCTGGAAAAGTCTGTATTTATATCAGCGGCAAAGGATTATGCAAGACTTAAAAAAGAGACAAAACGTTCATATAAGATTTCTATAAATGTAACGATAGCAACCTTATTTGAAACGAATTTTGTAACATTCCTTAAAAATTTAAAGGAAGATTATTCTCTGGTAGATGGAGAAATTTGTATCGAAGTAACTGAACAGATGGCCATCAAATCAGATAATAAATTTGCATCAATTTTAGATAAAATTAAGAAATTAGGATACAAAATAGCAATTGATGATTTTTCAATGGGCTCAACGTCGATAAAATATCTGCAGTCCAATCATTTTGATATAGTCAAATTAGACGGAGCCATCGTTAAAGATATGATGGTTAATGAAAGAAGTAAGGATATTGTTTCATCAATAGTATTCTTAGCAGAATCCCTTGATTTTAAAGTTCTGGCAGAATTTGTTGAAACACAAGAGCAGATGTTGGCTTTACAAGAGGTAGGATGCGATTACTATCAGGGATATTACTTCAGTAAGGCAGTGACAAAAGAAGAGTTCATAGAAAGAATTAAAAAAGAAGAAATTAGCAGAGGTGAAAGACCTTTGCATGAGGAACCTGAAAAGAAATTGATTTTTGGAAGAACAAAATAATATGAAAAATATCAAAATTTTACACACAGCAGATTTGCATTTGGGATATAAATTTGCTGACGAAGAAATAAAAACAAAAGATAACGATAAGACACCAAGAAGCATGGAATTAAATGAAACATTCCACGATATAATTAATCTGGCAATTAAGGAAAAAGTAGAAATATTGCTTATTGCCGGGGATATGTTTGAAGATGAGAATCCTGGAAAAAAACTGGTGAATTTTGTTATAAAGGAGTTCAGAAGAATTCCGGAGATTGACATATTTATTGCACCGGGAAATCATGATTACTATTCGGAGGATTGCTTCTATGACGATATAATCAATTCCTGTGAGAATGTATACGTATTCGATGGAGAGATGGATTATTTTGAAATGGAATATGATGAAGGATTGGTTAGAGTATTTGGTGCAGGATTTGAAGATGCCAGAATGAATGATTCCTTGTTTAGACCTAAGGTGGTTAGAAGAAATCTTCAAGAGGACATAGTTGGTATTGGTGTTATTCATGGAACAGTTGGAAATAGAGAGGGATATAATCCAATAAAACTTAAAGATATAGAAGCATCAGGCTTGGACTATTTAGCCCTTGGACATATTCATAAACCTGAACAGATTAAGAAGGCAGGAAATACATCTTACGCTTATTGCGGAAGCCCTCAAGCCCTTAACTTTAAGGAAACTGGAGTTCATGGTGTGTATGTGGGAACTGTTTCAAAGAATTCAGTGAATTTGAGATATGTTGAAATAGGAAAAAGAAGTTATTATAGCTATTCCATGGATCTTACAAGTATTGATTTGTTAAGAATTGGAAGAACTCCGGAAAAAGGACTTGTTAGAATCATACTTCAGAAAATGAAGGAAGATGCCGGAAGTGAATTTGAGGAAAACCTTTATAGAATAGTATTAAAGGGAGAAGTTAAGAGTAAACTTCGAATTAAAGAGATTCAAGATGAGTTAATGTCTGTGTACTGCGTAAATATTATTGATAACACACAGGTAAAAGAAGAAATAAAAATGGAAATGGTAGAGGATAAAACCGTAAGGAAGCGTGCTGTAAAAGAAACGATGACCAACAACGGTGATATAGCTAACAACTCCTTTATTATTAAAAATATTAATATAAAAGGTTTCGGTGGATTAAAGAATTTTAAATTAGATTTTACCGACGGATATAATTGTATATACGGTGAAAATGGTTTTGGAAAAAGTACAGTAATGGCATTTATTATGATGATGCTTTATGGAACTACAACCAAGAGTAAAGACTTACACAGAAATCCAAGATTAAAATTCAGACCACTAGACGGTTCTGCCATGGCCGGCTCCATGACCTTTGAGGTAAATGGAAAAGATTATCTTGTAGAGAAATGTTTTGGTAAAACTAGAGGAGAAGACACGGTTAGTGTGGTGGAAGTTGCCACATCAACTAAGTTAAATTTCCCATCAGATAAAGAGATAGGAGATTATTTCCTTAAAGTAAACAAAGAGGAATTTGAAAATTCTCTCTTTGGAGATGAATATAAAAAAGTAGAGCAGGGAGATGTTGTAACAGGGTTATTCTCCAAGCTTACGGATATGGAATTAAAGGGAAGTGGCGAATCCGTAGGAGGATTGAAGAAACTTACCACAGAGATTGAAAAGTTAAAATCTAAAAGAGGAGCTTCCGGAAAGATAGTGGATGTAACTAATGACATGGAAGCTAAGGAAGATGAACTTAGAAATCTTGAGAAGGAGCTTGAAGATGTTACCGGATTTAGTCAGGATAGGCTAAGAGAAGGGGAAGATGTAGAAGATTATTTAGACAGAGCTATTGATAAATATACATTGACCTACAATATTTTCAGAGTATTGACAATACTTGCCTTTGTAGCAGTGCTTGGTATATCCATATATTTATTCGTAAAACATGGAAGCAGTGCAGCGGGATACGTAATCATTGGACTTGTAGTTATAGCTATATGTATGTTTGTAACATTAATTAGCAGAATTAAAATCAGGTCTTATGAAGATTATGACTATGATGTGGATTTAGCTGCCAAGTTGAGGGAAGACATTGACAAGGTCGAAGAAGATATTGAAGCTATCAGGGATGAGAGAAATGAGCTTATAGCCAGATATAATGAACTTGTAAAACAGCATAAAGAATTAAAAAACAAAGTAACAGATGCCAGAAATGACGTATGGCAGCCGGTGAGTGACAGAGTTACAGAACTTGTTAACAAGGTATGGGCAAAGGAATGTAGCGGAATTGTTCTTGGGGAAGATGGACAGGTTTATTACAAATTGGAAGATGTTGGCAGGTATATAAACTGGAAATATTTAAGTCAAGGTCAGGCTCAGATGGCATACTTATGTATGAGAATAGCTGTTTGCGAAAAGATAAATGATGAAGGACTTAAGTTACCTATACTTTTAGATAACGTACTTTGCTCATGTGATGACAGAAGTAGAAAAGCTATGATAAATGTATTTAAGGAGTTAGGTATTCAGGTCATTTTATTTACTTCAAACAAATAAGATATATTAAAGAGAAGAGAAGGTGGATGCATGTCGGATTTATACAAAAAGCTAGTGAAATATGGGGAGTCGGGGGATTATCCATTTCATATGCCGGGGCATAAGAGAAAGGTGACAGATTCAGAAAATCCGTATCTTTACGATATTACAGAGATTGATGGATTTGACAATTTACATCATCCAGAAGGAATAATTAGAAATGCCATGGACCAGGCCAAGGAAATCTTTGGTTCAGATGAATCATATTTCTTAGTAAATGGTTCAACTTGTGGTATTTTAGCAGCTATTAATGCAGTAACTAATCATGGAGATAAGGTTATTGTGGCAAGGAATTGCCATAGATCAGTGTATAATGCTCTTTATGTAAATGAATTAAAAGCGGTATATATTCAGCCGGACGTAGTTGAACAATATGGCATAAATGGTGGGATTAGTTCGTTTAAAATAGAAAGAGCTTTAGAAAATAATGAAGATGCCAAGGCTATTATAATCACTTCGCCAACCTATGAAGGTATAGTATCTGACATTGAAAAAATTGCGGAAATTGCCCATTCCAGAGACATTCCACTTATTGTGGATGAAGCCCATGGAGCGCATTTTGGACATCATCTGGCATTTCCAAAGTCAGCCCTGGAATTAGGCGCAGACATAGTAATACAAAGTTTACACAAGACTTTGCCAGCTCTTACACAGACAGCAATAATGCATGTTAAAGGTAGCAGAGTTGAAAAAAATAAACTAGAGTCAGCAATAGATATATATGAGACAAGTTCGCCATCATATGTATTACTTGCAAGTATTGATGAGTGTATGAACACCATGAAAGAAAATGGTGCTGCATTATTTGAACAACAAATCAGGCTCATTGATAAATTTAAAGAATATGCCAGTTCCCTTAATTATATAAAGGTAATGGGAACGGAAATTGTAGGAAGAAACAATGTATTTGATTTGGATATATCAAAACTGGTTATTTCCACAAGAGGAACTAATTTAACGGGTAAATACGTATATGATTATCTTAGAACGAAGTCCCATGTTCAGTTAGAAATGGCATCCATTGATTATTGTATAGCAATGACGTCTCCATTGGATAGCCAGGATGGTATAATGAGCTTGTTTACAGGACTTGTGGAATTAGATAGTCAGGCAAGCAGAGAATCGCTAAGTAAGAAAAATATTTACGAAATTCAAAATATAGATAATCGCGTAAGTATTTACGAAGCAATGAGTTCTGCAAAACAGAAAGTAAGTATAAAGAACACCCTGGGTTCCGTATCTTCAGAGTATGTAATGGCGTACCCACCGGGAATACCAATTATAGCTCCGGGAGAAATAATCACTGCCAATCATTTAGAGTTAATAGAAAGGTACAAGGAAGCAGGTATAACTGTAATTGGACCGGAAGATGAGTCTATACAATACCTAAATGTAATGGTGAACCCAAAGGAAGGTTTAGGAGAAAAGAGTCTCAGTCACAAGATATTTTGTATCATGGGAAAAAGTGCTACAGGAAAAGATACCATTTACAATATGCTTGTAAAGGATGGAGATCTGAACTTGAAAAAAGTTACAAGTTACACCACAAGACCTAAGCGAAACGGGGAAGAGGATGGTGTGCAGTATCATTTTACAGATGAAGAGGGATTAGCAGCCCTTGAAGCTTCCGGTAAAGTAGTGGAAAAGAGAGAGTACAAGACTGTACAGGGCAATTGGAGTTACTTTACTGTAGATGATGGAAGTATAGATCTTTCAGAAAATAATTATGTATTAATAGGAACTCCGGATTCGTATAGATCCTTATGCGATTATTTTGGAAAAGAAGTAATAGTTCCAATATATGTAACTGTTGAAGACAGTGAGAGAATACTTCGTGCACTTGCCAGAGAAAGACAGCAGATTAGTCCGGATTATGCGGAAATGTGCAGAAGATATCTGGCAGATAATGATGATTTTAAACCGGATGTATTAAGACGTCTAGGTGTTAAGAAATACTATGACAATCATAACCTGAAAGAGTGTTATGAGGAAATCAGGAGAGACATTAAAAAGAGGAGTGTATAATGGCTGGATTTGCTGACGTTCTTGGAAATGAACATATAAAAAATCATTTTAAAAAAGGGATACAGGCGGACAGAATCAGTCATGCATACATTATAAATGGTGACAAGGGCATGGGGAAGAAAACGGTAGCCAAAGCATTTGCCATGACACTTTTGTGTCAGGAAAAGGGAATCGAACCTTGTATGAAATGCAAAAGCTGCATACAGGCCATGTCAGACAACAATCCGGATATTATCTATATAGAACCGGATAAGCCAAATCTTATGAGTATAGAATTGGTAAGGGAGAAGTTGGTAAATGATGTTTCCTTAAGGCCATATAGTTACAGTCACAAGGTGTATATAGTATCCGAGGCAGATCTTATGAATCAGCAAGCCCAGAATGCTATACTAAAAACTATAGAGGAGCCACCGGAATACGCAGTTATTCTTCTTTTAACAGGCAACGAACAAAGGATGCTTCCCACGGTAAAATCAAGATGCATCAAGCTAGACATGAGACCTTTGAGAAAAGAGGTCATTAAGGAGTATCTTATGAAGATTGAAAGAATTGTAGATTATCAGGCAGAGGTGGCTGCAGGATTTGCAGCAGGAAATTTAGGAAGGGCTAAAGAACTTGCAACTTCAGAGGAATTTGGCGGAATGATAACAGAGGTGATAAACCTTTTAAAACATATAAAAGATATGCCAAGTTATGAAGTGGTAGCAGCAGTTAAGCATATGGAAGAATATAAGTTTTCATATGAAGAATTTATAGATATCTTGATATTATGGTTTAGAGATTTGTTGGTATTCAAAGCAAGTCAAGATCCTAATCAGCTTATGTTTAAAGATGAGTATTCAACTATAAGAAAATACGCAGAAAGCACTACGTATTCGGGCGTTGAAGAAATTTTGAATGCATTATATAAAGCAAAAATAAGATTAAGAGCAAATGTTAACTTTGACGTTACGATAGAATTGTTGTATCTTACTATACGTGACAACATATAAAAATAAATAAATGGTGGTATATAGATAAAATGATAACGATAATAGGTGTAAGATTTAGAAAAACTGGAAAGATTTATTATTTTTCTCCAGGAATGTTAGAAATAAACAAAGGTGACCATGTCATTGTGGAAACTGCAAGAGGAGTGGAGTACGGTAGCGTTGTACTAGGAAGAAGAGAAGTGACAGAGGAAAGCGTGCAACCTCCATTAAAATCAGTTATAAGAGTAGCAACTTTAGAAGATGACAAGTTGTATGAGGAAAACAAAAGTAAGGAAAAGAAGGCTTTTGATATATGCTTAGAAAAAATTAAAAAGCATGAACTTCCAATGAAACTCATTGGAGCTGAGTTTACTTTTGATAATAATAAAGTATTATTCTACTTTACAGCAGATGGTAGGATAGATTTTAGAGAATTGGTTAAGGATTTGGCAGCGGTATTTAGAAAAAGAATAGAACTTCGCCAGATAGGAGTTAGAGATGAAACTAAGATAAGAGGCGGTTATGGAATATGTGGAAGACCACTGTGTTGTTCTACATTTCTTACGGACTTTGCACCTGTTTCCATTAAAATGGCTAAGGAACAAAGCATTTCTCTTAATCCAACTAAGATATCCGGTGTGTGTGGAAGGTTGATGTGTTGCCTGAAAAATGAACAGGAAACATATGAATATCTTGAAAGCAAGATGCCGGTTATTGGAGATAAAGTAACTACTTTGGACGGACTACAGGGTGAAGTACAAAATACCAACGTCCTTAGACAGACGGCAAAGGTTATCGTTGAGATAAACGAAGAGAAAGAACTCAGAGAATATAAGGTATCTGAACTGAAATTCAAGAAAAAGAAAAAGCAGAAACAGAAAGAAAGTGAAGAGGACCTTAAGGAATTAAAGAAACTTGAAGCCCTAGAGCGTAAGGAAGGAAATTCAAAGATAAATGACTAATATCTATGATAAGGAGTCGGATTATCTAAGGCCTGGGGAAAGATTAGATGATTTGGAAAGAAATGGCTACAGGATAATTCAAAACAGAGAAAAGTTTTGTTTTGGAATGGACGCAGTACTTTTATCTTGGTTTGCAAAGGTTGAGGAAGGAGAAGTAGCCATTGATCTTGGAACAGGTACAGGAATTATACCGATTCTGTTAAAGGCAAGAACAAAGGGTGAACACTTTACAGGTCTTGAGATTCAAGAAGATATGGCTGAGATGGCCGGTCGTAGTGTAAAGTATAACAACCTTGAAAATGATATAGAGATAGTCACAGGTGATATTAAAGAAGCTTCCCATATATTTAGGAAAGCTTCTTTTGATGTTGTGACATCTAATCCGCCGTATATGAATGACACCCATGGATTAAAGAATCCGGATGAAGCGAAGGCAATCTCCAGACATGAGGTATTATGTACCTTGGAGGATGTTATAGAAAACGCCACAAAATTATTAAAACCAATGGGAAGATTTTATATGATTCACAGACCTCACAGGCTTGTAGAGATAATTGAAGTTATGAAAAATAAAAATCTAATGCCCAAACGTATGAGATTTGTGCATCCATATGCAGACAAGGATGCAAATATGGTATTGATTGAAGGAATTAGAGGTGGAAAACCCATGATGAAGCTGGAAGCTCCGATTATAGTATATAAAGGGGTAAATGAATACACAGACCAAATAAAAAAAATATACCAGGAATAAAACTTAAAATTCTCAAGATATTTGTCACTAATTTGTCATGGTTGGTATGATATAATCTTGACATAAGTTAAGAGAAGGGCTTTAAATATATAAAAAATAAGAATTAGTTGTAATTTTAAAGGGAGTATTTAAAGTATAAATTAAAATCCTGGCAGGAAGGCTGTCAGGATTTTTTATGTTTAAATTTTGCAAGGAGAAGAATTTATGAGCGGAAAACTATACTTATGTGCCACTCCTATAGGAAATCTGGAAGATATAACATACAGAGTTATAAGAACACTTAAAGAAGTGGATATAATAGGAGCTGAGGATACCAGAAACAGTATAAAACTTTTGAACCATTTTGACATACATACACCTATGACAAGTTATCATGAATATAATAAAGTTGATAAAGCCAGATATTTAGTAGGAGAGATTCAAAAAGGAAAAAATGTAGCAATTATAACAGATGCAGGAACTCCGGGAATATCAGATCCGGGAGAGGAAATCTGCAGGCAGTGTGTTGAAGCGGGAATAGAAGTGAGCTCCCTACCGGGACCTGCAGCATGTATAACAGCTCTTACAATGTCAGGTCTACCAACAAGGAGATTTTCTTTTGAAGCATTTTTGCCAAGGGATAAAAAAGAAAGACAGATGATTCTTGAGGAATTAAAGGCGGAGACTAGAACAATAGTTATGTATGAGGCACCTCATCGTTTAAAGGATACTCTAAAAGAGTTATTAAAACACTTAGGAAATAGAAAAATTTCCCTTTGTCGTGAGATTACCAAGAAGTATGAAGAAAACATTTATACAACCATAGAGGATGCAATTAAAATGTACGAAGTTAATGACCCTCGTGGAGAATATGTTTTGGTAATTGAAGGAAGAGACAGAGAAAAAGATGAGATAGAAAAACAAAATAATTGGATGAATATGGAATTAACAGAACACATGAATCTATATCTGGAGCAGGGGATGGATAAGAAGAGCGCCATGAAACAGGTGGCAAAGGACAGAGGAGTGTCCAAAAGAGATGTTTATAATGAACTATTAAAAGAAGAGTGATTAAAAGGGACTGCGGCATATGCCACAGTCCCTTGTTTTATAGGATATTACTGGAATCTTTCGTCAATAACACGTTTTGATTTCTTTTCGGATCTAGGAAGGACACCTAATTCAACCACTTTAACTATAGGTGTAAATCCAATCTTTGCTTTTACAGCCTGAGACACTTTAGTTGCCATATCTGCAAAGTCCACATGACCGGTTGTGGCCTCAACGTAGATACGCATTGTGTCACGACCATCAAGGTGAGAGATACGAATCTGATATTCACTGGATAAGTCTTCAAAGGTTCCAAGAATCTCTTCGATTTGTTTAGGGAATACATTTACACCTTTAATCTTCATCATATCATCAGAACGTCCCATAACTGTATCTATTCTAGGATATTTACAACCACATGCACATTCTCCAGGAATAATTCTGGATATATCGTGAGTTCTAAAACGAATAAGAGGAGCACCTTCTTTAACCAGGGTGGTGATAACTATTTCACCCCACTCCCCGTCTGGAACGTTTTCTCCAGTTTCGGGGTTGATAATTTCAAGGTAAAGGTAGTCGTCCCAATAATGCATGCCACATTCATATTTACAACTAATTCCAATACCTGGTCCATATATTTCCGTAAGGCCGTAAATATCGTAGATTTCAATTCCTAACTCACCTTTAATACGGTTACGCATCTTCTCGCCCCAGCGCTCGGAACCAATGACACCTTTCTTTAAATGTATCTTATCCTGAATGCCTTCTTTGGCAATTTCTTCTGCTAAGAGAAGGGCATAGGAAGAAGTGGCGCATATTACAGTACTTTTCATGTCTTCCATGAATTGAAGCTGTTTCTTGGTATTGCCGGGTCCCATTGGTATAGCCATGGCACCGAGTTTTTCTACGCCGTTTTGGAAACCAATACCAGCAGTCCACAGGCCGTAGCCTGGTGTAATCTGGACTCTGTCCTTGTTGGTGATGCCGGCTGTTTCGTAGCATCTTTTAAACATTTCGCCCCAGTCATCAACGTCTTTTGCTGTGTAAGGGATGATAACAGGAGTTCCGGTGGTACCTGATGATGAGTGGATTCTTACAACCTCTTCTTCGGGAACGGCCATAAGTCCTAAAGGATAGGCATCTCTAAGGTCCTGTTTTTGGGAAAATGGAAGTTTTAAAAATTCTTCCTGGGAAGTAACCTGGGATATACCGGCCTCTTCTAGTCTCTTTCCATAAAAATTGTCGGATTGTATCAGGCGTTTTACCTGATTATTTACCAGTTCTAACTGTTCTTTACTAATCTGCATAAGCTTACTCCTTTTAAAAACTATTGTATGTAATTTAAAGCCTTATCATTAACTTCCCAAAGTTTCTCAGGTAGTCTTAGGTGAAGGGCGTGTCTGATATCTTCGGTATCCAAACCCAGTTCCCCGGATTTTACTGCAGCACCTAAAAGTAACACGTTAAGGACCTTGGAATTGCCAATATCCTCAAGGGCTTTGGAGGAATCTACAATGGTTAAATTAGAGACCTGATTCTCTAAGTATGACACCATATCGTCGGCGTTATACGTGCTAAGGCCAATCATCGCACTTACAGGATGGATAGGTCTTGAGCTACACACAACGGCGCCACCTTTTTTTAAAAATGGTAATTGTCTAACAGTCTCTCCTGGTTCGAAACCGATGATAAGATCTGCTTCGCCTTTTCCAATTAAAGGACCATTGATGTCATCGCCTAATCTTACGTGGCTAAAGACGCTGCCACCTCTTTGGGCCATACCAATGGTTTCAGCTGTTTCTACGTGAATGTTTTTGCTCATGGCAGCAGCGGCAATGAGCTTGGAAGCAAGGATGGTTCCCTGACCACCGACTCCACAGAGAATGATATTTTTACTCATTTCCACCACCTCCTGATATAGCATTTACAGGGCAAACTTGTTGACAAAGGGTGCAACCTGTGCAAAGACTTTCGTCGATAAATGCTTTATTGTCCTTAAGAATAATGGCAGGACAGCCAAGTTCTTTAATGCATTTGCCACAGGATATACATTTATTAGGGTCCACATGGGCTTTGCCACTGGTTGGTTTGTATTTAACGATACAAGGGGATTTGAAAATAATGCATTTAACCCCTGGTTCGTTGGTAATACGTTTTACAGCTTCTACTGAAGCCTTTAGGTTTAAAGGATTCAGGGTTTCAACGGTTTTTAGGCCAATGGCTCTAAGTACCTTTTCAATGCTTACGGCATCTACCACATCCCCCATAAGCGTCTTGCCGGTTCCTGGGTGAGGTTGATGTCCAGTCATGGCAGTGGTGGAATTGTCCAACACAACTAATGTCATGTCTGCTTGATTATAAAATGCATTGATAACTCCTGTGATACCAGAAGCAAAAAATGTGGAATCTCCAACAAAAGCAAAGGCCTTGGTGTCAGGTTCAATTCTTGTAACTCCCTGGGCAATGTTAATGCCTGCACCCATACAAAGGCAGGTATCCGTCATGTCTAATGGTTTGGCATTGCCTAAGGTATAACAACCAATGTCTCCACAGTATATGGTTTTTTGGTTCTTCATAGCCTGTTTTATAGCGTAGAATGAGGCTCTGTGTGGACAGCCTGCGCATAGAACCGGTGGTCTCACTGGAAGTTCTGGTGGAGCAGGGAGGTCTGATAACTTGTCGCCAGATAAATCCATATCAAGGAATTTGGATAAATCATCTCTAACTGACTCAATGGTATTCTCACCTGAGGCTTTAACATCTCCTGTAAGTTTTCCTTTGATGGTAACCTTTAAGTTATGTCGGCCCACTATCTCTAATAGAGCTCGTTCAATAACAGGATCTAATTCTTCGACGCAAAGGACTTCGTCAACATCCTGCAAAAATTCCAAAGCCAAATTTTCAGGAAATGGAAAAGGTGTGGCAACCCTGAGAATCTTTGTATTTAAAGTATCTCCAAAGGCATCCTTTGTATAGGAATAATTAATTCCTTGGGTAGCTATAGCTTTTCTGCCTGAATAGTTGTTGGCAATGTCTATAAAATTTCTCTTATAGTTTGAAAATGTATCTCTAAGATTTAAGTTGCGCTCCTCAATAAGGGCGTGATTCTTAACGGAAAGTCTAGGGAAAATAACCCATTTTGAAGCGTCTTTAACAAATCCCTCAATTTCTGTCTTGTAATAATCCTCAGGTTCTTTTACTTCAATGGATTCGTAACCGTGGTCTACACGGGTTGTAGGTCTAAAGAAAACTGGAGTGTGGTATTTCTCAGAAAAATCAAAGGCCTCCTGAATCATTTCGTAAGCTTCGTGAACAGAACCTGGATCAAAAACTGGAACCTTGGAAAATATTCCAAAAGTTCTGGTGTCTTGTTCTGTTTGGCTAGATATAGGGCCAGGGTCATCGGCTACAACAATAACCATGCCGCCTTTAACGCCTATGTATTCTAGGCTCATTAAGGGATCAGAAGCAACATTTAATCCAACCTGTTTCATGGTTACCAAGGCTCTAGCACCGGTATAGGCGGCTCCTGCAGCCACTTCCATTCCGGCCTTTTCGTTGATAGACCACTCCACGTACACATTGCCAGGGTTTCTTTTAGCAATGGTTTCAAGAATTTCTGTGGATGGAGTGCCGGGATAGCCAGCGGCAACGTTTACGCCGGCGGCAATGGCACCAAGAGCAATGGCTTCATTACCCATTAAAAACTCTGTATGCATTGTAAAATCCTCTTTTCTGTATTCTTCTAAAAACATTTTAACACTTATTGATAAATATTTGCAGAAAAAATGAGAAATTGTGGGATGAAACCTAAGAATAGGTAAAATTGATTTATGCCCCTATCAATGTTATAATCATCTAATATGGAAAATAAAAAAAGTAACAAAAACAAAAGAAAACAAAATATTGATAACACTGGAATAAACAAAGAGAATAAGGCAGAGATTACAAAGGAAGAGAGTAAAGTTAAGAAGCCCAAATTTAAGGAGAGGGTTCCAAAATATTTTCTCACACCTATGTATTTTGCACTCATGTTGGTTCCATTTGCAGTATGGTTTGGTTATCATGATTTAATGTTGGGAATAATAGTCGGAGGAGCTGTCGTTGCCTATCTGTTATTTGCATTAGGTTTTTACTATTATTGTAAAAGTAGGTTTAATCAGGAATTAGTGGATTTTGCCATGGACTACACTCAGGTTCAAAAGAAAATGATAAAGGAACTTGAGATTCCATACGGTTTGATAGATACCAATGGAAAATTTTTGTGGGGAAACAAAGCACTTATTTCCGTATGTGATATATCCAATCTTAAATACATTTCGGATGTGTTTGACGAAATTGATGTGGATAAGCTAAAACCCGGAACAACAGAGAAGGAAAAAATAATTGTCAATTATAATAACAAAACCTATAGGTTCGAGTATAGTTTCATTGGAATGGATGATAAGCCGGAATCAGAAGATGAAACTAATTACGTTATAGCAATCTACTTGTTTGATGAAACAGATATTAGAAAACTCTCTAAAGAGAACTATGAACAGAGAATGGTTTGTGGACTTATTTATATCGACAATTACGAAGAGGTATTAGCATCTGTAGAAAGTGCAAGAAGTTCTTTGCTTATTGCTCTTATTGAAAGAAGAATCAATAAATATTTTTCCGGATATAATGCCTTGGTTAAGAAACTTGAAAAAGACAGATATCTTATTATTATTAAACAAAAATATATATCAATGCTTCAAAGTAATAAATTCTCCATCTTAGATGAAGTTAAAACCGTTAATGTTGGAAATGAAATGGCTGTAACTTTAAGTATGGGCTTTGGTGTAAATGGTGTTGATTACAAAGAAAATTATGAACTTGCAAGAATTGCCATGGACTTCGCTTTAGGCCGTGGTGGAGATCAGGCGGTAGTTAAAGCTGGAGAAAAGACTTATTTTTATGGTGGTAAGTCAAAGCAGGTTGAAAAGAATACCAGAGTTAAGGCTAGAATTAAGGCTCATGCATTGAGAGAACTTATGTATTCCAAGGATAAGGTTATGATTATGGGACATACCCTTGGAGATACGGATTCATTTGGTTCAGCAGTAGGTATTTATAGAGCTGCTATAACCATAGGAAAAGAAGCTCATATTATTATAAATGAGAGAACATCCTCTATAAAACCATTGTTAGAGCAATTTGAGAAAAGCGATGAGTATCCGGAAGATATGGTTATGACTAGCGATGAAGCGCTGGATGAAGATTACGATAGAGAGAAGACATTGGTGGTTATAGTTGATATAAGTAGAAGAGGACGATTGGAGTGTCCGGAACTTTTAAACAAAGTTAAGGACGTTGTAGTATTAGATCATCACAGAAAGAGTAGTGATACCATTGAAAATGCAGCTCTTTCATATATTGAACCATCAGCATCTTCCGCATCGGAAATGGTAGCAGAGATTCTGCGGTATTTTGAAGATGGATTGAAACTTAGAGCTATAGAAGCAGATGCCATGTATGGCGGAATTATGATTGATACCAACAATTTTTCTAATAAAGCAGGAGTAAGAACTTTTGAAGCTTGTGCATTTTTAAGAAAATGTGGAGCGGATGTAACTAGGGTTCACTCTATGTATAGAGAAAGCTTTGAAGATTTCAGAGTAAAGGCTTCAGCTATAAGTCAGGCAGAATCATACAAAGAAAGATTTGCCATGACAGATTGTCCATCCAAAGGAGTTGATAGTCCAACGGTTCTTGGAGCCCAGATTGCCAATGAATTGCTAGACATCAAGGGAGTAAAGGCATCGTTTGTATTTACAAATTACAACGAAAAAATATATATCAGTGCCAGATCCACAGGAGAAGTAAGTGTACAGCTTATTATGGAAAAACTTGGTGGTGGCGGACACATTGATATAGCAGGAGCTCAGTTGGAAGATTCCACCATAGAGGAAGCTAGAGATTTGGTTAAACGCACTATTAAAGAAATGGAAGAAAACAAAGAATTATAAGTATTAATTTATTTGAAACACACAGACATCAGGATAAACAGTAAAAGGAGACGTTATGGAAGTTATATTACTTGCAGATGTTAAGCCTTTAGGAAAAAAAGGCGACATAGTTTCTGTTAATGAAGGATATGCCAGAAATATGCTTTTTAAGAAAAAATTAGCAGTTGAGGCAACAGCGGCTAACAGAAATGATCTTAAGTTAAAAAATAAAAATGATGCAAAAGTAGCTGCCGAGAAACTTGCAGCAGCTAAAGCACTAGCAGAAAAAATAGATAAATCTACGGTAACTATCGCTATCAAAACCGGAGAAAATGGAAAGACATTTGGCTCTATCAGTTCAAAGGAAATCGCGACAGAAGCCAAGTCTCAGTTGGGATTAGATATAGATAAAAAGAAGATAGTCCTTGCTGAAACTATTAAAACTATAGGAACTCACAAAGCTAAGATTAAATTACATCCTGAAGTACAGGCTGAACTTACGGTAAAAGTTACAGGATTATAATTAAGGGCAGGTAAACCCAATGGAAGAAACATTGATAAAAAAAATAATGCCTCACAGTATAGAAGCGGAGCAGTCAGTAATTGGCTCAATGCTGATGGACGAGGAGGCTATTGAAATAGCAAGTGAGATTGTCACAGAAGATGATTTCTATGGTAATCAGTACAAGTTATTATACAAAGCTATTCAGAATCTCCATAAAGAGGGCAGTGCTGTTGATATAGTCACTCTTCAGGAACGTTTAAAAGCTATGGATGTCCCTGAACAGTTTATGAGCATTAAGTTTTTACGAGATATTGTAAGTGCTGTGCCAATTTCAGGAAATGTTAAGGAATATGCTAAAATTATAAAAGAAAAAGCAGTTCTTAGAACTCTTATAAAATCTAATGAGAAAATTACAGGTGATTGCTACACCGGAAGAAAAAATTTAGATGAGATATTGGATGAAACTGAAAAAAGTGTATTCAAACTCATGCAAAACAAAAATGCCGGTGAAATGGTACCAATTAGAGATGTGGTTATTAATGCTTTAACTAAAATGGAGATGGCATCAAAGACGACAGGCCAGGTTACTGGTATACCTTCCGGATTCACCGACTTAGATTACAAAACCACGGGCTTTCAAAATTCTGACCTTGTGCTTGTAGCAGCCAGACCGGCGATGGGAAAGACATCCTTTGAATTGAACATTGCAGAATATATGTGCTTTAACAAGAATAAAACGGTAGCATTGTTTAGTTTGGAAATGTCAAAGGAGCAGTTAGTTAACCGTCTCCTGTCCATGGAGTCAGGTGTGGATTCTCAAAAAATCAGAACCGGTAATTTAGATGATAGCGACTGGGAAAAGATTACAGAAGCGGCAGCAACAATTGGTGATTCTAACATGATAATTGATGACACTCCGTCAATATCAATAGCTGAGCTTCGTTCTAAATGTAGAAAATATAAGATAGAATTTGGTTTGGACATTGTTCTTATTGATTACCTTCAGCTTATGACCGCAGGAGGTAAGGTGGAAAGCAGACAAAATGAAATCTCTGAAATCTCTAGAGCCTTAAAGGCTCTTGCAAGAGAATTAAATATTCCGGTAATAGCCTTATCCCAGCTTAGCCGTGCTGTAGAAAAAAGAGATAAGAATGATAGACGACCTATGTTATCAGATCTCCGTGAATCTGGAGCCATCGAACAGGATGCCGATATGGTAATGTTCTTATATAGAGATGATTACTATAATCCAGATACAGAAAAAAAGGGAATAGCAGAAGTTATTATTGCAAAGCAAAGAAACGGTCCAATTGGAACTGTGGAGTTGGCATGGCTTCCACAATTTACAAAATTCAGAAACCTGCCAAGGGAAAGAGATAAGGCATTGCTTAATAATTCATAAGATTTAGACAAGGTCTCATAATCTTGACATGCTAAAGAAATTCAGATATACTTTCTAAGCATGAAAAATGTCATAACCTTTCCGTGCAGCTGGGGAGATGGCGGTGCCCTGTACCTGCAACCCGCCTTAGCAGGAGTGATATCCCGCCCCGGGGGCAAACTGTAGGGCTGCCCTTTGCAAGTGGCGTTGACGTTTAGGTCTTGCGCAACAGATCCTTATGAATCGTGTCAGGTCAGGAATGAAGCAGCACTAAGTAAGAACTTCTGTGTGCCGTGAGGTAGCCTGGGCTGAGTTAACTACAAAGGTAACGCTTATGGACTGTTTTCAAAGCGGGATGCACGGATTTAAATAATAAAAATCATAATAACTTCCAGTACAACTGGGAGTTATTTTTGAATATGAGAATGGATTCAAGTCCATTCTTCTTCCTAATTCCATAACTTTGCAGAAAGGAAAAATCATGGCATATACAGCCCTTTATAGGAAGTTTCGTCCGGATAATTATGAAGATGTAAAAGGACAAGAACATATAACGAGAACCCTGGCAAACCAGGTGATTAATAATAGAATAGGACACGCATACTTGTTTTGTGGAACCAGAGGAACGGGGAAGACAACGGTGGCGAAGATATTTGCCAGAGCAGTAAATTGCGAACATCCGGTGAATGGGAATCCATGTAATGAGTGTGAAGCGTGCAAGGCCATTATGGCAGGGAATTCCATGAATGTTATAGAAATGGATGCAGCTTCCAATAATGGTGTAGACAGTATCAGAGAGATAGTGGAAGAAGTACAGTATCGTCCACCGACGGGAAAGTACAAAGTGTACATAATCGATGAGGTGCACATGCTTTCCATAAGTGCCTTCAATGCACTGTTAAAGACATTAGAGGAACCACCGGAATATGTAATATTTATATTGGCTACAACAGAGCCACATAAGATACCGGTGACCATATTGTCTAGGTGTCAGAGATACGATTTTAAACATATAGCATTGGACACCATACAGGCGAGACTAAAAGAACTGGCAGATAAAGAAAACATGGATATTGAGGACAAAGCCATAAGATATATAGCAAAATGTGGTGACGGATCCATGAGAGATGCATTGAGTTTGTTAGACGAATGTCAGGCTTTTGCAGTCGGAGAGGCCTTGACCTATGACAAAACCCTAGAGATATTAGGTGCAGTGGACACGGAGATATTTTCAAAGATGCTAAGGTCCATATTGAAAAAAGATACCCTGGAAGTTATGGGAAACGTAGAAGAAATGGTGAACTACGGAAGAGATTTGGCACAATTTGTGGTGGACTTTACATGGTATTTGAGAAATTTGTTGTTAATGAAGACCTCTAAAGATGCATCGGAAATCATAGATATGTCTTCAGAAAGAATGGAAGCCTTGAAAGAAGAGGCACAGATGATAGAGATACCGGTGGTAATGAGATACATAAGAATACTATCGGAATTGACTAATCAGATTAGATACGCAACGCAAAAAAGAGTGTTAATAGAAATAGCATTGATAAAGCTAATGCAGCCAGAGATGGAAAAGGATTTGGAGTCCCTTACAAATAGGGTTGCGAATGTTGAAAAAAAGCTGGAAAATGGTATACTTGTAGATAGTGCTCAGATGGGAAATGCAGGACAAAATATAGGTGATAATTACGCAAAAAAGTTTGAAACAGAACAGCAAAAAAAAGAAGAGAAAAAACAACTTGAAAAAGCTGTTCCAGAAGAAGTGAAAAAAATAGTGGCAAACTGGCAGATAGTTATGAGTGATTTATCAGGCATGTGTAAAAGCTATGTTTTGCAATGTAGAAAATATGTGGACGCCCAGGGAAAACTTGGATTGTATTTTGCTTCGTCAACAGGATTAAAAGCGGCAGAAGAGCATAGAGAAAGCATAAAAGAAGCTATAGAAAAATACATCGGAAAAGAAGTAGAGATAGATATGGCTTCACCAAAAGAATCGCCAACCTATGGTGATGGTAGATTAGAAATTGTAAAAGAAGATTTTAAAGATTTAATTGATACTAGTTTAATGAGCATAGAAGAAGACGATTCGTTAGATGAATTAGATGAATTGTAAAAAGATTTAGGAGGAATACACTAATGGCAAGAAGAGGCGGATATCAGGGCGGAATGCCGGGAAATATGAACAACCTTATGAAACAGGCCCAGAAGATGCAAAAGCAGATGGAGACAGCAACAAAGGAGCTTGAACAACAGGAAGCAACAGCCAGTGCAGGCGGCGGAGCTGTAGAAGTAACAGTATCGGGAAAGAAAGAAGTAACAAAAGTAAAGATTGATCCGGATGCAGTGGATCCAGATGATGTGGAAATGTTAGAAGATATGATAATGGCGGCTACAAATGAAGCATTAAGAAAAATTGAGGAAATGTCACAGCAGTCAATGGCTAAAATCACAGGCGGCCTTGGCGGCGGTTTTGGCGGATTAGGATTCTAATGGATTACTATAGTAAGCATATAAATGATTTAATAGAAGAATTTTCAAGGCTCCCGGGAATAGGCAGTAAGTCAGCAGGGCGCCTTGCATTTCATATAATAAATATGCCTGAAGAACAGGTAAAGCATTTAACGGATACCATAATAAATGCTAAGAAAAATGTAAGATATTGCAAATGCTGCTATACTCTTACGGATGATGAATTATGTCCGATATGTAAGAGTACAAAGAGAGACCATGAAACTATAATGGTGGTGGAAAATACCAGAGACTTGGCGGCATACGAAAAGACAGGCAAATTTAACGGGGTATACCATGTATTGCATGGAGCCATATCCCCAATGTTAGGGATAGGACCTAACGATATAAAATTAAAGGAACTAATGGAAAGACTAAGAGGGGATGTGAAAGAAGTAATCATATCCACCAATTCAAGTCTTGAAGGAGAGACAACGGCGGTATATATAAGCAAACTTATAAAACCCCTAGGAATAAAAGTAACAAGAATAGCTAGTGGAGTGCCAGTAGGAGGAGACTTAGAATACACAGATCCGGTAACCCTTCTAAAAGCCTTAGAAGGACGACAGGAACTATAGCACAAAGCAAGTTATAGACGAGGTAAGAGGTATGTCCCAGGAATATTCCCTTAAAAGAGACATAGTACAGGATCACAATCAGCGAATGCTGAACATAAAAAAATATTATCCATTCTTTAAACTACAGGATATGCAGTTTAAAGGTGAAAAATACGCAATGCTGGACATGGGTTATTTAATGATGGCAGTATTGCGCTTTTTTATTGAAGAGAACAACTTCAAGGAAAAGATGGTAACCTATGAAGAATACTCGGAATTCATGGAAAGTATCCTGGAAAATGATTTCGAAATAACCTTTCAGGAAGAGGAAGAGAAAAAACTGCTGATAAGCTACATATTTGACAAACTAAAAAACGATGGAAAGCCATTTTCCTACGAATACTACAATCCTATAACAAAAAAGAAAAATGTAGCAAGAACAAGGATACTAAACAACCGAATAGTGGATGATAAAGTTGTATATTACATTTCCGCAGACGCAATAGAATTCTACCTTGATACTAAGGAAGTAAAGGAAGAAAGCAATATAGCAATATCACAGCTTCTTTTGGAAAAAATGATATCCACAAGAAACTTCAAAGGTGGAGCAGATGTTGTATCCAGAATAAATAACGAAGTATCAAGACTCATGGCCAGAAGAGAAGAAATACTTGAAATACTAACCTATGACGTATTTCAGGGAACTAAGGCCTACGAAGATTTCATGGAAAATACCGTGAAATGGTTTGATGAAGAACAGAAGTTATTTAAGAAAAATAAGACATTGATAGAAGAGGCTATGAAAAATAGCAATGCATCAGGGGAATACAGCCAGGCAGCAAGGGATATATTTAAGTTAGAAGAAGAATTAAATATAGCTATAAATAAACACGGAGAGCTTTTAAATGCCTGTGCCACATTGCAAGATAAAGTGGATGATTTAGTGGAAAAGGCAAAGATATCAAGGATAAGAGCATCCATGGATTTTAAGAAATTACTAAATAGGGCCATGGATAGTGGAGATTCTAAGGTATTAGAAAGTTTTGTAAAACCGTTGTTTGCCTTGAATACCAGAAAAATGTTTTCACCAATAATGATTGATAATCTTCTTACATACCCTACTGGTGAAAAAGAGGTAGGAGAAAAGGTAATAAGTGGGGAAGAGATAGAGGACTTCAAATATCCAGATGAGATAGAGGAAGAGAGAATAAGACATAATCTGAAGGTACTAACATATTTGCTGTGTAATATGGTGAAAAAAGGAGAATTATTTACGGCACTAGACTTCATAGATATGGCAGAAAAAGTCAGTGGAGAAGGGATAAAAAATAATGGGGACTTTTATACATTTATGGTGCATCTCATGCAGAAAAAAAGTGTGGATGTAAGTAAAGTGTTAGAAAAACCGGATACATTTTTAGAAGGAATTATAAAAGAAGTATTGGAAAATGATGAAGAGGCCATGTCAAAGTACAAGGGACTCAAATTCACCATAGTACCGGGAAGAGACGAGATAAAACTTCAAAAGGGAGTAATACAGGATTTTGCAGTTGATGCGAGAGGAGGCAATTAATGGAAGATAGAGAACTTACCACTGCTTTGGAAATAGTATCTAAGCTGATAAATGGAGAAGAAATAAGTAGAGACGAAGCTGGCAGCAGAGCTCTTTATCAGGAATATTCAGAAAATGCCAGAGTCTTTGACATAACCAGCGAGATATGCAAAAACATGAACATCAGTCTGTATGAATACGACAACAGTCTGTATGCATCACCGGGAGAAAATAACAAGGTGTTTGGATACACCAACGACGATTTGAAAAGAGTAATCGGAGTTAGACTTAACAAGGAATTATACCTTTGTTATTTCATAATCTACAACGTGATAACATGGTTTTATAAGGACTCTACCACCAGAACCTTCAATGAATACCTAAAGATACAGGATATTGTAAGTTCGGTAAATGCATCCTTATCCAATATAGTGAACAACTTTGAGATAGTAGATATGGACACTGTGGAGGAAGGAAGTTTTAAAGAGATAGCACTTCTCTGGGAAGATATGCCAATGGTGGCAAATGTAAACACCAACGTAAGGGCATCGAGAGGCTCAAAGGTGGGATTTGTGAAAATGACACTGAACTTCTTAATAGACCAGGGACTGATTACGGAAAACAATGAAAGATACTATCCTAAGAAACGAATGAAAGCATTGGTTACGGGATATTTTGAAGAATATAAAGGACGACTATACGATATTATGAAAGGAGTAGAAAATGCCACACATTAACAGAATCAGGGTAAATAATGTTAAGTACAACTTTGGAACCCAGTACTACGATGATTTTTTAATGAGATTTTCGTGCAAAAACACCATTTATGATCTGGCAAATGGTGGTGGAAAAAGTGTATTAATGCTACTCCTATTGCAGAATCTGATACCAAATTGTACCTTGGACGACAAGCAACCAATAGAGAAATTATTCAGAACCCACAATGGAAGTACGACAATACATTCCTTGGTGGAGTGGCGACTGGCAGCATCAGAAACCAAGGAAAATTATAAATATATGCTAACAGGATTTTGTGCCAGAAAGGCAAAGAATTCAGAAAATGACGACTTAGAAGAGGTGGAAAACCTTGAAAATATACAGGCAGAATCAGAGGGGACAGGTGCAGCCTCAGGATCAATAGAATACTTTAACTACGTAATATTTTATAGACAGTTTAACGAGAATGACATAAAGAATCTACCACTTTCCAAGGATGGGGAGAGGATAACATATACAGGTCTTAGAAACCATTTAAAGAAAATAAGCAGAAGCGATATGAGTCTTGAGGTTCATGTATTTGACACTAAAAGAGAATATCAAAGATTTATAGCGAACTTTGGATTGTATGAAAGTCAGTGGGAAATAGTAAGAGGAATCAACAAGACAGAAGGTCATGTAAGAACATATTTTGAGACTAATTATAAAACCACAAGAAAAGTAGTGGAGAATCTCTTGATCGAAAATATAATTGAAAAGTCCTACAGAAACCGATATGCCGGGGAAAACCAGGAAAACAATATGGCAGGAACACTCCTTAGCATAAAGGACAAATTATTGGAGTTGTCAAAAAAGAAGGCAGAGATAAATAATTACGACAGACAGATAGATATAATAGATGGATTCCGGGAAAAACAAAGTGGACTTAGAACGTTATTTTCTGGAATTGACAATGGACTGTGGGATTTAAAAAGAGCCTATAATACAGTGAGTCAAAGAGAAATTGAAAATAAAAACGAGCTAAAAGCCCTTATGGAAAACAGGGTGGATTTAACAAAGAAGAGAAGTACACTGACTCAAAAAGTAGATACTGCCGCAGTTTTAAGGGACATGGAACAGGCAGAGATATTTACAAAGAACATAGAAGAATATGAGAGAAAATATGAGTTTGAAGAAGGAAAGATGCAGGACAAAAACGATGTCATCAACCTACTTCAAGCATGGGACTACTATAAACGATATCTAAATTACAAAGACGAAAGCGACAAGTTAAAAATCATGATTGAAAATGTCCTTAAGGACAATCAGGATTTGGTAAATGAAATAGGAACGCTGGTAGCATATAAAAAATATGCTGACGATAAAAAGAAAGCAGAACTTACAGAAGAGATTGCTAAAAAGAAAGAACAGTGGGAAAAAGATTCTACGGTGATGACCACCTTAGAGGACACCATTAAGGAAGAAGAAAGCAAAATAGCAGTATTAAAATATCAGACCAAAACAGATAAAGAAGAATCAGATGCCCTTAATCAAGAGATAGCAAGACTTGTTAGAGATACGGATTTGGTATTTCCAAAGGATGCCTACGAAGCAAAGAAGAAAACAGAAAAGGAATTAGAGGTAATCCAAAAAGAACTAGAGGAACTTACGAAAAAAACAGAAGCTTCTTCCAAAGAAATAATGGAGCTTAGAATACAGCAGGCTCTGGCTCAAAGAGATGAAGCGGAGTTTGAAAATGCAGATGCCAATAAAGAGGCAAGAGACGACGATGCAGTGCGTATAAAAAATAAGATAGAAAAACTTAAGGAAGTATACGAAGAGTCAGATTTAGATGAGATATCCATTAAAATAAATAAGATATATGATGGAATTTTAATGGCGATAGTAAAGGACAATCAGGATATAAAGGAACTAAAGGCAAAAAAAGAAGCTTTAAAGTCTGGAAAACCATTTGCAGAATCCAAGGATATACAAGAAGTTAAAGAATATATTCAAAGATATCATGGCAAAGTGATTACAGGAATGGAATATTTAATGTCGCTTCCTGAAAAAGACAGAGTTGCCATAGTTACAAATCAGCCGATGATAACAAAGGCCATAATTGCAGGAGATAATTACTCCGAAATAATTATAGACGATGGGCTTATAAAGATGGCCAAGGACGGAGAAGGATTCCTAATAATAAATGGCAAAGAATTTGGTGGGGAGATACTCTCTGACAACAGCGTCAATTACATAACTAACAAGGATATTTACACCGAAAGTTATATAGAAAAAGCCCTTATAAAAGTCGAAAATGAGTTAAAGGACAAAGAAGAGTTATTGGAAAGACATAAAGAAAACGCAGATGTAGTAATGGAAGATCTTGCATTTTCTTTGAAATATGTAAATAGCTCTAGTCAGGAAGTGATTAAGGATTCAAAGGAAAGTCTTTTAAAGATAAGAGAAGATTTGAAGTTAATCAATGAAAGATTAAGGGACGCCGACAGAAAAAATGCAGATATAAAAGATAGAATAGTAATCCTTACAAAGAAAAACAATGACATAACATTTGCTAACGAAAAGTATGGAGAAATAGTTGGAAAGCTTGAAAGAGCCGACAAACTGGAAGTAAAAATTGCCAAGGGTGAAAAGGAATTAGACAATCTTGAAAAAAATGTATTTAACGAGAAGAAGCGTCTGGAGGCTGGAAAAGGAATAGACCTTAAGAGACAGGCAAGAATTAATGCTATGATTAAGGAAGTTGAGATAATAGAAAAGAACTGGAACGAAATATACAGCGTTTATTTTGATGAGAAAGAATATGAAAAAGCTGTAGAAAATGCAGAAGAAAATATTTCAGAGGATTTGGAAAATAAAATCCAGGCCTTAATAGCCAGTCTTAAAAATGACAACTCATCTATGGAGGACAAGGAAAAACTTCTGGGAAATTATCAGGAAAACATGAAGTCTGCCTTAAGACAGAT
This sequence comes from uncultured Eubacteriales bacterium, assembly GCA_900315425.1. GTDB lineage: Bacteria > Bacillota > Clostridia > Lachnospirales > Lachnospiraceae > Bovifimicola. Next base: position 44,233 of record OMZA01000008.1, read on the forward strand.
AAAAATGTTGGGCATAAGCACAGAAGATTTAGAAAAAGCCTACAAAGATGGAGAAGCTCTTGAATATAACGAAGAAGAAGTGACAAGGCTTCAAAAGGAAATCAGGGAGATAAAAAGAAGCTTAACAACTATAGGACATGAACTAAACGAAGTAAGGTCTAAAAGGGATAAGATGGAAGGCCGTATAAATCACGGAAGAACTCTTATAGAAAGTAAGTATGGAAGCTTTGATAAGAACATGGTATCCAAGGATGAGATAGCATCATTTTTAAATGAAAATTCCACAATACTTGCCCAGATTGAAAATCAGTTAAAGGAAGTTAATACTCAGATTCAAAATATAGAAACTAATCAGGTAAACATATCGGTGCTAAAAAAAGATATTACAAGAACCATGGAAAAATCCAAGGTAACACCGGATGAAAGTGCAGGAATGCTTACAGGATCTGCCATTGAAGAAGAGATTAACAAAATTAATAAGAACCTGGATGCGTTTATAAATGAAAGGTACAAAAAACTACAGGAATTCGAAAGAGAAAAAGGAATGCTAAGTGACACATTGATACAGCTGGGAGCAAGAGAGTTAGCTGAAGAGATTCGAAGTAATGTGGAGATGCCTTCAAACGTCGAGGAAGTGGATGACCTTATTGAAAGATTAAAAGACACAACCCAATATATCAATCTTGAGAAAGAGAGAATTATTAAGGGATTTGAAGATATTCAAACAATTAAAGATAAGTTTGAAAATCAATGCATACAAAATTGTATAAACATAAAAACGGAGTTAGACAGACTTCCTGAGTTATCGAAGATAAATTTGGATGGTAAAGATGTATCAGTGGTAGGTTTGAAAATTCCATATGTGGCAGAAGAACTGTATAAAGACAGAATGTCAGAATACATAGATGCCATTGCCGCAGGAGTGGATGAATTTAATACGGAAGCTGAAAAAATAAGATATATAAAGAATAATCTAAGCTGGAAGAAATTGTTCTCGGTAATTGTAAGAGACATGAATGCTATAAAGCTAAGTCTTTACAAGAGAGAAAGAATTGCAAGTCAGTCAAGACTTCTACCATATGAAGAGGCGGTGGGAAGTACAGGACAGTCTCAGGGAATATACATACAGTTTTTGATAGCAGTAATCAATTACATTTCATGTATAAACTCAGGACAGACGGACACCACCAAATTAAGAAAAGTAATATTTATAGACAACCCATTTGGTGCGGCTAAGGACATTTATATTTGGGAACCTATTTTCAAACTTCTCAAAGTAAATAATGTGCAGTTAATTGTTCCATCAAGAGGAGTAACACCATCAATTACCGGTAGATTTGATGTTAATTACGTATTGGGACAAAAAATGACACCAGCAGGTCAGCAGACGGTGGTGGTAGATTATTACAGCAATGTCAAGACGGAAGAAATGGACTATGAAACAATGGATTTCCAGCAGATAGCATTGTTTTGACAAGGTGTATAGTGTGTGATAAACTAACTCTGTATGTAAAGATTTCTTTAAATTAGGGGAAGTATACCGTTTAAAGCGCCTAGGTGGAGAAAATGGAATCCCACAATTAAGGAAATAGGGCGTGAAATGGAGGATGAAAATTGGATAAGTACGAGTACAATGTTAAATCTGATCAGATAAAAAAATTATACAATAGAAAAGAGTTCGCAGCTGCAGCAGAGATAGCTGATGAGATAGATTGGTCTCGCGTGAAAGACAATAAAATGCTAACACTTGTAGCTGACATTTACGAAGGAATCAAGGACTACGAAAAGGCAAAGGAAGTATTGCTTATAGCCTATGAGAGAACAACAATGGGAAGACAGTTGGCATACAAATTAACAATACTTGCCCTTAGAACAAAAAATTTTGTAGAAGCAGATGAGTTCTATAGCGACTTTGTGGAAATGTCTCCAACGGATGTGGCTCAATATTTGCTTAAATACAGAATAGCAAAAGCCAAGGGTGAAGACGTAGAGGTACTTATAAAAATCCTTGAGGCTTACGTAGAGTCTGAGATGGACGAGAGATGGCAGTATGAGTTAGCTAAACTTTATCACGAAGCAGGTCAGGACGATAAATGTATAAGTGCCTGCGATGAGCTTGAATTGTGGTTTAGCGATGGAAAATACGTTGAAAAAGCCAAGACATTAAAGAAGATTATCACCAGCGTTATGGATGACTACAACAAAAGATATGGCGATATTAATCAGATAAAGAAAGAAAATGAAGATAAAACCAATGACAATATAGTAAATGAGGTTTCAGGCGAAGCAGGAGATACATTGACTCCATCAGTAAAGGCCATGAAGCCTATTAGTCGTGTAAAGGTAAATACTTCAGAAGAAGACATTGAACTCAATTTTAAAAAGGACGGAACAGTTGAATACACTGATCCTAACGATATAACAGAAGATGCCAAGAGTGAAATGGATGACATCCTTGCAGATATAAAATATGATGATATCCACGAGGATGAAAAGAAGGCCAGAGAAGCAGAAGAGGCAGCTAGGGCAGCAGAAGAGGCAGCTAAGATTGTGGATGAAGCAGAAGATGAAGCTGATGCAAATGAAGTGTCAAAGGCACATGTTGAATCAGAAGAATCTCAAGATGTAAAATCTAGCGAAGATGAAATAGATGAAAACGAAATCGACAACGAAGATGAGGAAGAAGCCGATGATGAGGAACCAAAGAAGAGAGGATTAGGTAACTTATTTGGTTTTGGCAAAAAGGCTGATAAAGAGGATGAACTCCAGGATTTAGTAGTAAGCTCAGTAGACGAGGAAGAAGTCAACGAATTAGCATTAAAGGCAGCAAGAAGAAAGAGAAGAGCTGCCAAGAATGAGACTACATCTCAAAGACATGCCAGAGTAGTAGAAAAAGTAAAAGAGGATTTCCTTGATGAAGAGTCAGAGGAAGATGTTTATAAAACAGATGAAGAAAGAAGAGCAGAGACAGCTCTTAAGGCAGCCATTGAGGCAGCAGATGCAGCCCAGAAGGCAGCAGATCTTGCAAATATCATGGTAGAAGAAGCCAGAGTTCATATGCTTGAGGTTAGAAAGGTAACAAAACAGCAGCAGGCAGATGAAGCAGAGGCAGAAGGCAATCAGGAATTAGCAAGAAAATCCAGAGAAGCAGCAAGAAAAGCAGCAAGATCAGCAACACAGGTATTTGAGAGAGTACCTGCATACGGTGATGGTAAGGTAGTTGAAGCTGATATGGCAGAGGTATCTAATAATGCTTTAGATACTGTTTCAGATAAAGGACAGGAGGATATCCTTAATACCACAGAGATAGATCCAAACGAGATTAATTTCAAGGTAGACGATTCCAGAAATAAATACGATACAGCCAACATACAGGAAGCTTTAGCAGAGAGTATGAAGAGATTGTTTGGTGATAATCAGCCGGATACAATACTTACAGATGACGACCTTGATGAAGATGAGTATCTTGCAGATGATATTGACAATGCACCAACTAGAAGATTTGATATTAAGAAGATTAATCAGGCATTAGAGCAGAGAGCTATATATCATACAGTTCCGCTTCCAGAGTCATTGAATCAGGAGGCAGATGGACAGATAGAATTAGCTCCAAAGTTAGTAGAAGAGCAGGTTCAAGGCCAGATGGGAATCCAGGATCTTATGGATGACATGAGCAAACCGGCTGATATTAGAGCAAAGGAAGTAGCAGAAGCAGAGGAAGCAGCAAAGAAGGCAGCAGAGGAAGCAAAGGCTGAGGCGGAGAGAGTCGAAGCAGAACGCAAAGCCGAGGCAGAGCGCAAGGCAGCAGAAGAAGCTGCAAGACTAGAGGCGGAGAGAATTGAAGCAGAACGTAAAGCAGAGGAAGAGCGCAAGGCAGCAGAAGAAGCTGCAAGACTAGAGGCAGAGAGATTAGAGGCAGAACGCAAAGCCGAGGAAGAGCGTAAAGCTGAGGAAGAGCGCAAGGCAGCAGAAGAAGCTGCAAGACTAGAGGCAGAGAGAATTGAAGCAGAACGCAAAGCTGAGGAAGAGCGCAAGGCAGCAGAAGAAGCTGCAAGATTAGAAGCAGAGAGAATTGAAGCAGAACGCAAAGCTGAGGAAGAGCGCAAGGCAGCAGAGGAAGCTGCAAGACTAGAGGCAGAGAGAATTGAAGCAGAACGCAAAGCCGAGGAAGAGCGTAAAGCAGAGGAAGAGCGCAAAGCAGCAGAGGAAGCTGCAAGACTAGAGGCAGAGAGAATTGAAGCAGAACGCAAAGCTGAGGAAGAGCGCAAAGCAGCAGAAGAAGAGGCAAGAGCAGAGCGTGAGGCTGAGGAAGCACTTGCAGCATCTATTGCACAGATGGAAGCCGAAGAGGCTAAAGAAGCAAAAGATATTCAGAATACAGATACAGATGACAATACAGAAAAGGATAGGGAAACAGAAGCTATTCTTAGGGGCTTGTCTGGAACAGGTTCTCACAATACAACAACTGAGATTAACATAAAAGCAATTTCAGCAATGATTGATAGTAGCATTGCTAAAGAAGATGCTAAAGATATAGTAGCTGACGAAGAAACCATTAAACATATAGATTCAGCAATCAAGGAAGTTGTAGAACCATCCATGGTAGTTCCAAAGAATCTTGAAGATTTTTCAGATATCAACCGTGATGAAGAAGCACATAAGAAAGAAAAAGCTATTTCGTATGAAGAGCAGAGAAGTCTGGATGTAGGAAGTATCCTTGATTCATTGGCATCTGTTGATGAAAAGATGGAAGAAGCTGAGGTAAAGGCCGAAGATAAGGAAGAGGACAAAGAGCCTGTTAGCAGTGGTTCTAGTGTTATAGCTGATAAAGCAGATGACGACTCTAAAGAAATTATTAAGGCTGCAAATAAAATCGACAAAGCTACAGTGAAAGATGGAAAAATTCCTGATGAGTACAGAAATATTTTCGATAATTTCACTGGAATTGATACAATTGAAAGTGAAGTAGCAGATACTCTTAAGAATCTTATTGATAATTTTGATAAAGATGGTACATCTAAAAGCAATAACGTTATTGTTACAGGAAGCAATAAGATTGGAAAATCTACATTGGCAATTGATATTATAAAAGCTGCCAACAAGGGTAGAGATAGAAGTGGTAGAAAAGTTGCCAAAGTTAAGGCTTCAACTCTTAATAAAAACGGCGTAAATAACGTGTTTATCAAGATAATTGGCAGTGACCTTATTATCGAGCAGGCAGGAAATCTTATGCCGGCTACTCTTACAGAACTTATTGTTAAACTTAAGAATTACACAGAAGAAATGTTGGTAGTTCTTGAGGATGACAAGGCTGCAATTGACAGAATGCTTATAAATTCTAAAGAGCTTAAGAAATTATTTAATAATAGAGTTGATATTAAAGAATTAGAGATTTCAGACATGGTTAAAATTGCAAGAGATTATGCAAGAGAACAGTTCTATGAAATTGATGAAATGGGCGAGTTGGCCCTTAGCGCAAAACTTGACGATCTTATGGGTTCTTCAAAATCCATTACCGTCGAAGATATTGAAGATATTGTAGATCAGGCTATTGAACATGCGTCTAAGTTTAGAATTGGCAATCTTTTTGGAAAGCTCAAGAAGAATAACAGTGAATTCAAGACACTTTCAGAGCAGGATTTCTTATGATATTAAAAATAAACGGAGGTACACCAGTAACATGGAAAATTTAGAACTTCAAAAAAAAGCAAATGAAGTGAGACAGGGTATTGTAACAGCTGTTCATAGTGCAAAATCTGGTCATCCAGGTGGATCATTATCTGCAGCAGACATTCTTACATACCTTTACTTTGAGGAAATGAATGTTGATCCTAAGGATCCAAAGAAAGCAGATAGGGATAGATTTGTTCTTTCAAAGGGACATATTGCACCAGCATTATATTCTGTTTTAGCATTAAAAGGATATTTTCCATGGGAGGATTTAAAAACATTAAGACATGTAGGTTCTTATCTTCAGGGCCATCCTGATATGAAGGGTACACCAGGCGTTGATATGTCATCAGGTTCTTTAGGACAGGGTGTGTCAGCCGCTTGCGGTATGGCACTTTCAGCAAAACTCTCTAATGAAGATTATAGAGTTTATACAGTTCTTGGAGATGGAGAAATCGAAGAGGGACAGGTGTGGGAAGCAGCTATGTTTGCCGGCCACAGAAAGTTGGATAATCTTGTGGTAGTTGTTGATAACAATGATCTCCAGATTGACGGAAGAGTAAGTGATGTATGTTCACCTTATCCAATTGATAAAAAGTTTGAGGCATTTAATTTTAATGTTATTTGCATCGATGCACATAATTTTGATGAAATCAGAGCTGCTTTTAAAGCTGCAAAAGAGTGCAAAGGCAAGCCAACAGCTATAATTGCCAAGAGTATTAAGGGTAAGGGTGTTTCATTTATGGAAGACCAGGCTAAATGGCACGGAAGTGCTCCAAACGATGAGCAGTACCAGCAGGCAATGGATGAATTAAAGAAAGCAGGTGAAGCATTATGTCAGAAATAAAGAAGGAAGCAACCAGAGTAGGTTATGGTGATGGTTTAGTAGAAGTTGGTAAGGAACATGACGATCTTATTGTACTGGATGCAGATTTGGCAGAAGCTACAAAGACCTGTATTTTTAAGAAAGAATTTCCAGAGAGACATATAGATTGTGGTATTGCGGAGAGTAATATGATGGGTGTTGCAGCAGGCTTGGCAACTACAGGTAAGGTTCCATTTGCCAGCTCATTTGCAATGTTCTCAGCAGGACGTGCCTTTGAACAGGTTCGTAACTCTATTGGATACCCTCATTTAAATGTTAAAATCGGCGCAACTCACGCTGGTATTTCCGTAGGTGAGGACGGAGCTTCTCATCAGTGTAACGAAGATATTGCTCTTATGAGAACAATTCCGGGAATGGTTATTATCAATCCTTCTGATTACGTAGAAGCAAAGGCAGCCGTTAAGGCAGCTTATGAATATTATGGACCTTGCTATTTAAGATTTGGAAGACTTGCCCTTCCTGTTATAAATGACAGGGATGATTACAAGTTCGAAATCGGCAAGGCTGTTACTTTAAGAGAGGGAAAGGATGTTACAATCTTTGCAACCGGTCTTACGGTTTCAACTTCCCTTGAAGCAGCTGAAAAACTTGCAGCTGATGGCATCCAGGCTAAGGTAGTAAATATCCACACAATCAAACCTATTGATGAAGAAGCTGTCATCGCAGCAGCTAAGGAGACTAACAAAGTCGTAACCGTTGAGGAACATTCAGTTATCGGCGGTCTTGGTGATGCAGTTTGTTCTGTGCTTGCTGAGAATTATCCAACAAAGGTTAAGAAAATCGGCGTTAACGACAGATTTGGCGAGTCAGGTCCAGCAGTAGAACTTATCAAGAAATATGGTCTTGATGGTGAGAGTATCTATAATTCAGTTAAAGAGTATGTTAACGCATAAGTTGGAAACTTTTTGTATGTATATAGGGGAATACCATAGAGGTATTCCCTTTTTTTGAGAAAAAGGTGTGAAATGATTTATAAGAATTTATTATTTGATTTGGACGGCACGGTAATGGATTCCGGTGAAGGAATCATGGAATCTGCTCAGTACGCCCTTGATCACTTTGGCTTTAAAAATGAACCCACAGCTACCCTTAGAAAATTTGTTGGTCCATCCCTTTTTTATTCCTTTACCCATCTTTATGGTTTGGGTGATGAAGATGCTAAAAAGGCGGTGCAATTATACAGAAATGTGTATGAATCCGGCAACAAATTTCACGCTACTCCCTATGATGGAATAGAGGATGCATTAAGGGAACTGAAGGATATGGGTTATGATATAATTTTAGTAACATCAAAACCCCACATTTTTGCTAAACAGATTCTAGAGCATTTTAATTTGGCAAAGTATTTTTCAAACGTGGTGGGGCCTGAGATGGCTGATTCTTCTTCAGATAAGGCAAGACTTATTAATAAAGCTATCAATGAAATGAATCTTTCAAAAGAACTAACAATAATGATTGGTGACACCAGATTTGATATTGAAGGAGCTTTGGATTCCGGCATTGATTCTATAGGAGTTACCTATGGCTATGGACCGAAAGAAGATCTCGGCAAAGCTACATATATAGTGGACAGCGTACAGGAACTTAAAAATATGTTTAGTTTTAGATAGCTAAGATTAAGGACAACTTGAATTCATTTTTTTCTTTTCAACATTTTACAATTATGTTAAAATTTTAAAGACGAGAGGTACAAGACGAAAGACGGAGAGGACGTTTTGTAAATACTATATTTAGGGAGGTCCATAGGAAAAATGGATGTATTTGAGTTAATTAAAAAGACCAGAGAGAAGGGTTGTTCCGATCTGCACATCACAGCAGGTACGGCAATAGCAGTTAGAAGATATGGTGAGCTTTCAATGTTAGATGATAAACCAACTCTTCAGGAATCAACTGATATGATTCTTCAGCTTATAAGTGATGAAGCAGACAAAGAGTATGTACTTGCGGGTCACGACTTGGATATTGCTGCTACTGATGCAGATGGAAACAGAGTTAGAGGTAACATTTATCACCAGAGAAATAACTTGGCAGCTTCACTTAGACTTATTGAACCGGTTGTTCCTAGTCTTAAAGAACTTGGAATGCCAACAGTCCTTGAAGATCTTGCTAAATTAAGACATGGTCTTGTTCTTATCACAGGTCCTACTGGTTCAGGTAAATCAACAACTTTAGCATCTATGCTTAATTATATCAATGAGAATATGCCTAGACATATTATTACAATTGAAGATCCTATTGAGTACGTATACCCATATGGTCAGTCAATGATTCACCAGAGACAGGTTGGAAAGGATGTTCCTGACTTCAATCTTGCTCTTAGAAGTTCACTTCGTGAAGATCCGGATATCATCATGGTTGGTGAGATGAGAGATTTTGAAACTATCCAGGCTGCTGTTACAGCTGCTGAGACAGGACACTTAGTTCTTTCAACACTTCATACAAAAAGTGCTGCTCAGACAGTAGAAAGAATCATCAGCTCTTGTCCATCTGAGGCAGAGCCTACACTTCTTTCACAGTTATCTTCAGTATTATCTGGTGTTATTACTCAGACACTTGTTCCTACATTAGATGGAGACGGTCGAGTAGCAGCAACTGAGGTAATGCTTATGAGCCCAGCTATCAGTAATCTTATCAAAGAGAAAAAGGTTAATCAGATTAATACAGCAATTCAGTCTAGCTTGAAGATGGGAATGCACACAATGAACTATTCTCTTACACAGCTTTACAAGACAATGAAGATAAGCAGAGAAGAAGCATTTGCTCACAGCAATAACCCAAGTGAGTTAGAGAAAACAATGATGATGTAATGTAAAGAACACATATAGATTATATTATAGGCTGAATTACAAGCTATATTATAGGCTAATTTATAGGCTGAATTATAGGCTAATTTACAGGCTAATTTATAGGCTAATTTATAGGCTGTCGCATAACGCGACAGCCTTTTTTATAGAAGGGGAGGTTGTGTGAGATTTTTGGGAAGCTAGTGTCTGGATTATCTTGGATTTTACAGTAAAACTTAAGGTTTTAGCGAATCTACAGACTATGCCCAAAGCTTCCGGGTGGCATGCCAGGGGTTTTACAGTAAAATTAAAGGTTTTCGTAATTCTACTGACTTTGTATTTAGCTCCCATATGGCTAAATCTAGTTTTGTACAGCATATCAAGTTTTTCTTGAAATTCTACTGTACTAGATAAGATTAAATAATCTCAATATATTGAGATAATACAGCATACCAGGATTTTCTCAGAATTATGCTGTAATGGCAAAAATCAAATTACCTCAATAAATTTAAGTATTACAGCATATCAAGAAGTTCTGTCTGATATGCTGTACTCTTGCTTTTTCTCAGAGTAGAGCAATACAGCATAATTAGAGGTTTAGCCTATAATGCTGTACACATCACAAAACAAGCTAATTTACAACATGGAGCATGCCATTAAAACTAAAGGTTTTCGCGAATCTACAGACTATGCCCAAAGCTTCCAGGTGGCATGCCGGGGGTAGACGCTTAACATACCTATCAAAGTTCATCTCTTTCTTATAAGATTGTTTTTCTCAAAATACCTATTTATGCTATCTTTTATTTGAAATTGTAAAAATATATGGTAAAATATCATAAGGTATGCGTTATGGAGAGACGCAATCTACGGAGTATAGAAAGTAATAGGTTTTAACTGAGAGGAACCGAGAGAGTGAAAGAAATAATTTCATACCTTAGATTTAAGGAGCAGAAGAATAGACTATCGCTGGTAGTCTATGATTTGATTGTGTTTATAATAGCGGATTTACTTTTGTTCGTTGTATATACAGGCGCCGGCAATATGACGCCGCTTATTATTGTATATGAAAGTATATTAGCTTTAGCATGTATATTTTCAGTTAGAGATGTTATGGATATCTACCGTCAGGTGTGGAGATATGGCGGAATCCAATGTTATATTAGATTATTGATATCAGATACAATATCATTCTTTATATATTTCACCATTGATAGAATAAGCCAAGTAACAACAATAGCATTTGCAAAATTATTAGCATTCACATGTGTCAATACTTTAGGTGCATTGGCCATTCGAATGTTTTATCGTTATGCCTATAAATGTGGAAGCAGAGATACAAAACTTGGAGCGTTTCTTAGATGGTGTCTCAAAGTGTTTGCTCTAGGACGTGTAACTACAGAGGCAGATCCGGATTCTCAGAAGATTAAGATAGCAATTCTTGGTGCAGGATCTGTAGGAGTTAGTCTTGCAGAGAATCTTATAAATAATCCCAAAACTACATACATACCAAGATGTTTTATAGACATTGATGATTTAAAAATTGGAAGAACTATTCATGATATAAGTGTTGTTAAGGAAGACGAAAAAACTCTTGAAGAACTTAAGAAACACCACATTCAGGAGGTTGTATTCGCTGTACCAAATATGGGAAGTGAAAGAAAAGTCGAGTTATACGACATGTATCGTAAGGCAGGATTCAAGATAAAGGTATTTGATTATCCGGCGATGAATGTACTTGGTAAGAAGAGACAGCTTCGTGAGTTCGACATTGAAGATTTATTATTCAGACAGGAAAAAGAAGTGTTAGATGATAACACAGTAAATTACTATAAAGACAAGGTAATACTTATAACAGGCGGTGGTGGAAGTATTGGTAGTGAGTTGTGCAGACAAGTTGCCAAAATGAAACCAAAGCAGTTAATTGTCTTAGATATTTACGAAAACTGTGCTTATAATATTCAGCAGGAAATAAAATTCACATATTATAAGGAAATTGACATAAAAGTTGAAATCGTTAGCATTACTAACAAAAAAGGTATGGCACGTGTGTTTAAGGAATACCGTCCAAATATCGTAATAAATGCTGCAGCTCACAAGCATGTTCCGCTTATGGAAAAGAACTGTATAGAAGCAGTAGAAAACAATGTATTTGGAACATTAAATGTTATTCAGCTTTGCGAAGAATACAGAGCTGAAAGATTCATGATGGTTAGTACTGATAAAGCAGTTAATCCGACAAATGTCATGGGTGCCACTAAGAGAATGTGTGAATTTATAATGTTGGCATACAGTAGCAGGGGCAAGGTAAAATGTTCAGCTACAAGATTCGGAAATGTCCTTGGTTCAGCAGGTTCAGTAATACCAATCTTTAGAAGACAGATAGCTGCCGGTGGACCAGTTACTTTAACAGATAAAAGAATCATTAGATATTTCATGACAATACCAGAGGCAAGTCAGTTAGTACTTACAAGTGGAGCTATGGCAAAGAATGGTGAGTTGTTTGTACTTGATATGGGAAAACCAGTAAAGATATATGATCTTGCAGTTAACATGATAGAACTTAGTGGAGCACAAGGGATAGATATAATAGAGACAGGTCTTAGACCAGGTGAGAAGCTTTATGAAGAATTGCTTGTAAAAAAAGAAGAGCTTGATAAGACAGATAATAATCTTATATATATTGAAAAAGCAGAAGCACTTAGTATGGAAGAACTTGAAGGAAAGCTTACAATCTTAAGAGAAGCTTGCGAAGATGGAAACGACGAAGGCGTTAGAAATGCATTGAAGGTAGTAGTTCCATCCTTTAAGAGTCCAGAAGAGGTAAACAAAAAAGCGGAAGAAAATATAAAAGCTGAAACAACGGGGCAAGCAGTGTAAGAGAGGTTTCTCACAAAGGAAGGATTAGGGAAATGTTTAAAGGTACAGATATTAAACCGTTTGAAACAAAAGTGTGGTTAGCATCTCCAACTATGCATGGGGATGAGTTAAAGTATATGACAGAAGCATATGAAACAAACTGGATGTCTACAGTTGGCAAGAATATTAACGAAGTTGAAAAGTTAGCGTCAGAGTATATTGGGGTAAAATATGCTGTGGCGCTTTCTGCAGGTACAGCCTCATTGCATTTAGGAATGAAATTAGCAGGTATAGAAGCATACGGAATGCCAAAGGTTGGCCATGGAGCATTAGAGGGACACAAAGTATTCTGTACGGATATGACATTTGATGCAACCGTTAATCCAGTGGTATATGAAGGTGGAGAACCGGTATTTATTGATACGGAGAAAGATTCTTGGAATATGGATCCGGTTGCTTTAGAGAAGGCATTTGAGATATACCCAGAAGTAAAAGTTGTTGTGATTGCTCACTTATATGGAACTCCAGGAAAAATGGATGAGCTAACAAGGATAATTAACGAGCACGGAGCTATACTGGTAGAAGATGCAGCAGAATCCATGGGAGCAACATATAAAGGTGTTCAGACCGGAACATTTGGAAAATATAATACTATTTCATTTAACGGTAACAAAATTATAACCGGATCAGCTGGAGGATGCTTCCTGACAAATGATAAAAAAGCTGCAGATAAGGTTAGAAAATGGTCAACACAGGCAAGAGAAAATGCTGCCTGGTATCAGCACGAGGAACTTGGATATAATTACAGAATGAGCAATGTTATAGCAGGTGTAGTAAGAGGACAGTTTCCTTATCTTGATGAACATATAGCTCAAAAGAAAGAGATATATAACAGATACAAAGAGGGATTAAAGGATATACCAGTATCTATGAATCCTATACTAGATGATTGTGAACCAAACTATTGGCTTAGTTGTCTTCTTATAAATGAGGATGCAATGTGTAAACAGGTACGTGGAGAACAAGAGGTATGTTATACAAAAGAAATTGGAAAGACATGCCCAACAGAGATTCTTGAGGCAATTGCAAGTATTAATGCAGAAGGACGTCCTATATGGAAACCGATGCATATGCAACCAATATATAGATTAAATCCATTTATTGTCAGAGATGGAAATGGAAGAGCAAGAAGCAATGCATACATAGAGGGCGGAGTTGTAGATGTTGGAATGGATATCTTCCAACGAGGACTTTGCCTTCCGAGTGATAACAAGATGACAAAAGAACAACAGGATAAGATTATAGAAGTAATAAAGGCTTGTTTTGAATAGGCTGTAAGAGGAAGATTATGTACGCCAAATACGTAAAAAGAACATTGGATATAGTATTAAGTCTGTTAGCAATTATATGTTTGTCGTGGTTATTGATAATACTTGCTATTCTTGGAATTATATTTATGAGAGGAAATCCTTTTTTTACACAGGAACGTCCTGGTAAAAAAGAAAAGATTTTTAAGCTATATAAATTTAGAACCATGGATAATAGAAAAGATAAGAATGGCAACTTGTTACCTGATGAAGTAAGACTTAATAGTTACGGGAAATTTTTAAGAGCATCTTCATTGGATGAATTACCAGAACTCTTTAATATACTAAATGGAGATATGAGTATTATAGGTCCAAGACCTTTATTGGTTAAATATCTTCCTAGATATAACGAAGAGCAGCATCATAGACATGATGTTCGTCCAGGGCTTACTGGATATGCTCAAGCCCATGGAAGAAATGCTGTATCATGGGAAGATAAGTTTGCGATGGACGTGTGGTATACAAAAAATATTTCTTTTTTGTGTGATGTTAATATTATATTAGACACAATAAAATCAGTGGTAAAACGAGAAGGAATAAGTTCAGAGACATCAGCTACTATGGAGGAATTCATGGGAACACCAGAAGGTGTAGTTGCTAAATGGAATGGACCAAAGTAAAAGGAAAAGTAATGAAAGATATATATATTATAGGAGCAGGCGGCTTTGGAAGAGAAGTGGCATGGCTGATTGAAAGAATAAATGAAAAAGAACCTACATGGAATCTGAAAGGTTTTATAGATGATAATGAGGAAAAGTGGGGAACAACAGCATATGAATATCCAGTAATAGGAGGATGTGATTACCTATTAAATCAAGGTACGGTATGTGCGGTATGTGCTATTGGTGCTTCAATTGTAAGAAAAAAAATAGTAAAAAAGTTTCAAGGTTCAGATGTTGAATTTGTAACACTTATTGATCCTTCTGTAATAAAAGCTAAAAATGTTCAAATTGGAATAGGAAGTATAGTTTGTCCAGGAAGTATATTATCTGTTGATATTACAATTGGCAATCATGTAATTATAAATTGGGATTGCACTGTTGGACATGATGATATATTAGAAGATTACGTTACTTTATATCCGAGTGTAAATGTATCAGGAATGACAAAAGTGGGAGAATGTACGGAACTAGGTACAGGAACTCAGATAATTCAAGGAAAAACAATTGGTGCAAATACAATTGTTGGAGCAGGAACAGTAGTTGTTAAAGATATCCAGGAACCAGGCACATATGTTGGAAGTCCAGCAAGGAAGATAAAGTGATAATTATAGAGGATAAAAATGAGAATTTTAATACTTGCAAATAATGATATAGGATTATACAAGTTCAGAAAAGAATTAATTGAAGAGTTGGTAAAGAATAATGAAGTGTATATGTGTCTTCCGAACGGAGAATATATAAAGGAATTAGAAAAGATAGGTGGAAGATTCATAGAATGCAAATTATTAGATAGGCATGGAACGAATCCAATTCAAGATTTAAAACTAATGTCATGGTATAAAAAAATAATAAAAAAATTAAATCCACAGATTGTGTTTACATATACAATAAAACCTAATATATATGGTGGTATTGCATGCTCAAAAAATAAAATTCCGTATGTAGTAAATATTACAGGATTAGGATCAGCTGTAGAAAATCCAGGGATTTTACAGAAAATAACTGTTGGTTTGTATAAAGTTGCATTAAAAAATGCAAAAAAAGTTTTTTTTCAAAATGAAGAGAATGAAAAATTTATGCTTAATAAAGGGATAGTAAAAAGTGATTATGATTTGTTACCCGGTTCAGGTGTAAATATTGACAAATATGTTGTAACAGAATATCCAAATGGAGAAACAGTGGACTTCGTATTTGTATCTAGAATCATGAAAGAAAAAGGAATTGACCAATATTTAGATGCAGCTATAGAAATAAGAAAACGTCATCCAGAAACAAGATTTCATATTTGTGGTTTTTGTGAAGAAATGTATGAAGAAAAGTTAAAAACACTAAATGATAATGGAACAATTATTTATCATGGATTAGTAAAGAATATGTCGGAAATATATGAAAAAATGAGTTGTACAATTCATCCAACATATTATCCAGAAGGTTTAAGTAATGTTTTGCTTGAATCAGCTGCTAGTGGCAGACCAATAATTACAACAAATAGAAGTGGATGTCGTGAAGTTGTAGATAATGGTATTAATGGTTATGTAGTTGAAGAAAAGAATAGTAAGGATCTAATCGAAAAAATCGAAATGTTCCTAATGAAGAGTGTTGAAGAACGTAAGGCTATGGGACTTGCAGGAAGAAATAAAGTTGAAAAGGATTTCAATAGACAAATTGTTATCAAGAAGTATTTAGGGGAGTTGAAGAAGGTATGAGAAGACGGTTTAATAATATAGTGAGCGTTGCCTATTCAGCTTTAAGAATGGGTTTATATAAAATTTTAAATGGATCCAATTTTAAATCTGGAATAATTGAAAGAATTTCTCCTAATGTGGTTCTTGAGTTTAACAAGGGAAGCAGGGTGAGTCTTGGTAAAAAAATAAGAATACATAGCGGAAGTAAGCTCAAAGTACGACCAGGTGCGAGATTGATAATTGGAGATAATGTAAAAATTAATTATTTTTGTATAATTGCTTGTCAGGATAGTATCAAAATTGGAGATGGCACCGAATTTGGTCCATCTGTGTATCTTTATGATCATGATCATGATTATAAAGCAGGTCTTAGTTCAAATAGCGACGAGGAGTCATTTAAAAAAGCACCAATTATAATTGGAAAAAATTGTTGGATAGGAGCAAATACAATTATATTACGAGGAACGAAGATAGGAGATAATAGTGTAGTTGGTGCTGGATGTGTGTTGAAAGGAAACTATCCAGATGGTTCTGTAATTGTACAGAAAAGAATAACAGATTTAAAATGTAATTGACTAGGATATGATTGTTCAAATACTATTTAGAATACTTAAGCATCCTTTGCCTAGGACAGTGGTATGTAGACGTATAGTATTTATGATAAATAGGCATGGATGTAGTAAATATTTAAATTAAATTATTTTGAGTTGAAGATAGTTGTGTTGGAGGAATATGTATATGTATCCAAATATTAGAGTGTTGCATATGATTGGTACGTTAGAAATTGGCGGATCTCAAGCGTTTATTATGAATATATATAGAAAAATCGACAGAAATAAGATGCAGTTTGATTTTATTGTGGATTCTCCAAAATATGCGTATTATGTTCCGGAAATAAAAAGTATGGGTGGAAAGATATATTATTTCCCCAAATTTAATGGAAAAAATTATATAGAAATAAAAAAATTCTGGAAAGATTTTCTAGATAAACATAAGGAATATAAGGTTTTTCATAGTCATGTTAGAAGTTATGCATCTATATACTTACCAATAGTAAAATCCTATGGGATAAAAACAATTATTCATAGTCATAACAATTCAAATGGAAAAGGATTTAAGGCATTATGTAAGAATTTATTACAGTTACCACTTCGATTTCAAGCAGATTATTATATGGCATGTTCGAAGGAGGCTGGTAAATGGCTTTTTGGAAAAAAAGTATGTATGTCAAAAAAATTTTTTGTTATAAATAATGCCATAGATGCAAATGAGTTTGTATTTAACTACGAGAAAAGAAAAAAAATAAGGGAAGAACTTGGCATAAATACAGAATTTGTTTTGGGTTTTTTAGCAAGGGTAACAGAACAGAAAAATCCGCTATTTGTTATAGATGTCATGGTGGAAGTTTTAAAAGTTATTCCCGATGCAAAATTGTTATTTGTAGGTGATGGGGAACTTCTTTCTAAAGTAAAGAAAAAAGGTATTGAGAAGGGAATTCAGAAAAATATTATTTTCACTGGTGCAAGGACTGATGTAAGTGATTTATTGTCATCAATGGATTGTTATATTTTGCCATCATTATGGGAAGGATTGGGAATTTCATTGATAGAAGCCCAGGCATCAGGATTAAAATGTATTTGTTCTGAGAATATACAGGACGAGGCTATTATTTCTAAACTAGTTACAAGATATTCGCTCGAAAATGGTCCGAAAAAGTGGGCGGAATGTGTATGTAAACTTTCTGAGTCTAAAGAAAGACCTAATATGGCTGAAAATATAGAAAAAGCAGGATTTGATATTAATGAAAATACAATAAAGCTACAGAAGTTTTATGAAAAAATGTATGAAGAAAGTAATAGATAAGAAATAATTTTAGTTAATAAAATTTTATAAAAAATTTTTGAAGAGAGAGTATAAAATGGAAAAGAAATTATCTAAATATGTTTTAGTAGTATTGTATTTATTATTTGTATTAACGGGAGTGCTATTTGTTATTAATGATTATAGAATATCTTTATTTATGCCGTTATCACCAATAATATATACAATATGTTTTTTGATTGTATATCGAAAAAGAAGGAAAGCCTTTAATTCTGTTGTTGTGGTAATTATATATACTATGTTTTTTTTAAGAATGGTAATTGTTCCTGTTATTTACGTAGCCTCTGGGTATACTTCTGTAATCAGAACTGCATCGGGAGTTCAATATCTAAATGAAGCTGTAATGCTTGTTGGGTTTGAATTTATATGTGTAACATTGTTTATACTTTCTAGTAAGAAAATAATAGATATTACATCTTACTCAATTGTTACAGATATTGATGGCGACATAAAAATAAAAAAATATGTAAAAACAATTATAGTTATATTAATATCAATAGGGATTATATGTATTTTATTAGATAAATCAGTATTAGTAATAGTCTCAACTGTTTTCAACCGATTTACTGATACTGAACAGATGAATATAAAAAATAGACAAATGCTTATTGAAGTAAAAGAAAAATCGTCGATTGTATTTAATCTATTTATACAAGTAGTGTTTTATTTGCAAATATTAATACCCGCATATGTTATCTCATATGTAACAAGAAAAAGAAGAGAGCAAAAAAACAAAGGATTTATTTTAGGATTATTAGTTGCTTTTTCTTCAGTAATGATTGTTACAAACGACAATATGAATTCAGTATGTATTATGTTAGCGTGTTTGTTAGTAATGTTTTCGGCATATGAAAAAAAAATGGCCAAAGTTTTGCCAATAATTGCAACAATTGTTGTGGTATTCGTTTTTTTGTTTTTATTAAAAAAGGTTGGATATAATAATGGTAAAACAAGTTTTTCTGATATTTCAAAGGTTTTATGTGCATATTTTGCAGCTTATCCTAACGTAAGCACAGGGTTTGCTGTTCAATATAATGATAAAATTGCATCTTTTTGTGGAGATATTGTTTCGGGAATTCCATATATGATGGTATTCTTTCCAGGTTTTCCAAAATCAGTTGCCCTATACAATATTGCGGTGCATGGATATTCAGGTATAGTAAATCAAATAATGCCATTAATATCTTATGGTTATCAATACTTGGGGATATTTGCACCGTTATTTACCATAATAGTATACAATATGGCATTATGTTTGGAAGAAAAATATAGAAAAACAGATAAAACATTTAACAGAATGTTATATGCGTTGATGTTTATAAATTTTGCGATTGGGCCATGTATTTTTGGATTCCCCAGTACCATAAAAAGAGTATGTTATTTTATACCTTTATTATTGCTAATAAAAATAAATAAAGATAGGAATTGATGTTAAGGCGTCTAATACTATAGCAAAGATAGTTATAATAGCAATATTATCTATGATAGGAATGGTATTTCCTCAATTTGGCAATAGGATGCCATTATCATTAGATATTTCTTTGGTTGGTTTGATTTTCGTATTTGTGGGAAGAATGTTTAAAAAAATATATACTAATTTTCTTGTAAAAAATATGCGTTTTTTAGCATAATTGGTGTTATTTGTATTTCTACGACGATAGAATTAAATGATTTGGTAAATATGCGATTAGGAATTTATGGTAATGAATTTTTATTTTATGTAAATGCAATTTTAATGACATTATTTTTGTATTTATTATGTAAGTTTATTTCAAATTTTAAAAGTTGTTTTATAAATGAAATAGCATATATTGGTAAAAATAGTATTGTATATTTAGGTTTCAATCAATTAATACTTATTTTTTTAAAGAAAATAAGTGTAGATAACAATTGGTTGAATTTTCTTTTAAAGATATTATCGTTAATGCTGTGTTTAGGATTATTACATTGTATAACAAAGGTAATCATGAATAGTAAACTAAAGATACTAATAGGAAAGTAACTAAGATACGAGGTAAAATGTGAAAGTTTTATATATAGGTGGAGATAGCCTTCCAACAGGAGCAAGTTTTTCGATGGAAAAGTTGATAGAGGAAGAGGAAAAACTTGGAATTGAGGTGATACCAGTTGTTCATGAGGGAAATACAGAACAGTTACTAAATAAAAAAGGGAAAAAGCATTATGTAGTGAATTCTTGGTCTTGGATGGTTGGAAATAATTATTCTAGGATGAAAGTGTTAATATATAGGATAATAAAAAGTTTTTTGAATATTCCATGTTATTATCAGTATAAAAAAATAATAAAAAAAGAAAATCCAGATATTGTACATATAAATGCAATTACAACATATGTAGGTTTAAAGGCCGCAATAAAACTAAAAAAAAGAACAGTTTGGCACATACGAGAATTACTAGAAGAAGACTTAAATGGTCGATTTTGGAGTAAAAAACAGGCATATAGATTAATGGGAAAAACAGATTATTTTATTGCAATTTCGAAATGTGTAGAAGAAAAATATAAAAAAATTGTTGGTAGTAAAAGAATAAGTTGTATATACAATGGTATAGATACAAATTTGTTTTACAATGAAAAACATCGTATTCTTATAAATGACAAAATTATAATAACAATGGCGGGAAGATTAACAAAGGAAAAAGGACAGAGTCTATGTTTGGATGCATTAGCACCGTTATTAAATGAAAATAGTAATATTGTCTTGCAATTTGCTGGAGAAGGAGATAAAGAAGTTATAGATGAAATAATTCATATAAAAAATAAATATAATTTGGGGGATAATAGAGTAAAATTACTTGGATTTATAAATGATATGGCTAGTTTATGGAGTGAAACTGATATTGCAATAGTATATTCTAAATGTGAAGCATTTGGTCGAGTAACTATTGAGGCAAAAATGGCGGGAGCTCTAGTTGTTGGATATGATAGTGGAGGAACAACTGAATTAATAGAGGATGGATTAGATGGGTATTTATTTAACGACTCAAAAGTATTATTATATGATGTTGTCAAAAACTGTATATTAAATGCTGATGAGTCAAGAAAAGTTGCTGAACGAGGTAGAGATTTGGCTTCAAAAAAATTTACGTCTGAAAACAATGCAAAACAAGTTTATAAATTATATCAGAATATTTTAAAAAAATAGTAGCAAATTATTTGGAGGAAGAGAATGCGACGTAAGAACATATACAAAAGCGCAATAGCAGGATTGCTTGAAGAGGGAATAGCAGTTATATGTGGCTTTATTTTGCCTAGAATGATTTTATCTTATTTTGGCTCAGATTATAATGGAATTATTGCATCTGTTACACAATTCATAGGATGTATTGCACTTTTAAAATCAGGAATAGGGATGGCAACAAAAGCGGCGTTATATGAACCTCTGTATAATAATGAT
The DNA here is from genome assembly GCA_900315425.1 of uncultured Eubacteriales bacterium. Lineage (GTDB taxonomy): Bacteria > Bacillota > Clostridia > Lachnospirales > Lachnospiraceae > Bovifimicola. The sequence continues at coordinate 65,436 of OMZA01000008.1, forward strand.
AACAAAAGAATAAGTGAAATAATGGCGGCAACTACAAAGTTTTTGAGAAAAGTTGCATTTATTTTTGTTTTAGGAATAATAATTTTTGCTTGTGTATATCCAATGTTTGTTAAGGAAAGTTTTGACTGGGGATTTACTGCTTCACTTGTTTTAATTATAAGTTTAGGCACTTTTTTTCAATATTATTTTGGGTTATCAAATCAATTATTGTTAGAGGCAGATCAAAAATACTATATAGTGTCGATAATAACAATTGTTAATATTGTTTTTAATACAATTATATCTGTAATTTGTATGAAACTAGGAATGTCTATACATGGTGTGAAATTGTGTAGCTCAGTGGTATATTGTAGTACTCCTATCGCTTTAAATTATTATGTTTATAAAAAATATAATTTAGATAAAAAGGTAGAGCCAGATTGGATGAGTATTTCAAAGAGATGGGACGCATTTGGAATGCAACTAGCAAATTTTATTAATGATAATACGGATATTATAGTCGCTACTCTTTTTTTGAATATGAAAGAAGTTTCGGTATATACAATTTATTATTTGGTTATAAATGGCATAAAAAAAATTATATTTCGAATTTCAAAAGGAGTCGAGTCGGCATTAGGTAACTTAAAGGCGGAAAAAAATGAAATAAAATTAAGGGAGATTTTCAAGGAATTTGAATTTGTTTTGAATGGAATATGTACATTCGTTTTTTCTTGTTTAATTACGCTAATTGTGCCATTTGTAGGGGTATATACAAAAGGTGTAACGGATGTTAATTATACAAGATATGTATTTGCGTTTGTGGCATGCTGTGCAGAATTATTTTATTGCTTGAGATTAGCTTATACATTTATGGTACAAGCGGTAGGTGCTTTTTCTGAAACAAAAAAATATTTTTACATAGAGGCGATAATTAATATAATATCATCTGTTATTCTTGTGAAATTTATGGGACTTGTTGGCATTGTTGTTGGTACATTGATTGCTATGATTTATAGGACATATATTTTTGCATATTATGTTTATAATGAAATATTAAAGATTTCTTTTACAGGATTCTATAAAAGTATTGTTATAACGATTGGGGGTGTTTTTACAAATGGAATTATAGGTATGTTTATAATGAGCAGTGTAGATGTGAATAATTACTTACAATGGTTTGGAGTAGCTTTGCTTGTGGCATTGGTTGATTTGATTATAACAATTTTGATTTATTATATATGTAACGCAGAATTTTTTATGAAAACATTAAAATTATTAGTAAGGAGGGTAAAAAATGAATAAAATAGGAATAGCATCCCCATATCGAGTTGCTAATTATGGAACAAAGTTACAAGCATATGCGATTTCAGAATACATAAAAAATATTACAGGAAAAGAGACAGAAATAATTAATTTTGCACCTAGCGACGATCATAGGATACAAGTGATTTTACGTAAAGTATTTTCGTGTAAGAGAAATATTGCAAGAATTAAAAAAATTGTTATGGACAAAAAAAATAAAAAAAATGATATTTCAAGAAAACAACTAGAACGTGTTAGAGCCATAAATAAATTTGATGATATGTTACCGCTTGGTGAAAAAATTAAGAATTGGAATGAGTTGAAAGAATCTTCAAAACAATACGATTGTGTTATATGTGGGAGTGATCAGATATGGTTGCCGGATAATTTGAAAGATAGATACTATACATTGGAGTTCTGTGACGATGATGTAAAAAAAGGTTCCTATGCAGCAAGCTTAGGAGTAGAAGTTCTTAATAATAGGCAGAAAAAAAAATATGCCAAATTTTTGAATAAACTTGATTTTATTTCTGTTAGAGAAAATATTGGACGGGATTTATTAAAATCGTTTTTTAATAAAAAAGACGTTACATGGGTATGTGATCCAACATTGTTATTAACTAAAAAACAATGGTCTGATGTAGAAGAGAGACCAAAAGTATTGGACAGTATATCTGGTGATTATGTGTTTTGCTATTTTTTAGGAACTAATGAAGAACATCGTCAGGTTGTTTATAAATATGCTAAAGAAAAAAAATTAAAAATTTTATCAATAGCAAATTTTAAAGGGATTTGTGAATCAGATACTAAATTATCGGATTTTCAATTATATAATCTTACAGTAAATGAATTTTTATATTTAATACATCATTCAACCATGGTGTGCACAGATTCAATGCATGCAACAATCTTTTCTATAATATTTGAAACAAATTTTATTACTTTTGAAAGATTTAAAAATAGTGATAGTGATTCTAGAAATTCAAGAATATACTCATTGTTGAAAGTTATGAAGTTGGAGGATAGACTTTATAAAGGAGAAAAAATTTTAGAAAAACAAATAGATTATGATGAAAATATAGATACTCGAGAAAAATATATTAATTACTCGAAAGACTATATTATGAAAGAGATAGTATAGTTTATATTGGAAAATTGTATATTATTTTTTCAAATTTGTAATGTATCTTTTGAAACACTTGCGAAAAATACGAAAGATAATTGAAAATATATATATCTAAAAGATAAAACAAGGTGGATTGTTGCTCCGGTTTTACGTAATGCTAGATATTATAATAAACATCTAAATAAAAGTACAAAATTAAAAATATTAATATTAGATAATAAAAATATTTTATCGTAAATATAATTGTAATTAAATAATAGTATTTAGGAGTGTTATGAAACTACTTTCCACCAAACTCTCTACTCACCTTCTTGAACCTGCCGTCATTCCTGATGTTCGTGGTTGGTTCCAAGTGGCGTTTAGTATAGAGGACTTACACAAACTTAATATTCCTTTTAACTCAGTTTACCAGCTGAACCATTCTTATACAGAGCATAAGGGTGTTGTTAGAGGTCCTAATTACCAGATGAGACCATATAATCAGGCTAAGGTTATTCGAGTGGTTAAAGGTGCTATCTATTCTGTGGGAATTGATATTGATCCTGAAAGCGAGAATTACGGGCATTCTGTGGGTTTTTATTTATCAGCAGAGAATAAGTATCTTATGTACGTTCCTAACACGTATGCCCATGGATTTACGTCTTTAGAGGATGATACAGAGATTGAATACTTTACAGATAACGTGTATTGCTATGAAGCGGCTAAAAGCTTTAGATTCGATGATAAGGCCCTTATAGACGAAAGTGGGGCACAGGGGATAGACTGGACTATGGGAGGCAAAGTGAATCTTAACCTTTCTATTAGGTCAGATAAGAATTCTAATGCACCGGATTTTAAGTATTGTGAATTTTAATTAAGATAAACAGAGAACTTCTTAACAGCATAATATATGCTATCAAGAAGTTCTTTTATTTTATGAACAGTAAAACATCTTATACCATTCTGCGAATTTTCTTAATCCATCTCTAAGACTCGTACTTGGTTTAAAACCAAAGTCTCTTTCTAGGGCTGTTGTATCTGCATATGTAACTGGTACATCACCAGGTTGCATTGCTACTAGTTTTTTATGATTTTCAAAGTCGTAATCCTCAGGAAGAACCTTTGCTCTTACAAGTTCTTGTTGAAGGATGTCCACAAAGTCTAGTAGATTCTCTGGTTTGTTATTACCGATGTTATAGATGGAATATGGTGGAATAGGAAGTCCATCCTCGCCGTCCTTTCTCTCAGGTGGTGCCTGCATTACCAGAGTTACACCGTGAACGATATCATCTATGTAGGTAAAGTCTCTTTGGCAATTACCATAGTTAAATATCTGGATTGTCTCTCCCTTTAACAACTTATTTGTAAAGCCAAAGTATGCCATATCAGGTCTTCCTGCGGGACCGTATACTGTGAAGAATCTTAAACCTGTTGATGGTATGTTATATAATTTTGAATACGCGTGAGCCATAAGCTCGTCGCTTTTCTTAGTTGCTGCATACAATGAAACTGGGTTATCCACCTTGTCATCAGTGCTATAAGGTATTTTTTTATTGGTGCCATATACAGATGAAGAAGATGCATACACTAAGTGTTCTACACCCTTATTTCCATTGTCATAGCTGTGTCTACAAGCTTCTAATATATTGTAAAATCCAATGAGGTTGGACTGAATATAGGCATCTGGGTTGGCGATGGAATATCTTACTCCAGCCTGGGCACCTAGATTTACCACAATATCTGGATTGTATTTGGTAAATATATCATCAATGGTACTTTTATCTGCTAAATCGCCTTTTACAAATGTATATGATGATTCGGGATGCGCATCCACACATTTATCTATTTCTTTCATACGCCACTTTTTTATATTTACATCGTAGTAGTCATTTACATTATCAAGTCCGATGATGTTAATTGGAGAGTGAGTTTTTAAAAGTTCCAGTACCAAGTTGCTGCCAATAAATCCTGCAGACCCAGTGATAAATATAGTTTTGTTTTGTAAATTGATTTTGTTCATTGTATATTCTCCTAATGAAGTACGTATTAATCTCTTTTGAAAATATCTCTGGTATATACTTTGTCTGCTACATCATCAAGACATGTATCATATCTGTTTGCTATGATTGCCTGGCTTAGTTTTTTGAATTTTTTAAGGTCGTTCACTACTTCTGAACCAAAGAAGGTTGTTCCGTTTTCCAATGTAGGTTCGTAAATAATTACTGTAGCTCCCTTGGCTTTGATTCGTTTCATAACTCCTTGGATTGATGATTGACGGAAGTTGTCAGAGTTACTCTTCATTGTTAAACGATATACACCAATAACTACTTCGTGTTCTTTGTTAGGATCCCAGTTGCTGTTCTCTCCATAGGCACCGGATAATTCAAGGATTCTGTCTGCGATGAAGTCTTTTCTAGTTCTGTTAGATTCTACAATGGCAGATATCATGTTCTGAGGTACGTCCTGGAAGTTTGCCAGGAGCTGCTTGGTATCCTTTGGCAAGCAGTAGCCGCCATATCCGAAGGATGGATTGTTGTAGTGGGTTCCAATACGTGGGTCTAAGCACACGCCGTCTATGATTTGCTGAGTGTTAAGACCTTTAGTTTCTGAATAGGTATCCAGCTCGTTAAAGTATGATACACGTAAAGCCAGATAAGTATTTGCAAATAGTTTAACAGCCTCGGCCTCTGTAAATCCCATGAATAGCGTCTTTACGTCTTTCTTTATAGCACCCTGTTTAAGTAACTTTGCAAATGTCTCAGCCTTTTCTCTTGTAGCTTCATCGCAGGATACGATGATTCTGGAAGGATAAAGGTTATCATACAGTGCCTTGGATTCTCTAAGAAATTCAGGACTGAAGATTATATTGTTAGTATTGTATTTTTTCCTAACAGATAAAGTGTAGCCAACAGGTATTGTTGATTTTATAATCATGGTTGCCATTGGATTTACTTTTAATACAAGTTCGATAACAGCTTCCACAGCAGAGCAGTCAAAGAAGTTCTTTTTGCTGTCATAGTTGGTTGGCGCTGCGATGATTATGTAATCAGCATTTGCGTAAGCACTTTCTCCATCTAATGTAGCTGTAAGATCTAGATCTTTTTCAGCCAAATATTTTTCTATATAATCGTCCTGAATAGGGGATTTTTTGTTGTTAATTAACTCCACCTTTTCTGGAATTATATCTACCGCTGTAACATGGTTGTGCTGGGCAAGAAGTGTTGCCAAAGAAAGTCCTACATAGCCAGTACCAGCTACTGCGATATTATATTTTTTCATAGGTGTGGTGCTTGTAGAATCTGAAGTATCTTCTACAAAAAGATTAGTTAAGTCGAAGTCTAGAACTTCTGCAAGTTTCTCTAACTGGTTAATAGTTGGTGTGTATTCTAAATTCTCAATGCGACCAATCATAGAACGATTGATACCGGTAAACTCAGATAAACGAGCCTGAGTAAGGTTCATTTCCTTGCGCTTTGCAGAGATAGTATCTGCAAGAAGCTGGTTAGATAATTTTTTCATGGTAACCTCTCATATAATTGATGATGTTTTAAATAGCATCGAGTAGCTATTCGATATGAAAAGATTATATAACATGATGCTGTGAATAGCAAGATGGGAGAGGGGATTTAATTGGATGGGTGGACATGAACTTTTGCAAACTAGAACCTCAGATTTTAATTAAGCCAACTACGACAATGATTATCAATAAGGTATATAATCATAACGCAATGAAGCGTTAATATTGAATTATAAGTTAAAAATACAAAAGAAACGAAAAAAAACATTGCGTTTGATTTAGCGAGATGTTAGTATGTAGGTACGTCTAATAGAAAGGATGTGGCAGTATGAAAATTCAGGCTGTTGTAATTGATGGATTTAAAAATTTATCAAATGTTAAAATCCGTTTTGATAATATTACAGCGCTTGTAGCGCTAAATAATTTTGGTAAATCAAATGTTCTCTCAGCAATTGACTTTGGAATTGCATTTATTAAGGCAAATGGTGAGAATAAACGATTGATGATGGCTAACTCTAACTTCATACCAATGAATACAACAATGCTTGGTCGTAATTATAAATACGAGATGGAAGTATCTGCTGAGATAGATTCTGTTGAGTATATGGTACGATATGGATTTGAGTTTGAGTGGAAAGATTCGATTGATAAAAATCCAAAGATTGTTTGGGAATCTTTAAAAGTAAAATTAAACGAAAAAGGTCAGAAATACACACAGTTGATAAGCAGAACTGTTGATAATGCATTGTATAGAAGGGCAGAGACAGGAAGATGTTCTTCAAAAATTAATGTTGAGCCATCGGAACTTGTTGTAAATAAGTTAATGGCATTTGATGATATTTATTACTATGGAATTATTAAAAGATTAAATAATTTGAAAATATATATGGAAAATAATCTTGATGCAAGACCTTTTTATCAGCCAGATCCAATTATTAGAAAGGGTCTGGAAAATGAAATGGTAAACGCAGATAATCTACCACGCGTTATTTATAATTTGAAGACTCAGTATCCGGACAGATTTGAATTACTAAAAGATGTGTACACACAGCTTTTTCCAGATATCGAGGATGTTTTAGTGAAACAAATCCCGATAAATGGATCAAACGAGAATAACATTTCGGATGAGGTACCTTTTATATTTTCAAAATTTATTCATGTATTATATGTAAAGGATCGTAATTTATCAAATTCTATTAATTTTGCATCTATGTCAGATGGTGCCAAGAGAGTATTTATGATTCTTACTAAGATTATTGTATCTAATGTTAGTAATGTATCATTGATTGCAATTGAAGAGCCAGAGAACTCAGTTCATCCAGGATTATTTCAGGCGTATATTCGAATTATCAGCCAGTTGTTAGATGATTGCAAAGTAATTATTACGAGTCATTCTCCTTATGTTGTAAGCTACTTAGATCCAGCATGGATACATGTTGGAATACATAAAACACCTGGAGTAGCAGAATTCTTTTCTTTTAAAAAATCAGGAGCAAAACAATTACAGAATGATGCTGTTCGGTTTGATATGGGCATGGGAGATTATTTGTTTTCAATTCTTTCTGACTCAGATGATAGTTTGGTTGAATATCTGGAGTGTGATTCAAATGAATAAGTGTCTTGTGTTATTTGTAGAGGGTGATACAGAAGTTGAATTTTATAAAGCTGTAATTACATTCGCAAGAGAAAAAAGAGAGAACAAGATGTTTGATACACATATTGAGTATAAGAATATCAAAGGAGTAGGAGGCTTTAAAAATATAGCTCTTAGAAAGTTTGTAAAAGAAATAAAACCAAAGTATGACAAAGATTGTATATTCACAGTTGTTTTGTGTAGCGATACGGATGTGTTTGAACTAGAACAGAAGCCACCTGTTAACTGGAAAGATATAAAGGATAGTATGATTTCTGCCGGAGCAAAGAACGTTATTATGGTAAAAGCAAAAAAATCAATAGAAGATTGGTTCTTATATGATGCAGAAAACATTATATCTTTTTTGAGATTAAAAAAGAATACTAAAATATCTGGAAATAGCGGATATGATAAATTGAAAAATTTATACAAACAAGCCAATAAAATGTACATTAAGGGAATGAAAAGCAATGGGATGGTTGAGAAATTGGATATTGAAAAGATTTCAATCGCAGTAAAAGATCAGCTGGCTCCGTTATACAAAGCATTAGGTGTAAAATTATAATATATCGAAAACTTATATTCAAAAACAATACTCTTATTTTCCCACCCACAAGAAAAGAAGTAAGAAAAAAGCAGCCCTACATTGGTCATTTCCAATGCTGGGCTGCTTTTTAGCTTTTAGCTTCGATTTACATTTTCATTTTTATGATTATGAAAGACTTGTTACGTTTCCGTTTGAGATTCCGTATGTTCCAGCTGTTACATAGTAGTTAGCACCGTTTCTGCTATCCCACCAGTTGTTTCCGTTGTTGAAACATACCTGTGCGCCTGACTGTGTGCCAAGGTCGATTGTATACATCCATTTATATCCGTTGCGGTTGCTTGATGTCATTGCAACACCAGGAACGTTTGTCCATGAACCGTTGTTTACACAGTAGTGGATGTTAGCGTTGCTCCATGAGCTATTGTTGTAATATACAGTAACTGTATTTGAAGCCTTAACAACATACTGGATTGAAGTAGATGTTGTAACTCCGTTAAATGATCTAAAGATTGCTGTTAATGTATATGTACCTGCTTCAGTTGGTGTCCATGTTGCAGTTGCCACGTTATTTGATACTGAAGTATCTAATGATTTTGTTGTGGTTCCGTTATTCACAGTAAAGCTGTATGAGTTATATGGATCCGGCTGGAAATTTTTAAATGATGCTGAAAGTGTAATTGCTGTATTAACATTCTGTGGTGATGCCACGCTTGTTGTAAAGTAATCAAACATTTCGCCTTCTACAACATAGTTGTTAATAACGTCTGTTGCTACATTTCCATTAGTATCTTTAACTTCAACTTCGATTGTGTATGTTCCAGCAGTATATGGTGTCCAGTTGTAGAAGTTGTAAGTTGAATTTGTTGTTCCGTATCCAACTGACTTTGTAGAGCCTGCTGGATAAATGTAGTATGAATATGTTGCTGGTGTTCCATTCGCTGTCTCTACTGTAAATGATGATGTGTTGTATTTTCCACCAACCTCCTGGTCTGCTGTCAATGTTGCTGTGAATTCAAGATCTAACTCTGTAACTGTGCCATCCTTGATGCCATATGTTCCTGCTGTCACATAATAGTTTGCACCATTTCTGCTATCCCACCAGTTGTTTCCATTGTTGAAACATACCTGTACGCCGCTTTCTGTTCCAAGGTCGATTTCATATTTCCATGTGTATCCGTCTATATCGCTTTCTTCCATTGCAACGCCGGGAACGCTTGTCCACGAACCGTTGTCTACACAGTAGTGAATGTTTGCGTCGCTCCATGAGTTGTTGTTATAGTAAATAGTTGCGATGCTATTTTCAGGAACAACTGTGATTGAAATAGTTGATGTTGCACTCTGGCCAAGGTAATCGCTGATTGTATATGTTATATCGTATGTTCCTGTCTCTGTTGGTGTAAATGAATCCGAGTATCCTGTTGAAGATGAATCTACTGTAAGTGTTGTAGTCGCTCCGTTATGTGTGTAAGAAAATACTCTTGGGTTGTATCTATAAGTTGCCTCATTTTCTACAGTTACTGCAAGGTCTACCGGCTCGCCAATAACATATCTTCCGCTGTCTGTTGTTGCTGTAAAGCTTGTTATTTTCAAGCCTTCAACTTCGTAATCTTCAATTGTCTGTCTGATTGTTTCATTTGTCTCAGTATCTGTGATGTCTACGTATAGTGTGTTATTTCCTACCAACACTGATGAACCTGCATAAAATTGTGTGTCCGGATATGACAATTTTACTGATACTGACGATGAAGTTGTATTTTCACAATATGGAAATACATATGTTGTTCCATCATGGATTGCTCCATATGTGTATGTATAGTTTCCGCTTCCGCCTTTTGCGGATGCGCTTAATGTAACTGTGTCTGTAATACCTGGTGCATCGTCTGACACCTCAAATCCATCTGCTCTCAAGGCAGCTTCCTTAAATTTATATGATTTTGAACTGTTGTTAATTGAAGTGTTGTCGATTGTTACATCGTAGATGATATTCTTACTTGTTTCGATATATGCATCTTCTAATGTGACTGTATAGTCATCATTATAATTGTCGTATATAGTCACTGACCATGTGTACTCGTCTACATTTTCTTCTGTAATGGAGTCTCCAAATAGGTTATTCAAATCATATGTGATTGTTCCTGATGTTGATGATGTGTTTCCATCCAACGCATACTCAAGATAGTTGTATCCGAAAAGTGGATATGTGTAGGCTGATCTTGAATTGCCATTTGCATCAGTGCCTGTTATATATATTCTTGCGTATTTTCTATTTGCTGTGTTAAGTGTTGTTACAAGGTTTACATTTGATGCCTTTGATTCACTATCCACACTTCTTACAGCAAATGAATACATTGAGCGAATTCTGTTACTATTTGTCACGCTTGCTGCTGATGTGTAGTTCATTGAATCGTAGGAAACCCAGATATATCCATTATTCTTATATGATGTTCCCCATGAGTTTGCTATCTTAAACGCACCTCTCTCAGAATCCTCAATTGTTCCGTTGCCATTAAGGTCACAGTAAATATTGTCGTCATATCCTACAATTGTCATTCTGTGTCCGCCATTTGCTGAACTTGCTGATTTAACAATGTATTCGCCACTATGCGAAGATCCTGAAGGTATTGTTGTATAATTCCATCCTAATACTTTTGATGAAAATGTTATAAGATATCCTTCACTAAGGTATTTCTTGAATGATTCCAAATCTTCATCATCTATTGATGAGATTGTGCTTGGGTTATTAATATATGTATAGCTTGCAATTCTATTTTCTGAAGCTTCCTCCCAAATATCTTTCTCAGGGAACCATGTTTTACAAGCAGCCTCTGATGAATAACTTTCAAAATCTGCTGTATTCTTTGAAGGTGCACCTACTTTTGAAAGGTTCTCCAACGCTGCATCATAATAAGTTCCACCAGTAGGTACCTTTATATGATTGTAAACAAATGCCGGCGACATTATATTGTCCCCAGTTGCCTCTATATCAAGAGCCTTACATCTTTCATATGTAAATGCATAGTAAACTTCTGCAAAACATACGCAAGATCCAATGGATTTCTGATTGCCAATAGCTGGGAAATACTTTGAAGTACTTAAATCTACTGAAGAAGGGTAGTCACTGTCAGTATCAGCATCTGTGTTGTCGGTGTCCATATTTGCCTCGTCATCGCTGTCTGTTTCGTCGTTGTTGATACCAAGGCGTTCCTGGTATTTTTCGACGTCGTCTGCAATAACCTCGTCAAATTCTTCTTCAGCCACTGCATACTCTGAATTGCTAATAAGTCTTTCTACTGATGTGTTAGCTGGTGTCAAATCTCCTGTTGCAAACTGACTAAACTCATCAGTTGTTGTTTGCTCTGCGGCATTAGTCTTTACTGTAAAAGTCATACCAAAAAGACCAGAGCTTACCATTGCTGTGCTTAAAAGCAATGATGTAAAACGTTTTTTCATAGAAAAATGTTTTTGCATAAAAAATCTCCTATCTAGTATATTCTCTCGTTGTGTAAGTCAGCACAACAGATACACATTATACAGATAGGAGTTAATTATTTCAAGTTATCGTCAATTGTTTAGTTGTTCCAAGACATATACAACTTCCCCATTTTCTTTTAGTGTTAGAGTATTTGTATCGGCATCATATAAAAGAAGCTGGTTGTTATTCTTATTAATTGTAAAAGTAGTATTATCTTGTTTTTGTATAGTTATGTCCTCATTTCTCACAAGCTCGTCATTTTCATAAATCTTTAAGGTTCCCTTGTTGTTCTTAATTTTAATAATGCATCTCGAGGAATCCTCAATAGCCGCATAGCTTCCATCAATTGAATAAGAACTATAGTTAACAAAGTAATATACAAATATTCCCAAGGCAATTAACAAAACAATAGTAGCAATCACCCCAATAGTAATAGCCTTCTTCCTATTATCAGCAGCTTCCATTATTTCTTGTTGGTGCTTAGTAGGCCTCTTTGACTGTTGATTTATAGGCCTCTTTGGCTGTTGATTAGTAGGTTTCTTTGATTGTTGATTTATAGGCCTCTTTGACTGTTGATTAGTAGACCTCTTTGTTTGCTGGTTAGCAGGTCTCTTTGATTGTTGTTCGGTAGGTCTCTTTGATTGTTGACCTCTTTGACTATTGGCTTGGCGAGGCTGAATCTGCTTTGCACTACTAGTCTTTCCTTGGGATTTTTTATTCTTTAGTTTATTGGAAGGTACATTAGCATTACATGCAAAACAAGCCAGTGCACCATCTGGAATCTCTTTTCCACAATTATGACACTTCATATGAAACGCTCCAATTCTTTATTTGTAATAATTATATTATAAGGAATTTTTTGTGTCCACTTTTATGGAGGATACAAAACCTCTAGTTACTAGGCAAGCCATCTGGAAGCTAAAATCAAAGACAGTAGGTTAGTTATGATGGCTGGCACTATGTTGAGAATTAGCTTGTACAGTATTATAGGCAAAACCACCAATTATACTGTATTGCACTATGTTGAGAATTAGCTTGTTTTGTGACGTGTACAGCATTATAGGCAAAACCACTAATTATACTGTATTGCACTATGTTGAATGTTGAGAATTAGCTTGTTTTGTGACGTGTACAGTATTATAGGGAAAACCACTAATTATACTGTATTGCACTATGTTGAGAATTAGCTTGTACAGTATTATAGGCAAAACCACCAATTATACTGTATTGCTCTATTCTTAGAAGAAGTGAGAGTACAGTATATTAGCCAAAACTTCTTGATATGCTGTAGTGTCTAAATTTATTGAGATATTTTAAATCCAACTTAAACAGTAGATTTGGAAAAAATTCATGATATGCTGTACAATTTTGAATTTAGCCATGTGGAAGCTTTTCTTGAGAACAGTAAAATTTCAAAAAACTCATGATGTGCTGTAAACCAAGGCAAGCCACTCCCCCCAAGGCAAGCCACTAACCTTCATTTGCATAGTTAATTAAGATAGAGTAGAATAAAGCAGATATGTAGAAAGAAGGAATAAATTATGAATCTTGACCCAATGAAAATAATGAAAGTTAAAAAAGCTAAAGATACTTTTGTGGAGAATCATCCAAAGTTTCCGCTATTTTTGGGAGCTGTGAAACAGCAGGCGTTGGTAGAGGGAACCGTAATGGCCATTACAGTGACTACTCCGGATGGAAGAAAAATAGAATCTAACATAAAGTTACAGGCTTCTGATATTGAAGCTATGAATGAAATATTGGGTTAAATTGTACTTAATAAAATACAATTCTAATTATGTTTTTTTGTTTTTTTTGATTGCATTCTTTTTGTAAATACATTATTATAGTTCTTGCTGTGACATGATAGCGTTGAAGCGTGAGGTTGCTGCATTGATTGCAGGTTTTCCGTGGAGCGAATGTCAAGTTAGGAAACTGACGGCAAGTCACTGTACTAGGTAAATCGTCCACTAGATGTGGAAACAACGTGTAAGTTGCTCTTTTTTATTAACCCAACTGAGCGACACACACGGAAACGTGTACAGTCACCGCTTGTCGTACTGATTTCAAAAGTACGAAAAGGAGGCGACTTTTTTTATGGCAAAAGAAGTTATGAGAATCACATTGAAAGCTTACGATCACAAATTAATCGATCAGTCAGCTGGAAAGATCATCGAGACTGTTAAGAAGGCAGGAGAGAAGGTTAGCGGACCAGTACCTCTTCCAACAAAGAAGGAAGTAGTTACAATCTTGAGAGCCGTACATAAGTACAAAGATTCTAGAGAACAGTTCGAGCAGAGAACTCATAAGAGACTCATCGATATCGTATCACCATCAGCAAAGACAGTTGATGCGTTGACAAGATTAGAGATGCCAGCAGGTGTCTATATCGATATCAAGATGAAAGGCAACAAGTAATTAGCAAGTAATCCTGAAGGGTTTAGATATAGAAGCAACACTCCTAAAATATAGTGTTCCACTTATATTTGGCTGTTCTAGGATGTTTCCACTTATTACCTATAAATAAGAGGAAACCGCTGTAGATTAAACCAGGAGGTAAAGAAAGATGAAGAAAGCTATATTAGCTACAAAAGTCGGAATGACTCAGATCTTCAATGAAGACGGTGTTTTAACACCAGTTACTGTACTCCAGGCTGGACCATGCTACGTTACTCAGGTAAAGACAGTAGATAAAGATGGTTATAGCGCAGTACAGGTAGGTTATGTTGACAAGAGAGAAAAATTAGTTAACAAACCACTTAAAGGAATGTTCGATAAGGCAGGAGTTTCTTACAAGAGATATGTAAGAGAGTTCAAGCTTGAGAACGCAGAAAGCTTTAATTTAAATGATGAAATTAAAGTAGATCAGTTCGAGGTTGGCGATAAGATCGACGCAACTGCAATCACAAAAGGAAAAGGCTTCCAGGGTGCTATTAAGAGACATGGACAGTCTAGAGGACCTATGGCTCATGGTTCTAAGTACCATAGACATGCAGGTTCAAACGGTGCTTGTTCTGATCCAAGTAAGGTATTCAAAGGAAAGAGAATGCCTGGACATATGGGATCTAAGCAGGTAACAATTCAGAACCTTGAAGTTGTTAGAGTTGATGCTGAGAACAATCTGCTTTTAGTAAAAGGTGCAGTTCCTGGACCTAAGAAAGCATTAGTAACTATCAAAAACACAGTGAAAGCTGCTAAATAGGTATAGGAAAGGAGGAACAACACAATGGCAAAAGTATCCGTATTCAACATGGAAGGAAACGAAGTTGGAGATATCGAGCTTGCTGATTCAATCTTTAATGTAGAAATCAACGAGCATTTAGTACATATGGCTGTAGTAAGTCAGCTTGCTAACAACCGTCAGGGCACACAGAGTGCAAAGACTCGTTCAGAAGTTAGCGGTGGCGGAAAGAAGCCTTGGAGACAGAAAGGAACTGGTCATGCAAGACAGGGTTCTACAAGATCTCCACAGTGGACTGGTGGTGGAGTAGTATTCGCACCAAAGCCAAGAGATTATTCAATGAGTCTTAATAAGAAAGAGAAGAGAATTGCTCTTAAGTCTGCTCTTACATCAAGAGTTCAGGAAGGCAAATTCATCGTAATCGATTCTCTTAAATTAGATGAGATTAAGACAAAGGCATTAGTTAACACACTTAATAGCCTTAACGTAAACAAAGCATTAGTTGTTCTTAATGAAAATGATGCAAATGTTGTTAAGTCAGCAAAGAACATCCCAGATGTAAAGGCTGCATTAACAAACACAATAAATGTTTACGATATTTTGAAATATGACACAGTAGTAATTGATAAAGCTGCTGTTGAAACTATCGAGGAGGTGTATGCATAATGGCAAATATTCAGTATTATGATGTAATCCTTAAGCCAGTCATCTCTGAGAAGAGCATGAACGAAATGACAGATAAGAAATATACATTTTATGTTCATCCAGATGCAAACAAGACAATGATTAAAGAAGCAGTTGAGAAAATGTTCGCTAATACAAAGGTTTCAAAGGTAAATACAATGAACCTTGACGGAAAAGAAAAAAGAAGAGGCAGAACATCAGGAAAGACTGCTAAGAGAAAGAAAGCCATTGTTCAGTTAACTGCAGATAGTGCTGATATCGAGATTTTCGAAGGACTATAAAATAAGTTAACGGATTAATTAAATATACGCAGGAAAAGCGTGATAATAAACATTCTGAAAGGAGATACAACAATGGGAATTAAGACTTTTAAGCCTTATACACCTTCAAGAAGAAACATGACAAGTCTTGACTTCAGTGAGATTACAAAATCAACACCTGAGAAATCACTTACAGTTTCTTTAAAGAAGAATTCTGGACGTAATAACCAGGGTAAGATAACAGTTAGACACCATGGTGGCGGATCTAGAAGAAAATATAGAATTATAGATTTTAAGAGAAAGAAAGATGGTATTCCAGCAACAGTAACAGCTATCGAATACGATCCAAATAGAACAGCAAACATCGCACTTTTAACATATGCAGATGGTACAAAGGCATATATCCTTGCTCCTAACGGATTAAAGGTTGGCGCTGTAGTATCAAACGGCGAGAATGCTGAAATCAAAGTTGGTAACTGCTTACCATTAGCAAACATCCCAACTGGTACAGAAGTACACAATATTGAGCTTTATCCAGGTAAGGGCGGACAGTTAGTTCGTGCAGCTGGAAACTCAGCACAGCTTATGGCTAAGGAAGGAAAATATGCAACATTAAGACTTCCTTCAGGAGAAATGAGAATGGTTCCAATCAACTGCCGTGCAACAATCGGAACAGTTGGAAACATTGAGCATGATCTTGTAAATGTTGGTAAAGCTGGACGTAAGAGACATATGGGTATCAGACCTACAGTTCGTGGTTCTGTTATGAACCCTAATGATCATCCACACGGTGGTGGTGAAGGTAAGACTAGCATTGGTCGTCCAGGTCCATGTACACCTTGGGGCAAACCTGCACTCGGTCTTAAGACAAGAAAACAGAAAGCTTCAGACAAGTTGATCGTTAGAAGAAGAAACGGCAAATAATAAAGGAGGTAACCTATGGCTCGTTCATTAAAGAAAGGTCCATTCGCAGACGAGAGTCTGTTAAAGAAAATAGACGCTATGAATAAGGCAGGCGAGAAGTCAGTTATTAAGACATGGTCTCGTCGTTCAACAATTTTCCCTACAATGGTTGGACATACAATAGCAGTTCATGATGGAAGAAAGCATGTACCTGTATATGTAACAGAAGACATGGTAGGACACAAACTCGGTGAGTTCGTAGCAACAAGAACTTATAGAGGTCATGGAAAAGACGAGAAGAAGTCTAGATAATTATGATATTGAAAGGAGGTCAAATTCATGGCTAAAGGACATAGATCCCAGATCAAAAGAGAAAGAAATGAAAATAAAGATACTAGACCATCAGCTACATTATCATACGCTAGAGTATCAGTTCAGAAAGCATGTTATGTATTAGATGCCATTAGAGGTAAGGATGTTACTACTGCATTAGGTATCGTAGCATACAACCCAAGATATGCATCATCACTTATAGAGAAGTTATTAAAATCAGCTATCGCAAATGCTGAGAACAATAACGGCATGAGCGCTGACAATCTTTATATTGCAGAGTGCTATGCAAACCAGGGTCCAATTATGAAGAGAATTAGACCAAGAGCACAGGGTAGAGCATATAGAATCGAGAAGAGAATGAGTCACATCACAATCGTTCTTGATGAGAAAGCAGCTCAGTAATAAACCTGATAAGGAAATGCGATAAATACTCAAATATGCGTTTCCGTAGAATTTGAAAGGAGATACAACATGGGACAGAAAGTTAATCCTCACGGCCTTAGAGTCGGAGTAATTAAAGACTGGGACTCAAAATGGTATTCAGAAACAGATTTCGCTGATAATCTTGTAGAAGATAATAAAATCAGAAAATACCTTAAGAATAAGTTATACAGCGCTGGAATTTCAAAGATTGAAATTGAAAGAGCAGCTGGTAGAGTAAAAGTTATAGTTTATACAGCTAAGCCAGGTATCGTAATCGGTAAAGGCGGAG
Source organism: uncultured Eubacteriales bacterium (assembly GCA_900315425.1). Classification (GTDB taxonomy): domain Bacteria; phylum Bacillota; class Clostridia; order Lachnospirales; family Lachnospiraceae; genus Bovifimicola. Next base: position 83,061 of record OMZA01000008.1, read on the forward strand.
CAGAAATAGAGAAAGTTAAAGCTGAAGTTCAGAAACTTTCTACAAGCAAAGTTCTTATTGATGTCAAGGAAGTTAAGAGACCTGACAAGGATGCACAGCTTGTTGCTGAGAACATCGCTTCACAGCTTGAGAACCGTGTATCATTCAGAAGAGCAATGAAATCTTCAATGTCTAGAGCAATGAAGAGTGGAATTAAAGGAATCAAGGCAAGCTGTGCAGGCCGTCTTGGTGGAGCAGATATGGCTCGTAGAGAAACTTACAACGAAGGAACTATTCCTCTTCAGACATTACGTGCTGATATAGATTATGGATTCGCTGAAGCAGCAACAACTTATGGTAAAGTTGGTGTTAAAGTTTGGATCTATAAGGGCGAGGTACTTCCTACAGCAACTAAGGAAGGGAGCGATAAATAATGTTAATGCCAAAGAGAGTTAAGCGTCGTAAACAGTTCCGTGGATCTATGAGAGGCAAAGCCTTAAGAGGAAATAAGATCACAAACGGAGAGTTCGGCCTTGTAGCAACAGAACCAGCTTGGATTAAATCAAATCAGATCGAAGCAGCCAGAATCGCTATGACACGTTACGTTAAGCGTGGTGGTAAGGTTTGGATTAAAATATTCCCTGATAAGCCAGTTACAGCTAAGCCAGCTGAAACAAGAATGGGTTCAGGAAAAGGTAGCTTAGAGTACTGGGTAGCAGTAGTTAAACCAGGACGCGTTATGTTTGAGATAGCTGGTGTTCCAGAAGAAACAGCCAGAGAAGCTTTACGTCTTGCAATGCACAAATTACCTGTTAAGTGTAAGATTGCTTCTAGAGAGTCTTTAAACGCATCTGTAGAAGGCGGTGATAACAGTGAAAATTAATAAATATGTAGAAGATTTAAATACAAAATCAGCTGCAGAATTAAATGATGAATTAGTAGCTGCTAAAAAGGAACTTTTTAATTTAAGATTTCAGAACGCAACTAACCAGTTAGAGAATACAAGCAGAATTAAAGAAGTAAGAAGAAACATTGCTAGAATTCAGACTGTGATTGCACAGAAAGCTAACTAGGATAAATTTCCATAATCATTTGAAAGGAGGAATTAGTTGTGGCAGATAGAAACTTAAGAAAAACCAGAGTTGGTAAAGTAGTAAGTGATAAAATGGACAAAACGGTCGTAGTTGCAGTAGAGGATCATGTTAAGCATCCACTTTACAAGAAGATCGTTAAAAAAACATATAAATTAAAAGCACATGATGAGAATAATGAGTGCGGTATCGGTGATACTGTTAAAGTAATGGAGACAAGACCAATCTCTAAAGATAAGAGATGGAGACTTGTTGAAATCATCGAGAAGGCTAAGTAATTAGTAGAAAGGAGATATTATTATGATTCAACAGGAAACAAGACTTAAAGTTGCTGATAATACAGGCGCTAAAGAGTTACTTACGATCAGAGTAATGGGCGGTTCTACTAGAAGATATGCCAGCATTGGTGATGTCGTAGTTGCTTCAGTTAAAGATGCAACACCAGGCGGTGTTGTTAAAAAGGGTGACGTAGTTAAAGCCGTTATCGTTCGTTCAGTAAAGGGCGCACGTCGTAAAGATGGTTCTTATATCAGATTTGATGAGAACGCAGCAGTTATTATTAAAGATGATAAGACACCAAGAGGAACTCGTATATTTGGACCAGTTGCCAGAGAGCTTAGAGATAAGCAGTTTATGAAGATTGTATCTTTGGCTCCTGAGGTTTTATAGGAGGATTAAGATGGCAACAAATAAATTAAAGAAAGGCGATACAGTTAGAGTTATCGCTGGTAAAGATAAAGACAAAGAAGGAAAGATCCAGTCAATTAACGTTAAAGACAACACAGCAATCGTTGAAGGCGTTAATATGATAACAAAACATACAAAACCAAGCGCAGCTAATGCACAGGGTGGTATCGTTACTACAGAAGGACCTATCAACCTTTCAAATCTTATGTATGTTGTTGGTGGCAAAGTTACAAGAATTGGTTTTTCCGAGAAAGATGGAAAAAAAGTTCGTGTTGCTAAAGCAACAGGCGAAGTTATTGATTAATTAAGAGAGGAGGTCTAGAACATTGAGTAGACTTAAAGATACTTACAATAATGAAATCGTAGATGCGATGATGAAAAAGTTTGGTTACAAGAATGTTATGCAGGTACCAAAGCTTGACAAAATCGTTATAAATATGGGCGTTGGAGAAGCTAAAGACAACGCAAAGGTTCTTGATTCAGCTGTAAAAGATCTTGAGACAATCACTGGTCAGAAGGCTGTTTTAACAAGAGCTAAGAATTCAGTAGCTAACTTCAAAATCAGAGAAGGACAGGCTATTGGATGTAAAGTAACATTAAGAGGCGAGAGAATGTATGAGTTCGCTGATCGTTTGATCAACCTTGCATTACCTCGTGTACGTGACTTCAGAGGCGTTAATCCTAACGCATTTGATGGACGTGGAAATTATGCTCTTGGTATTAAAGAGCAGTTGATTTTCCCAGAAATCGAGTATGACAAAGTAGATAAGGTAAGAGGTATGGATGTTATATTCGTAACAACAGCAAATACTGATGAAGAAGCTCGTGAATTATTGACATTGTTCAATATGCCATTTCAGAAATAGTTAGGAGGAAAATCACATGGCTAAAAGTGCTATGAAAGTAAAGCAGCAGCGTAAAGCAAAATTCTCTACACAGGAATATTCACGTTGTAGAATTTGCGGACGTCCACATGCTTATTTAAGAAAATATGGAATCTGCAGAGTATGTTTCCGTGAGTTAGCATACAAGGGCGAGATCCCAGGTGTTAAGAAAGCAAGTTGGTAATATAGATAAGTCAGAAAGGAGGACGTTTTTAAATGACAACTAATGATCCAATAGCAGATATGCTTACAAGAATCCGTAACGCTAATACTGCAAAACATGATATTGTAGATGTTCCAGCGTCTAAGATTAAAGTTTCTATAGCAGAAATCCTTCTTAATGAAGGTTATATAAAGAACTATGAACTCGTTGATAACGGTTCATTCAAAGATATCCGCATCACATTAAAATATGGTGCTGATAAGAATGAGAAAATCATTTCAGGAATTAAGAGAATTTCTAAGCCAGGTCTTCGTGTATACGCAGGCAAGGATGAACTTCCTAGAGTTCTTGGAGGATTAGGAATTGCAATTATTTCTACAAACCAGGGTGTTGTAACTGACAAAGAGGCTAGAAAGCTTCAGGTTGGTGGAGAAGTACTTGCATTTGTATGGTAATCAATTAATTAATATAAACTCAAATTAGGAGGTGCACGGCATGTCACGTATAGGAAGAATGCCTATCGCTATTCCAGCAGGTGTTACTGTTGATTTAGCAGAAAATAATAAAGTGACTGTAAAGGGACCAAAGGGTACTCTTGAAAGAGTATTACCTTCAGAGATGGAGATTAAGGTTGAAGGTGCTGAAGTTACAGTTTCAAGACCTAATGATCTTAAGAAAATGAAATCTCTTCATGGTCTTACAAGAACACTCATCTATAACATGGTAGTTGGTGTTACTGATGGATATGAAAAAACACTTGAAATCAATGGTGTAGGTTACAGAGCGCAGAAACAGGGTAAGAAATTAGTTCTTTCTCTTGGTTACTCTCATCCAGTAGAGATGGAGGATCCAGAAGGCCTTGAGACAACTGTTGAAGGTAACCTCATTAAGGTTAAAGGTATTGATAAAGAAAAGGTTGGCCAGTATGCAGCAGAGATCAGAACAAAGAGAGCTCCAGAGCCATATAAAGGCAAGGGTATCAAATATTCTGATGAAGTTATCAGACGTAAAGTTGGTAAGACTGGTAAGAAATAATTGAAGGAGTGACAGACATGGTTAGTAAAAAATCAAGAACAGAAGTTCGTTTAAAGAAACATAGAAGATTACGTAATCGTTTCTCAGGTACAGCCCAGAGACCACGTTTATCTGTTTTCAGAAGTAATAATCATATGTATGCTCAGATTATTGACGATACAGTCGGCAACACTTTAGTATCAGCTTCAACATTAGACAAAGCTGTTAAGGCTGAAGTTGAAAAGACTAACAACGTTGATGCAGCAGCATATTTAGGAAAAGTTATCGCTGAGAAAGCATTAGATAAAGGAATCAAGACTGTCGTATTCGATAGAGGCGGATTTATTTATCAGGGTAAGATTAAGGCTTTAGCAGACGCAGCAAGAGAAGCCGGTTTAGAATTTTAATTCCAAAAGGAGGACAATTAGATGAAACGAGAAATAGTTGATGCTAGTCAGCTCGAATTGGAAGAAAAAGTTGTATCTATCAAACGTGTTACAAAAGTTGTAAAAGGTGGACGTAACATGAGATTTGCGGCTTTAGTTGTTGTTGGCGATGGTCAGGGACATGTAGGCGCAGGTCTTGGTAAAGCAGCTGAAATTCCAGAAGCTATCCGTAAGGGTAAGGAAGCAGCTACAAAGCACCTTGTAACAGTTGCTATAGATAATAACTTAAGTATTCCTCACGATACAATTGCAAGATTTGGTGGAGCAGAAGTACTTCTTAAGAAAGCTCCAGAAGGTACTGGAGTTATCGCTGGTGGTCCAGCACGTAACGTACTTGAGCTTGCAGGTATTAAGAATATCCGTACAAAATCTTTAGGATCTAACAATAAGCAGAACGTTGTTTTAGCAACAGTTAAAGCTTTAGCAAGTATTAAGACTCCTGAAGAAGTAGCCAGACTTCGTGGTAAGTCAGTAGATGAAATTTTAGGCTAATAGGAGGAATAAAAAATGGCAGATAAGTTGAAGATTACACTTGTTAAATCACCTATCGGCGCTATTCCAAAGCATAAAAAGACAGTTGAAGCTTTAGGTTTAAGAAAACTTAACAAGACTGTTGAAATGCCTGATAACGCAGCTGTAAGAGGTATGGTTGAACAGGTAAGACATTTAGTAAAAGTTGAAGAGATTTAATAAATAAACAGAATTAGAAGGAGGTGCGACATGGAATTATCTAATTTAAAACCTGCAGCAGGTTCAGTTCATAGCGATAATTTTAGAAGAGGTCGTGGTCATGGCTCTGGAAATGGAAAGACAGCTGGTAAGGGACACAAAGGTCAGAAAGCTCGTTCAGGAAGCCCAAGACTTGGTTTCGAAGGTGGCCAGATGCCTTTATATAGACGTATTCCTAAGAGAGGTTTCACTAACAGAAACACTAAAGTTATCGTAGGAATTAACGTTTCTGCTCTTGAGAGATTTGACAATGGAGCAGAGGTAACTGTTGATACTTTAATCGAAGCAGGAATCGTTAAAAACCCAAGAGATGGTGTTAAAATTCTTGGAAACGGCGAGCTTACAAAGAAGCTTACAGTTAAAGCAAATGCATTTAGCGAAGGTGCAAAGAATAAGATTGAGGCACTTGGCGGAACCTGTGAGGTGATTTAATGTTAAAGACGGTTAGGGATGCATTTAAGGTCAAAGAGATTCGTCAAAGAATTTTTTATACATTTTTGATGCTTATTGTAGTCAGAATTGGTTGTCAGATTCCATTACCTAACACAACAACAGAGACTATCAAGTCAGTAACAGATGGTTTCAGTAATGGTGCACTTGGATTTTTCAATGCAATGACTGGTGGTTCTTTTGAACGTATGTCAATCTTTGCATTGAACATTACACCATATATTACGGCTACAATTATTATACAGCTCCTAACTATTGCAATTCCAAAATTGGAAGAGCTTCAGAAAGAAGGAGAAGAAGGAAGAAAGGTAATCAACAAGATTACAAGAGTGTTAACTGTAGCACTCGCTATTCTTCAGTCAGCAGCCACAGCACTTAGCTTTGGTAACAGAGGACTTTTTGGAGATAGAGCTACTATTAGCGAGAAGAAATTTGTATTATATATTGTTATTTCAGTAGCAGCTATGACAGCAAGTGCCGCATTCTTAATGTGGTTAGGTGAGCAGATTACTGAAAAGGGTGTTGGAAACGGAATTTCTATTATCCTCCTTATTAACATCGTGGCTAGAATGCCAGAGGATTTTGCTAACTTATATGAGAATCATGTAAAGACAGCATCTTCAATCGGTGGAAAGGGACTTGCAGCAGTAGTTATTGCTTTTGTAGTAGTTGCTGTAGTAGTACTTGTAGTTTTACTACAGGATGCAGAAAGAAGAATTCCAGTACAGTATGCTAAGAAGATGCAGGGAAGAAGACTTGTAGGAGGTCAGGGTTCACATATTCCTCTTAAAGTAAATACAGCTGGTGTTATTCCGGTTATCTTTGCTCAGTCGCTTCTTATGTTCCCTGTTGTTATCGTTCAGTTAGTAAAGGGAACTACACCAAGTTGGACAAACTACCTTACATCAAACAATTGGTGGAAGTTCAACTCAGTTAGCATTAAGTATTCTATTGGATACATCGTTTATGCATTAATGGTAATTGGTTTTGCATATTTCTATACTTCAATTACATTTAATCCAATTGAAGTTGCAGATAATATGAAGAGATCAGGCGGACAGATTCCAGGAATCAGAACTGGAAAACCAACAGAAGATTTCCTAAGCAATATGCTTAAATATGTTATCTTCATCGGTGCTATAGGTCTTCTTATTGTTGCTACATTACCAATCGCATTTGGTGGTATATTCAATGCTGATGTATCATTTGGTGGAACATCACTTATCATCGTGGTTGGTGTTGTACTTGAAACAATTAAGAATATTGAAGCTAAGATGGTCGTTAGAAACTATAAAGGTTTTTTAACTAATTAATATAAGAAATGGGACGGAACTTATTCCGTTCCATTCTGTTATAAAATAAGGATTCCAATTTGATAGACCATTTACGGTCCAATATAAGAAAGTAAGAGATAAATATATGAAAATAATTTTGTTAGGTGCTCCAGGAGCAGGTAAAGGAACTCAGGCCGGAATTATTAAAGAGAAGTTCAATATTCCACATATCTCAACAGGAGATATTTTTAGAGCTAATATTAAAAATAATACAGAATTGGGACAGAAAGCTAAAACTTACATGGATAAGGGCGAGCTTGTTCCAGATGAATTAGTTGTTGATCTTGTTATTGATAGACTTGAGCAGGATGATTGTAAAGATGGATATATCCTTGATGGTTTCCCAAGAACAATCCCACAGGCTGAAGAACTTGACAAAGCACTTGCAGCTAAGGGCGACAAGATTGAATATGCTATCAATATTGAAACTCCAGATGATTTTATTATCAACAGAATGGCAGGTAGAAGAGCGTGCGTCAACTGTGGTGCTACATACCATACTTCATTCATGCCACCAAAGACAGAAAACATCTGTGACAAATGTGGCGAGAATCTCATTTTAAGAGATGATGACAAGCCAGAAACAGTTAAGAAGAGACTTGAAGTATATCATGATCAGACAGAACCACTTATCGATTATTACAAAGGCACAGGTATTCTTTCATCACTTGATGGAACTAAGGATTGTGAAGTAGTATTCGCTGAAATATGTGATGTTGTTGAAAAGTAATAGGTTACACATGACAGAATACGAAGTTGGTCAGTTGGCAAGAAGTCTTGCTGGACATGATAAAGGACAAATATTTGTCGTAGTTAAAATAGAAGAGGATTATATATGGTTAGCAGACGGTAAAAATCGTCTGCTGACAAATCCTAAAAAAAAGAAGATTAGGCATATACAGAAAATAAATACGAATATTTATGATCTGTCCAGAGATGTCGATATACATAATTTCAAGGATATCGACGTCAGGAATTCAATAGAAATGTATTTGAAGAAGATTTCAGGAGGTTTATAAAATGGCGAAATCCGACGTTATTGAAATTGAAGGAACAGTTTTAGAAAAGTTACCTAATGCTATGTTTAAGGTTGAACTTGAAAATGGGCATCAAGTATTAGCACACATCAGTGGTAAATTAAGAATGAACTATATCAGAATTTTACCAGGTGATAAAGTAACAATGGAATTATCTCCATATGATCTTTCAAAAGGCAGAATTGTCTGGAGAGATAAATAATTTAACAAGTGTTTATTTTCAAAATATTTATGCTTGATTATAAAATTATTTTATGATATATTAACAAATGGACTTTTTTGAAAGGAGGTTTTGACGTGAAGGTTAGATCATCAGTTAAACCAATCTGCGAAAAATGCAAAGTTATCAGAAGAAAGGGAAGCGTAAGAGTAATCTGCGAAAACCCTAAGCACAAACAGAGACAGGGATAATTGTGTTTTTGTTTGTTTTTTGTGCCGTTTAGGTACATTTTATTTTGCGGCTGCAGTGATGAAACGCCAGGATAGGTTGTTTATCACTATTATATAAAAACTTTAACAGTAAGTTATAGTCTGCGCACAACATTTCAGACGTCAGCGATGGCGGGCTGCGTATGGTTATTTACTTACAAAATTTGAATTAACGATTAATGGAGGTGCAAAACACACATGGCTCGTATTTCAGGTGTTGATTTACCAAGAGAAAAACGTGTTGAGATCGCTTTAACTTATATCTATGGTATAGGTAGAGTTAGTGCTGAGCGTATCCTTGCTGAGGCAAAGGTTGATCCTAGTACACGTGTTAGAGACTTAACAGATGAAGAAGTTAAGAGAATTAGTGAAGTTATTGATGCAACACAGACTGTAGAAGGTGATTTAAGAAGAGAAATCGCTATGAACATCAAGAGATTACAGGAAATTGGTTGCTATAGAGGAAAAAGACATAGACAGGGACTCCCTGTTCGTGGACAGAAGACAAAGACAAACGCTAGAACTAGAAAAGGTCCAAAGCGTACAGTTGCTAATAAGAAGAAATAATTGATTTTAGATTTATAAACCCACAAGGGAGGTTAAAGTTCAATGGCTAAAGTTGCAAAAAAAGTAACAAAGAAGCGTGTTAAGAAGAACGTTGAGCATGGACAGGCTCACATTCAATCATCTTTTAATAATACAATAGTAACATTAACAGACAATGAAGGAAATGCTCTTTCTTGGGCCAGCGCAGGTGGACTTGGATTCAGAGGATCTAAGAAGTCTACACCATATGCAGCTCAGATGGCTGCTGAGACAGCAACAAAGGCTGCTCTTATTCATGGCTTAAAGACAGTAGATGTTATGGTTAAAGGTCCTGGTTCAGGACGTGAAGCTGCAATCCGTGCATTACAGGCATGTGGTCTTGAAGTAACAAGTATCAAGGACGTAACACCTGTTCCTCATAACGGATGTCGCCCACCAAAACGTAGAAGAGTCTAATAGGAGGATTAAAAGATGGCAGTTAATAGAGATCCAGTTCTTAAAAGATGTAGATCGCTTGGTTTAGATCCAGCGTATTTAGGAATAGATAAAAAGTCAAGAAGACAGTCAACAAGAGGCAATAAGAAGATGAGCGAGTATGGTCTCCAGTTAAGAGAGAAACAGAAAGCAAAATTCATCTATGGCGTATTAGAGAAGCCTTTCAGAAATTACTATGCAAAAGCTCAGAGAATGCAGGGTATGACAGGTGAGAACCTCATGATCCTCCTTGAGCGTAGACTTGATAATGTAATCTTTAGATTAGGTTATGCAAGAACAAGAAGAGAAGCTAGACAGATAGTTGATCATAAGAGTGTATTAGTTAACGGTAAGAAAGTTAACATTCCATCATATTTAATCAAAGCTGGCGATAAGATTGAGATTGTCAAATCTGATAAGACAGCTCAGAGATTCAAAGATGTACTTGAAGTTACAGATGGAAGAATTGTTCCAGAATGGTTAGAAGCAGATCACGAGAATCTTACAGGAGAAGTTAAAGAACTCCCTACAAGAGAAATCATTGATGTACCTGTTGATGAGATGCTTATCGTCGAGTTGTACTCTAAGTAATAAGCATTAGTTGTTCCTAAAATAAGGAAAAGGAGGAGCTTTTAGTGTTCGATTTTCAAGTACCTAAGATTACAATGGAAGAAGTTTCTGAAGATGGTAAATACGGAAAATTCGTAGTTGAACCATTGGAAAGAGGTTATGGTCTTACTCTTGGTAATTCACTTAGAAGAATAATGCTTTCTTCATTACCTGGAGCTGCTGTAAGCCTTGTAAAGTTTGATGGTGTTTTACATGAGTTCAGTACAATTCCTGGTGTTAAGGAAGATGTTACTGATATCATTATGAATATCAAAAGTCTTCACATTAAAAATGAAAGCGAAAGTGACGCACCAATCGTTGGTTACATTGATGTAAAGGGCGATGGAGTTGTTACAGCTGAAGATATTCAGGTTCCACCTGAAGTTGAGATTGTTAATAAAGATGCTGTTATTGCTACATTAAGTGGTGGTTCAGATAGCAAATTCTATGCTGAATTAACAATTACAAAGGGTAGAGGTTATATTAGCGCTGATAAGAATAAGAGTGATGATCTTCCAATCGGAGTTATCGCAATTGATTCTATCTACACTCCAATCGAGAGAGTTAATATGAAGGTTGAGAATACCCGTGTAGGTCAGATAACAGATTATGATAAGCTTACTTTAGAAGTTTATACAAATGGTACACTTACTCCTGATGATGCTGTAAGTCTTGCAGCTAAGGTTTTAAGTGAGCATCTTAAATATTTCATTGACCTTTCAGAAGCTGGTTCAGCAATGGACGGTCCTGTTATGCAGCCAGAACAGACAGATGATTCTGGTAAGATATTAGATATGAATATTGATGAACTTGAGTTATCAGTTCGTTCATACAACTGCTTAAAGAGAGCAGGCATCAATACAGTTCAGGAATTAGTTAACAAGACTCCTGATGAAATGATGAAAGTTAGAAATCTCGGACGTAAGTCATTAGATGAAGTTCTTAACAAGTTAGTAGAGTTAGGTTTACATCTAAGAGATAGTGAGAATTAAGGAGGTAAGTAACAATGGCAAAGTATAGAAAGCTTAGCAGAACTTCTTCTCAGAGAAAAGCAATGCTTAGAATTCTTGCATCACAGCTTATTGAAAACGGTAAAATCGTTACAACTGAAGCTAGAGCTAAAGAAGTACGTAAGTTAGCTGAAAGCCTTATCGCACTTGCTGTTAAGGAAAAAGATAACTTCGAAGAAGTTACAGTTCAGTCTAAAGTATATATTAAAGATAAAGATGGTAATAGAGTTAAAGAGGTTATCGACGGAAAAAAGGTCGACAAGGTAGAGATGCAGGATAAGACAATTAAGAAGGATAGCCCTTCAAAACTTCATGCAAGAAGACTTATTATGAAATCTCTTTACAATCCTACAGTAGTTCCTACAGATGCTGCAGGCAAGAAGAAAGGAACTAAGAAAGTAGACTTAGCTCAGAAATTATTTGATGAAATTGCACCTAAGTACGAAGGCAGAAACGGTGGATACACAAGAATCGTTAAGATTGGCCAGCGTAAAGGTGATGCTGCTATGGAAGTTGTACTTGAGTTAGTTTAATCATTGTATAATTATCAATGAGATTTAGTATGGTAACATATTAATTTAAAAAAGGAGCTGGTTTTCAGCTCCTTTTTAAATTATATAAATCAACGGTTATGAGATTACAGGCAGGTTTATTATGAGTTTAATAAAGGTCGCAGGTTTAAAGAAAATATTTACAAAATATGATGATAATAACGAAATAGAAAGTTCCAGAGAAGTTCTTAGAGATATTAATATGGATGTGGAAAAAGGGGATTTTGTTGCCATTTTGGGTTCTAATGGCTCAGGTAAGACTACATTTGCAAGACATTTAAATGCCTTGCTTTTTTCTGATGAAGGAACCGTAACCATTGATGGAGAAGATACGAAATCTGTAAAAAATATTTGGGAAATTCGTAAGAAGTGCGGCATGGTCTTCCAGAATCCCGACAACCAGATTGTTGGCGTGACTGTGGAAGAGGATGCGGCCTTTGGGTTGGAAAACCTGGGAGTAGAACCTGTAAAGATGCAAAAGAGGGTTAATGAATCCCTTAATAAAACTGGTCTGGGTAAATATAAGCAAAAGTCTCCTTCGAGGCTCTCCGGTGGGCAAAAGCAACGATTATCTATAGCTTCTTCAATAAGTATGAGACCAAAATGTCTGATTCTAGACGAGCCTACAGCCATGTTAGATCCGGCTGGTAGAAAAGATGTCATGAAGATTGTAAAAGAGCTCAATAAAGAAGACAAAATGACTATTATTTATATAACCCACCATATGGATGAAGCTGCAAAAGCAGATAAAATATTTGTGTTAAACAAAGGAGAAGTAGTTACCTGTGGAACGCCTTTTGAAGTGTTTCAAAAGGTAGATGTGCTTGAACAGGCAAAACTTACAATACCATATGTCACAAAAGTGGCTAAAATCATGAATAATTGTGGATTCTTAAAGGCTTATAACTACTATAATGTGGATGAACTTATTGAAAATTTTTCCAAGGAAAATGATGTAAGTTCCTTTAATAGTAAAATCAGAAAGGCATCAGAAGTTAGTTCGAGAAAAAAGGATTTAAAAAAAGAAACAGATATTTCCAGAGATTGTATTCTTAGTATTTCGAATGTGTCGCTTTGTTACGATAAGGGATTGTCCTTTGAAAATACAGCTATAAATAACGTAAGCCTTAACATTTACAAGGATGAATTTATTGGAATCATTGGTCATACAGGTTCTGGAAAATCCAGTCTTGTGCAGTTGATGGATGGTTTAATAAAACCCACGGATGGAACTGTTAAATTCAAAGGCATGGATATTAATGACAAGGATTTTAATAAAAGGGAATTGCATTTTAAGGTAGGAATGGTCTTTCAATATCCTGAAAACCAGCTTTTTGAAGAGTCTGTTATTAAGGATGTAATGTTTGGTCCGTTAAATCAAGGAATTTCCCAAGAACTGGCCCAAAATAAAGGGGAGAAGGCTTTGGAAATAATGGGAATTTCCAAAGATAGATTTGAAGCTTCGCCTTTTGAACTTTCCGGTGGAGAAAAACGTAGGGTGGCCATTGCAGGAGTTATCGCTATGGAGCCGGAGATTATTATTCTAGATGAGCCGGTGGCAGGATTGGATCCGGAGACTTCCAGTATATTGCTGTGTGCCTTAAAGGATTTAAGAGACAAGGGCAAGACGGTTATTTTGATTTCCCATGATATGGAAAATGTGGCAGAGTACACAGATAGAGTATTGGTTATGAATCAGGGTAGCGTTGTGATGGATGATACTACTGAAAATGTATTCAAAAATCAGGTGAAGCTTAAGGAGATAGGGTTAGATATTCCAATTCCTAAAGAGGTTATGTTACGCCTTTATAAGGCAGGTTACAATGTTAACACTAATGTCCTTACTCTTAAGGACATAGAGAAAGAGTTGAAATGATATGCTAAGAGATATAACTTTGGGTCAGTATTATAATGGTGATTCCATAATTCACAGGTTAGACCCAAGAACCAAGATATTTTTTACATTTGCATATTTGATAATGCTTTTTATGGTAGATAATTTTAAAGGTATTGTGTTTATGACGGCGGTGGTGACTGGTGTGATAATCATTTCTAAAGTACCTTTTCGATACATTTTCAAAGGCCTTAAAGCTATTATTTATATTATAATAATTACGGTATTTTTTAAGCTGTTTTTCAGTACCAGTGGAAATGTGGTGTGGCAGTGGAAGTTTCTTAAAATTACCGACGAAGGTGCTAAGGAGGCAGTATTTATTGCTGTCAGATTTGTGCTTATTGTAATTGGTACTTCAGTTATGACATTAACTACTACACCTAACAGTCTTACTGCAGGTTTGGAAAAATCCTTGAGATTTCTTAGTTATATAAAGGTTCCGGTACATGAAATTGCTCTTATGATGTCTATTGCTCTGCGTTTTATTCCGGTGCTCATGGAGGAAACCAATAAAATTATGAAAGCACAAACTGCCAGAGGGGCGGATTTTGAAAGTGGAGGAATCATGAGAAAAGCCAAAGCCATGGTGCCTATAATTGTGCCACTTTTTGTGTCCGCATTTCGTAAAGCAAATGATTTGGCCACAGCTATGGACGCCAGATGTTACCACGGTGGTAATGAAAGAACGAAACTTCATCCTTTGCATTATATGAAAGCTGATGGAGTTGCCTATGTGTTAGTGGCAGTTATGGTGGGATGTTGCGTGTTTGTTTTGTAATATATGGAGGCTTGTATATGACAGTAAAAAAGAAGGCTGACAATAGTTTTGTTGGAGATTGTAACAGTTGTAGCTTTTATGTGTATGATGAAGATTATGATGATTATATGTGCCAGGTAAATATGGACGAGGATGATGCTATTCGTCTTATGATGGATGAGAAATATCAGTGTCCTTATTATCAGGCAGATGATGAATATAGAGTTGTCAGAAAACAGATGTAGTCTGGCAGTTAGGATGTTTTATGAGAAGAATTAAGCTTATCGTCAGCTATGACGGAACTAATTATGTGGGATGGCAAAAGCAGATAAATGGGATTGCCGTTGAAGAGATTATTAATAAGGCCCTTTCCAAACTTCTTAATGAGGATATTGAGGTTATTGGTGCCAGCAGAACGGATTCCGGCGTTCATGCTTTGGGAAATGTTGCGGTATTTGACACGGAGTCCAGGATTCCAGGTGATAAGTTTTGCTTTGCCCTAAATCAATATTTACCGGAAGATATAAGGATTCAGGAGTCCTGTGAGGTGGAGAAGGATTTTCACCCTAGATTCTGCGATACTATAAAAACGTATGAATATTCTATTTTAAATCGTAGGTTTGATATTCCAACTTCCAGACTGTATCATTATTTCATGTACATGCCTTTAGATGTGGAGAAAATGCAGGCTGGTGCTGTTTATATTAAAGGTGAACATGATTTTAAAAGCTTTTGTTCTGCCAGAAGTCAGGTTAAAGATACTGTTAGAGAAGTTACGGATATACAGGTGTTTAAAGAGGGAGAGTATGTCAAGATACGTGTAAGTGGCACGGGATTTCTCTATAACATGGTGCGTATCATTGCCGGGACTTTAATTAAAGTAGGCCTGGGAGTGTATCCGCCTGATTATGTTAAGGAGATATTAGATGCCAAGGATAGAAATGCAGCAGGTCCAAAAGCTCCAGCCAGAGGACTGACTCTAATAGAGATAAAATATTTATAAAAATTTATTGACATAGAATTTAAATTATAATATAATTCACAAATGTGGCGTCTTATGTCATAAGTGCGCCTAAAATCGCATGTAAGTGCTTAAGCCATAGCCCCGGTAAGAGCATTTATAATATATTAGAATTTAATAGGAGGAATTACCATGAAGAGTTACATGGCTAACCCATCAAAGATTGAAAGAAAATGGTATGTAGTTGATGCTACAGACTGTACATTAGGTCGTTTAGCTTCAGAGATAGCTAAGGTATTAAGAGGAAAAAACAAACCAGAATATACACCACACATTGACACAGGCGATTATGTAATCGTTGTTAATGCAGACAAGATTAAAGTTACAGGTAAGAAATTAGACCAGAAGCTTTACTACAGACATTCTGATTATGTTGGTGGTTTCAAAGAGACAACATTAAAAGAGATGCTCGCTAAAAAGCCTGAGAAGGTTATCGAGCTTGCAGTTAAAGGAATGCTTCCAAAGGGACCTTTAGGAAGAGAAATGATCACAAAGCTTCATGTATATGCAGGACCAGAACACAATCATGCAGCACAGAAGCCTGAGACATTAACATTTTAAGGTTAAATTGGAAGGAGGAATTATAAATGGCTAAGACAAATAAGTATTACGGAACAGGTAGAAGAAAAAAGAGTGTTGCCAGAGTATATTTAGTACCAGGAAAAGGTGACATCACTATCAATAAAAAATCAATTGATGAATATTTTGGATTAGAGACATTAAAGGTTATCGTTAGACAGCCTTTAGTAGCTACATCTACAACAGATAAATATGACGTTATCGTAAATGTTAAGGGTGGCGGATACACAGGCCAGGCCGGAGCAGTTAGACACGGTATCGCAAGAGCTTTACTTGAGGTTGACGAGGCATATCGTCCAACACTTAAGAAAGAGGGATATCTTACAAGAGATCCAAGAATGAAAGAAAGAAAGAAGTATGGTTTAAAGAAAGCACGTCGTGCACCACAGTTCTCAAAGAGATAATTGTTTCACAACGTATTACGTCTTTGGACAATCATATACGACTTATTACACCTCAGGACAACTGTCCTGGGGTGTTTTTTATCATATGGGAATCGAGAATGGAATTAGATGTAAATTAGTGAAATTCAGGTCGTTATCTGTGTAGATGACGGATTTTTTGTATTGTGTGACAGGCTTGTTTATGCGGATGAGACGAATAGTGTCATGCATGTTATTAAGGAGAAAAACAAGGAAAAGCAAAAGCTCCCCGGGCAGCTATTTGACTGATGCGAGAAGAAAGAGGTTGACATGGAGTACTCTGAGGTATAATATATATCAAAACGATATATCTATTTGATATATGCGAAGGAGTATTCAATGAAGCGTCAGACAATAAGAAGAACGATTATTTTCATATCATTCCTGCTGTTTCCCATAACAGCGTGGTACTTTTCACCATACCTGATAATCATGGCAGCATCAGAGCATATCATGAACGGAAGCTTTATAGTCTTTATGAGCTTGCTTATTTTTTCGATGTTTTTTGGACGTGCTTTTTGCGGATACCTCTGTCCTGCAGGTGGATTACAAGAATGCGTCCTAAGATGCAATGAAAAGCCTGCGAAACAGGGCTGGAGAAATAAGATTAAATACGTTATCTGGACACTGTGGATTTCTGCTATAATTGTGACTTTTATCCTCGGGAAAAACCATGTAACTATAGATCCTTTTTTCATGACAGACCATGGTATTTCTGTGACAGAAATACATAACTATATCATCTATTACGGAGTGCTTCTGATACTGGTGCTTCCGTCATTGATACATGGAAGAAGGGCGACTTGTCATTATCTCTGCTGGATGGTTCCGTTTATGGTAATCGGGAGCAGTATAGGGCGATTCCTTCATCTGCCGCAGCTTCATGTTGAAGCATCCGCAGCGGACTGCATTTCTTGTAACAGGTGTTCAAAGGCTTGTCCCATGGGGCTTGACGTCGCACATATGGTACAGGAAGGCAGCAACTCAAAGTGCACCGAGTGTATATTGTGCGGAGCTTGTGTTGATGAATGTCCGAAAAAAGTTCTAAAATACTGTTGGAGGTGGAAATAATGGCCAAAGACAGAAAGATAGACATGGTGATTTTGGGATTGTTATCCCATGATGATCTGACCGGATATGATATTAAAAAACAGATTGACGGAAGTATAAGGTTCTTCTGGAAGGGGAGCTTTGGTAGCATTTATCCGGCTCTTGCGGAACTGGAAAAACAGGGCAGCGTAAGGCGCCTTAAGAGTAATGACGGTGGCGGCCGGGAGAAGATCATTTACAGCATTACCAGTCAGGGAAAGGAAATACTCAAAGCCTGGGTAAGAGATGAAAAGGCAAGTAATGATCTTAAATATGAGACTTTGATGAAACTGTTTTTCGGAGGAGTGGAAAGCAAAGAGACATCACTTAAGAATATAGAAGTTTTTGAAGAGCAGATAAAGGCTGACCTTAAGGTATTGCAGGTATATAAGGCTAATATTGAAAAGGCTCTTGATGAAGAAGATCATGTGTATTTTTATCTTACAATCTTGTTTGGAATAGAAACCTATGAGGCATACTTGGAATGGTGCAACAAAGCAAGAAAGGTTCTGGCATGAAAAGAATTGTAGTTTATTTCTCACTAGAAGGTAACACAGAGTATATAGCAGATGAACTGGCAAAGGCACTTCCGGCAGATAAATTAAAGCTTGTTCCAAAGAAAGCGTATTCTACAAGTGGATTCTCAAAGTTTTTCTGGGGCGGGAAGAGTGCTGTTATGGCAGAAAAACCCGAGCTTGAACCTTATGATGTGGACTTGTCAGTTTATGATGAGATCATTTTTGGATTTCCTGTTTGGGCAGGAACGTTCACGCCTCCGCTTCGGACGTTTATTTTGGAGAATAAAGTGAATTTGAAAAATAAGACTATAGCTGCATTTGCCTGCCAAAGCGGTTCCGGGGCAGAGAGAGCTTTTTCTAAGCTAAAGGATTGCATTGGAACCACCAGCTTTGCCACGACTGCGATTTTCATTGATCCGAAGGATAAACCTTCAGAAGATAATGCGCATAGACTAAGAGAATTTTGTCAAATGCTATAGCTGATTTTTTTATAGTGTAAAACAGACCTATATCTGTGTAAAGGGAGGTCTGTTTCTGGTTTTAAGATAATATGAAATCAAGAGAAATAAAAAGGCAAATGATGACTGAAACAGGCAGAATTAGAATATATCCTGCTAGTAGAGAGCAGATGGAACACATATCGGAGATCTGTGTTTCAAGGGGCTTGAGGAGAAAAATCCTGAAATCGGATACGGAATTCTAGATGAGTTTCAGGGACATGGCTATGCAACAGAGGCTGTGAGCCTGGCTATAAAATGGGCATTTGAACATCCGGAAATAGTGGTTGTTGAGGCAGAGAGAGATCCTGACAATGCGGCATCTCAAAGAGTGCTGATGAAATGTGGATTTGTAGCTAATGGAGAAATCGGAGAAGAGGGTCCCAGGTTTATTGTTTATAAGGAGCAGGAATAATATATTTCAAGAAATATACGGATGTGACCAATGAGCAGATGAATGACAAGAGGTTCTTGAAGTTGATACAAGCTGTCAGCAGTTGTGTACAGTAGCCCTGAGCTTTCTACCGTACACAACAGGTAAACAGCAACTCAACTTGAAAATGCTGAAAATACGGCACTTTCGAAGCATTAATCGTTCTCAAAGAGATAATAGTTTCACAACGTATTACGTCTTTGGACAATCATATGCGATTTATTACACCTCAGGGCAATTGTCCTGGGGTGTTTTTTTATTGAATTATGATAATCGCTAAAAGTGTAGAATTCTACAACTTTGTTGATTAAGATAATGCGAAGTGGTAATATGTAATTGATAAAAATGTAGAATTCTACAATTTAGGAGATTATATGATAAAACGAGATAGATATCTAAATCAGTTGATTAATGCTAAAAATAATGGATTTCCGAAAGTGATAACAGGCGTAAGAAGATGTGGAAAATCTTTTCTTCTTAAGGAGATTTATAGAGAATACTTGCTTTCGGAGAACGTTCCAGAGAATAGGATAATTATCATGGAATTAGATGATGATAAAAATAGTAAGTATCGTGATCCTTTGGAATTAGGAGCGTATATAAGGGAAAGATGTAAGGAAAAAGAAAATTATTATGTATTTATTGATGAGATACAGAAGGTATATCCTATAATCAATCCTAATTTCACTGACGGCAAACATGTTTTAGCAGATGCTAATGATACTGAGGTAATATCATTCGTTGATGTTGTACTTGGGCTATCAAGAGAAAAGAATATAGATTTATATGTAACGGGATCAAATTCTAAAATGTTGTCTTCAGATATTGTTACTGAATTTAGAGATAAGGCAACAAACATTCAACTTTCTCCGTTGTCATTTGAAGAATACTATGGATATATTGGAGGTTCAGCAACAGAGGCAATATATTCATATATGCAATATGGTGGAATGCCGTTAGCTGTATTAAAAAGCGACGAAGAGAAAAAAGAATATCTAAAGAGCTTGTTCGCTACGACATATTTTGCTGATATTGTTGAAAGAAATCAGTTGAAAAAAGGAGAGGCCTTGGATGAACTCTGTAATATTATTAGTTCTTCAACAGGCTCGTTACTTAATTCAGAAAAAATAGCCAATACATTTGAAAGTGTTAGACATGAAAATATCAATAAACAGACAGTTGAAAATTATATTGGTTTCTTTAAAGATGCTTTTCTTTTGCGTGAGGCAAAACGGTATGACTTAAAGGGGCGAAAAGAAATCGGCGCACTCAGAAAGTATTATTTTATTGATACCGGATTACGAAATGCTCGTTTAAATTTTGCGTTTCCGGATGAAGGTCAAATGCTTGAAAACATTGTCTATAATGAGCTTTGTTATAATGGATATTCTGTTAATGTTGGTGCATTTGATACTGTAGAAAAAGATAAAAATGGAAAATCAATAAGGAAGAATAATGAAGTGGATTTCTATGCGACTAAAGGACTGAGATCTCTTTATATACAGGTGACTGCTGATATCTCTAATGCAGAAACAAGAGAAAGAGAAATACGACCGTATTTTAAGTTGAACGATCAAGTACAAAAGATACTTGTTGTAAATAGACCAATTAAAGAAACCATGGATGAAAATGGGTTCACGATCATTGGAATTACTGATTTTTTATTAAAATATATTAGATGAGTAAATAAGGATGGTACATAAATGGATAGGATAGAAAACGCCTTAGTTGCATGTGAAAAAGTAATCAATGGAATTGAAGATGAAACAATTTCTACATCTTCAGCATTATTACAGTGTTCAAAGATTGCCAGACTAACAAACGATGAGGAAGCAATCATTTGGTTTCAGTATGAGTATGGGGGATATCCAAGAACAAATGATGGTCATATTAAGAAGAATGCATGGGAGATGGCTTATCAAAACGGACGAGGATACATTGAGGACGGTAAGCCGTATATTTTTACAGAGTTAGCTTCAGAATTAGAAGAGAAAATAAGAGCACAGCAAGATGCAATAAATAACTATACCACGCAAGGAACTTCTGTTGGCGGTGAATATGCATATGTTGCGATGAATAAATTAACTAATTCTGTAGAAAATTCAACTAATTATTTGATTAGAAGTATAACTAATAATCAAAAGAGATTAGCGTTACTTAAATCTAAGTATTATGAATATGCAATAAAAAAGCAAATAGAGCTTTCTTTTGGCAATGTTGCCGAAGATGTTTTTAGGAAATATAGAAAGAAAGTAGATAACGCTTTTTCGAGTTTATCAAAAGAAACATTACTAAAGCTTCAGGCAATAGAGGGTAAATTAGATACAAATAATCCTGAATCATACTCACAGGCGATAACAACTTGTAGGAGGCTTTTTGAATCTACGGCAAATGAGTTATTTGAAAAATATTATCCTAATTATACGATGAAAACATATAAAACAAAATCAAGTAAAGAAATAGATATAAGTGGAGACCACTTTAAGAATAGGCTTTCGGCTGTTATTGAAATATTAGAAGATAAATCAATGAAAAGGACACTTGTCGGGAGTAATATTATATATTTGTTAGATTGGATTGATAAAGTGAATGAACTTCAATGTAAAGGAGTGCATGATAATATAACGAGGAACGATGCTGAGAGATGTATTATTCAGACATATATCTGTTTAGGAGATGTTCTGAATATGCAAGTTGAAGACTGATTGTTTAATTATTTATGAGCATTGAAAAGGGGCTACAGTGAATAGAGGGCATAAGGTGGGAGGAATATTAAAGTGGAAATAGAATATGATATTGAAGATGATTTAGTAAAATGTTTTATATAATTATGGTTTTGATATAATATATTCCGTTAAACTCTAAATAGATAGTTGACAGAAACTCAATACTTAAATGTAAGTTTTGTGGGGAGGTTATGTATGATAGATAAGGATGTTATAGCTATAGCTTCACCAATACTTTTGAGTGTAGGTGGTGCGAGCGTTATGATATGCGCTTTCAATGGCTATTTGTGATGCACAGAATACACTTTTTGAGAATGCAGCTTTCATTCCAAAAGATATATACAATGACTATTACGAATTAGACATTAAAACAAATGCGTTCTTTTGGAAAATGCAAGAAAAAATCAAGGAGTTTCCTCCGATCGGAGACGCTTTAGACGAGACTACTGTTAAGTGTGATAAGACACTGGCAAAAGTAATCGAAATGGAACTGGGAGAAATTAACAAGAAGGTTAGAAAACGAATGGAGTCATTGGCTATAATACAAAGCTAGGAATTGATACAACCATTACTATGGAAATTAGTGAGTTAGGAAAACAATACCAAGAAATTATGAATGAGATGGAAAGTGAATGCTATGTCACCACAGCTTATGTAAACAGGTAGATAAAAAATGAAAGGCGTAACTCAAAGATGTATTGCCACCAGTTGTGTACAGTAGCCCTGAGCTTTCTACCGTATACAACAGGTAAACAGCAACTTGATGTGGGAATGCCTTAAATATGGCACTTCAATATCTCGAAAAGTTCTCAAAGAGATAATCGTTTCACAACGTATTACGTCTTTGGACAATCATATGCGATTTATTACACCTCAGGGCAATTGTCCTGGGGTGTTTTTATAGATTTAATGTATTACCTTAAAGGAACTCAAATTATTTGAGTTCCTTTTTTAGTTATTGGAACTGATTTGAGATTTTATTTTAGTTGTTGCTTAAAAATTTAAGTTTGTTGACTTAACTTAAATATAGTATTAAAATATAAAAAAAGATTGGAGGAACTAAAATGACAACTGAAGAATTAATTGAAAAATTAGAGTTGATACAGAAACTAAAATGCGAAACACCAACATTAGAAATAAAAAGTGCAGAAAAAGGATGTCCCAAACATCTTTATGATTCATTGTCAAGTTTCTCTAATCAAGATGATGGTGGAGTGATTGTATTTGGTGTGGATGAGGAACAAGATTTTAAAGAAGTAGGAGTATATGATCCGCAGGATATACAAAAGAAAATTAATGAACAATGTCTACAAATGGAGCCTGTTGTTAGACCATTACTTACTGTGGCTGAAAAAAACGGACTTTTTTTTGTGGCAGCAGAGATACCAGGTGCAGATATTACAGAAAGACCAGTATTTTATCAGGGTAGAGGTAGAGTAAAAGGTTCATTCGTTCGAGTGGGCGATAGCGACGAACCTATGACTGAATACGAGGTATATAGCTACGAAGCCTATAGAAAAAAGTATCAGGATGACATTAGAGTTGTTGAGAGGGCTACTTTTGCAGCGTTAAATCAAGAATCAATCTTAAATTATATTGAATTACTAAAAATTGGAAAACCTAAGCTGGCAGCAATTCCTGATGATGAAATATATGAGTTAATGAGTATCAAGAGGAATAATCAAATTACACTGAGTACAGTAATGAACTTCAGCCCATATCCACAGGCATATTTTCCGCAACTATGCATC
The DNA here is from genome assembly GCA_900315425.1 of uncultured Eubacteriales bacterium. GTDB lineage: Bacteria > Bacillota > Clostridia > Lachnospirales > Lachnospiraceae > Bovifimicola. Next base: position 106,181 of record OMZA01000008.1, read on the forward strand.
GTTGCAACAGTTGTTCCAGGTAAAGAAATGGGAGAAATAGGAGAGCAGGGCGAGAGATTTTTGGATAATCAACGTATAGAGGGAAGTATCCAGGAAATGCTGGATGGTGCTATGCAATTTGTAAACAGGAATATGCATACAAAAACGATTATAGATCCAAATACCGGAAAACGAGAAGACCGAACTGATTATCCGATTACAGCTTTAAGAGAAGCTATTCTTAACGCTTTGGTTCATCGTGATTATAGTGTTCATACTGAGGGAATGCCCATACAAATCACGATGTATGAAGATAGAATTGAGATTAAGAATCCTGGTGGCTTATATGGAAGAATCAAGATAGACCAATTAGGGAAAGTGCAACCAGATACTCGTAATCCAATAATAGCAACTGAGTTGGAAGTGCTAAAAGTAACAGAGAATAGATACTCTGGAATTCCGACAATTAGAAGAGCAATGCAAGAATACGGATTGCCACAGCCAGAGTTTTTAGAGGAGAGAGGTAGTTTTATTGTAAAGCTGTATAAGTATGGAGAAAACATATCATCTATTCAGAATGAAAATAGTAAAAACAACGAACTGGTTTTGTTTTGCAAGATTCCGAGGACGCGAACTGAGATATGTGAGTTTTTAGGTTTAAGTTCTGTTACTTATGCCATTCAGACTCATGTTATGCCATTGGTGGAACAAGGAATACTAAAAATGAGCATTCCGGATAAGCCAAAGAGTCCAAAGCAATTATTCTATAGCTAATATATGTAGAGACAGGCGGTTGGGAAATGGAAAGGCTACCAATAAAAGATGGTGAGTAAGAAGGAGAAAAAAATGTTGGAAGAAATATATTCACGACGCAGTATTAGAAAATATACAAATGAACCAATATCATGTTCTATTATAGAGAAAATTATTGATGCAGGGAGAGTGGCACCATCAGCGAAGAATCGACAGCCCTGGAAGTATCTTGTATATAGTGGGGAAGCAAAAGTTAGATTGCTTAGCATTATGAAAAAGGGTATTGAGATGGAAGAAATAAATCCAAGACTTCCTTTATCAGTGAATGGAATTCCGGATGCTAAAAATACCCTTCGGATTATGGAAAATGCACCGGTCGTAATTGTTGTTCTTAATACAAATGGAAAATCACCATTTGTTCAGTTAGATGTGGATGGTAGATTTTCGGAAATGAATGATCTATTATCGATAGGAGCATCAATAGAAAATATGTTACTTAAGGCAGAGGAATTAAATATAGGAACATTGTGGATAGGTAATACATGTTTTGCATACCAAGAGCTGATGGAGTATATTGGGGGCACGGCAGAATTGATAGGAGCGATTGCTCTAGGATATAAGGCAGAGACTCCAGCTATGCGTCCAAGAAAGAAAATAGAGGATATTATTGTGTATTTTGATTAGATTTTATGTTAAAGAGTAACGATTAAAAATATAATTCAACTCGTGGTTGAACTATGATTTCAAACTCCCTTCCGCGGTTATTGTTATCTGGCTGAAAGGTAAACTAAAAATAAAAACGGAGGTATTTATATGCTAGACAGTATTAAAGTTGGTAATTTTATAATGGAAAAACGTAAGTCTCTTGGGTTGACACAGCAACAGCTGGCTGACAAACTAAATGTTTCTTTTCAGGCAATTTCGAAATGGGAGAATGGAGATTGAGATATAATAGTGACAAGCTTAAGAAAGCCTTATAAATAGGGCGTTTCAGAGGTTATTCCAAATTTATCTTATTAATCAGTTACGGTAAAATTGGTGGAGAAAGGCACCAGCAAACTGAATATGAAATCAAGAGTGGGTATTGGACTACACCATCTTAAGCTTAGACTTTGATAAGAAGTTAGTTTGGGATGGTGTATTTTTTATCCTTCCGATGCGTGGCTACATTGGAACAAGTAGTGATGACATTTCCTTAAGTTTGGTCACTTGTAAGGAAAATGCCTGAAAAGGAGGTCCTGTATGGGATTAGGAAGCATTTTGATTGCAGTAGTGAAATTTCTTTTGAAGAGTGTGCTTTTTATTTTAAAGGAAGTTCTTTACGGAGCAAAGTTGTTTTTGTTGTTAGTTGTGCTGGTGGCAAGGGTCTTTCTGATTTTTACGAAAGCAGCAGTACCACAGTAGAAGGAGGAGATTTCTATGTTAAAGAAAGTATGGTTTATGTTTGTGTTGTGGAGCGTTTTGATGGTTTCGGGATGCTCCGGTGGTATGAAAAAGGATAATACAGAGAGCGTGGCTGTTACAGATGATGTGGTTTCGGATTTGATTATGGCTGAGGCTGAATCGGATGTAGTATTGGAAACTGATGTTGATGCAGTAGAAAATTCTAATACATCTGAGACAGAGGAGCAGAGTGGAAATAGTTATAAGGTGGAAGCTTCAAATACGGAAGAACCTACAGCAGATACGATTACAATAGAAGCTGATGATAGCCATCAAGTACAGAGGCACCAAGCGAGCCGGAAACGATTACTACTCAGCCTGCCACACCACCTGAGGAACAACAACCAACCACACCGGAGCAGACACCACCATCACCTGAAGCACCGGTTACGGAAGAAGATACTGAGCCTGCGACAGATGATAGAGGAAATCCTGCGGACGGAAGTCCGGTATTTGAGATTACCTTCAACATACCACAGGCAGAATATGGGGGATATGATGCGGACCGTGTGGCAAGGCTTGCTGTGAGGAAGAGATTGCAGACTACATAGCAGGTATGATGGTACTGGAAGTGGAACCTTACTTTTATATTGAGTGTTCCGGAGTTTATCAGGGCAATAGCATAGAATTTTATGAGTTCCGTTGCTATCGTTAAGGCGGATATTTTGAGAGAGGAGGCGATGAAATTTGAGAAAGATCGATATTCCTTATGTGGAAAAGGATGGTATTCTGTATTCGTTACTTACTATCCCTGCTGACCGAAATTGTCGGCAGTAGGAAAGTACGGACTGCTGTGGTTATCTTATATGAAGCAAAACCACAAGGGAAGGTTTCGGACGATCACAAGGCATTGGATGAGGTAATACAGATGATGAAGCAGTTAGTGGAAAGGTGGAGATGATTATGGCGATAACAAAGATTATGTGTATGAAGTCAGCAGAGTATGGGAATGTGGCTGCACATCTGAAACATTCCATAGCTTATATTTGTAATGAAACAAAGACGGAAAACGGAAGTCTGGTGGGCGGTATTAACTGTCTGCCGGATTTTGCTTATGAGCAAATGATAGGGACAAAGGAAATGTTTGGGCAAACCGGGGGAAGGCAGTGATATCATTTTATTATATCCCTGAAGCCGGGAGAGGGAACCAGGGAGCAGATGTATGAGATTACCAGACGATTTGCAGAAGAGTTTTTGGGTGGTGAATATGAGGGTGTATTCGGTGTTCACACAGATAAGGATCACCTTCACGGACATCTTGTATATAACAGTGTAAATATGGTTACCGGTAGGAAATACAGCTATAAAAAAGGGGACTGGAAGGATGTGATACAGCCCATAACCAACAGACTGTGTGAGGAATATGGTTTGTCCATTGTTGCGGCTGAATACAGCAAAGACCCTGTGAATATGAACCGCAAGCAGTGGGAAAAGGAGCAGAGCTGGGGGCGATTTTATCACGGGAGATATGCAGTATTGCAGGAATAAGGCAGAAAGCTTTTAAAAATTTATTTTTCTTATGGAAAAGCTTGGGTATGAGGTTAAGGTAGGTACCCATATTTCCATAAAAGCAGAATGTATGAGGCGTAGCAGGAGACTGGATACGCTGGATGAAGAATTTTCGGTGCAGAATCTACAGACCTATTATGAGCAGGAGCGGCCCTATAAGTATGTGGAGCCGCCTGTATATCATTCGGGCTATGCTTTGCATAAGAAACCGGCTAATGCTTTTCAACAGCGGTATTATGGAAAGTTGTATCGTATGTGTGTGGTGCAGAAATGCCGATTTCAATACAAGTACACAAGGTATCAGCAGGACCTTATCCGCATGAAGGAGTTGCAGGAGGAGTATCTTTTCTTAAAACGTGAGGGTATAAATGGCTGGGAGGATGTATTCCAGGCAAAGCAGACGGTGGAACAGAAGATTGTAGATATTGATGCAAAAAAGAAGGAGCTTTACAAGGAGCATGCCCGATACAAGTACCAATACGAAAAGGATGGGGATGTGAATATTTGCCTGTATCATGAGGCTCATTATAGGGAGCAGCTGGAAGAACTTAAAGAGAGGCGGAAGGTAGCAAAAAGGGAATGTGCAACAATTAACCGCTGTATCAGTGAAAGTACCTTTGCTCATATGGAAATTCCCCTTGATGTGGATGTGGAGAATCTTTATATGGTGGATATGCCGGAGTTTGAGGGAAATGAGATTTCGTATGCGGAGAGTATGGATTATGACGAGACTACAGAATATGGAGCAGCAGAGACAGATGAGTATACAGAGTCATATGACGAAGAAAAAATATCTAAGGCGGATTCAACTGTTATTGATGGTGTGCTGTCTGAAGCAGATGTTGTAGTGACAGATTCGTCTATAACTGAAATTTTACACGAAGAAATAGATATGATTGTACAAGAAGTTTACAATGATATCGATGAGTCGGAGATAGTCGAATTGCCTTATGAACCAGAAAATGAACTTATAGAGGCGATAGTTGAAGGTGAAGCAAATTTGCAGACGGTGGAAGCTCTTGATATGACAAAGGAATGCTATGAAGCACTTACGGATAAAGAAAAAGTGGAATGGCTTGGAATAGCAGATTGCAGTGTACAGGAGGCTATTCAAAAATTTATAAGTAAGCTTGATTCCATAGGTGTTGTTTATCGGTATAGTGATGATATGTTGGATGAATTTATGAGACTTGAGTCGGTGAAGGAACTGATGAAAAGTGGAGAAAAAAGCGAACAAACACAAAGAAGTGCACAAAAAGAAAGGCGAAAATAGATAAAGTATATTTACTATGGATGAAGTAAAAGAATTATGAAATTTCCATAGATAAAGAGAGTAAGAAGAAATGTAAATCACATAGGATTTTTAGAATAAAGGAAGCATCGCTCCATAACTAATAGTTATAGGAGCGACACTTCCTTATTGTTGATAATCTTAACAACTCTGGGTTAAATTACATTCGGCAGAAATTGAACAAAAAGCACCATAGCTACCCAATGTTGCGCGTTTGCAATATTTTTTAGAACTTTTTTTTGTATATGTACCACCTAATGTCTGGCGCATATCCTGTTCATTTAATTCATCTAAAAGATTACCTACGGGATTTTCTTTAAAAAAGTCATTTTTTTTCACAGTGTCACCACCTTTCTGAGTATAATTTGCAAAACTGCTTTTTTATGCTAGTGGAAAATAGAAGAAATGTCAAGAAAATTCACAGAATAATTTCTTGGAAAAATGAAAATGGGTTACAGTACAGACGTTAGCTTGAACTGAATAAAACGATGGTATAAACTTGAGCTGTAATCAGGTTTGACCATCGGTTTTCTTTATCCAAAAATCTTGGATACTCTGTCAAATACATTTGTCTCATTATTTCTGCGCATCATTAACAGCATGCTCATGCTTTGACAGAGGTAATCGATGCTTTCAAAACTCCGGAATGACACGGCCTGCTTTTGTTTCCGTTTGTATGATCTTAGATCTCTTTCGGCTTCATTATTAGTGGCTGGAACCCTGTTATCGTGAAGAAACAGGAGATGGTTTTTCATATATTTAGCCATTCTTTTATAATGATTGAAACCATCTTTATAATAATCACTTGGTTGTTCGTACTCGTATTCTTCTTTTGCAATAATTCTTCTGAAGAATCAAGTCCGTTTCCGTAATGCAGCATTTCTTTTATTAATGCAAGCATTTGCGTACTCCATGTTTTATCCTGTTCATTTGCATCAGAATCCTTGAGATAACGTTCCACATGAGCCATACATTCCTGATGATCCGAACAATATTTATAGAATGTTTTCTCATGGTCATGGACGATGATACCTGCATAATCTTCAGCAGGAAAAGAAATGCTTTGATGCTACCATCATAATTAATATCATTTACAACTCCGTCAGGAAAAGCGGCATGCAGTCGTTCACCCGTTTTTGAGTTGTAGTATACATCAGCACAATATTCAACTATATCCAGAGCTAATCGTATTCCGACCACCTGCTTTGTGATAGTCTTTTTTGTTTTCTTAAAATCCGGATCATTCAGGACTTCTTCCGGAGCAGGCAGATTTACAACCTTTGCAGGAGTATGTTTTTTTCTTCCATATCCTTTATGGCCCGGCTGGGCACCCTGTTTTCAGCCTGTTTTCTCACGGCTGTTTGAAATCTTTTTTATGTTTGTGCTCATTGAGGATGGAATGGACGAATTCTCGTAATTATGGTTTAACTGGGCAGTGCGTTTCTTATTTTTTTCCTTTTCTTCCTCCAATTCCACTCCGAGTCTGTATTTTTCGAGCCTTTCTTCTTTGAGCTTATCAAGTGCACCATCGCGCTGTATTTCGGCATTTAAAGCACTTTTATCAGGTCTTTGTCTGCTTTGGCAAGCTTTTCCTCGCATTCTTTATCAAAGTCATCCGTTACTTCAATCCAATAGTTGCGTACAGTTACAGTCTCAGCATGTGCTCTTTCAACTTCCTTTTCCAGAGCCTTGATTCTGGTTTCCTGTTTTCGGATAATACTCTGGTAATAAGCTTCCATCTGAATATATTTTTTTTCACTTTTAAAAGCAGCTATTTGGTTTTCAGCTGCTTTTAAACGGTATTGAAGAGTTGAAATACATTCAAATGAACTGTTCATTTCGATTTTTTCCTTTCTGCTTATTCAAGTGCTCTCAGGAGGTTGACTGAATCGTGTATCTTTTCTACGTATTCCTGCTGCTGGGTAATCTGTATTTTCTGATAATCAATGATTTCTTTCTGGGCTTCAATCAGTTCACTTTGAACATCTATGGCGTGTTCCAGATCTTTGATATAGTTCTGTGTTTTTTTATCAAGTTTACTAATATCCACTCTTTTCACCTCGCTTTGTATCTGATAACTATTGTATCGAATTTACAAAAAAAGGCATTTATGAAATACTATCAACATGATATTCATAAATGCCAAAGATTATCCACGAAAAAATTTTTTTAAATTCAGCAATTTAGACAATGGTTATTTATGGGGTGTGTACAGTAACGAAAATGGGAAGCAAATTTGAAAAGAGCAACTTGATTAATTGTAAAATTTAGAGTACAATATCTGCTTGTTTGAAAAGAAAGGAGAATTGATAATATGATTAAACTTAATGATTTACATAAAGTTTATACTGCTCTTGGAGGGGTAAATTGTACGGCTTTGAACAATATAAATCTTCAAATTTATGACAATGAATTTTTGGCTATTATGGGAGAATCGGGTAGTGGAAAATCAACAATACTTAATATGATTTCTATGATAGATTCACCAACGTCTGGTAATATAGTGTTTGATGAAATAAATAATTTGAAAAATATGACAGAAAATCAGAAAGAAGAGTATAGAAGGAAGAAGATTGGAATGATATTTCAGGATTTTAAATTATTAAATAAATTTAGTTTAAAAGACAATATATTATTGCCACTTCTTATGCAAGGCTTTAAGTATGAAAGTATTGAACCAGAATTTGTAAAAATAGTCGAGATGCTTAATTTGGATTTTTCATTAGATAAATATCCCTATGAGATATCAGGAGGACAACAACAAAGGATTGCCATTGCAAGAGCATTGATAAAAAAACCAGAGATTATATTGGCTGATGAACCAACAGGAGCATTAGATTCGAAAAATAGTGAGATTATTTTGAAATTGCTTAAAGAAATAAATAAAACAGGACAAACAATTTTGATGGTAACACATAGTGTTAAAGCGGCAAGTTTTGCTGATAGAATAATAATATTAAAGGATGGATGCATAGATAACGAAATCCGTAATGAAAACAAAAATCCAGAAGAAATCATGAGGAATGTAACGGATTATTTCTGTTTTTAGTAAAGAGAGGGATTATGTATAATAATAGATGTATAGAATTGGCTATTACAAATATCAGAAGTAACAAGAAGTTTTACGTGCCATATTTTGTTGCATGTATATGTTTGATGATAATAACTGGCATATTAATGTTATTGTCAAAAAGTGAGTGTGTTTGCAATTTGAGTTTTGGCAGTACATTGTCAATGATTTTTTCTAAAGCATCAATATTGGCGAACATCATGTTGTTATTATTTATGTTTTTAGGAAATAGAGTATTATTGAAAAACGAGACATATTTTATTGGACTATTACAATGTGTAGGCATAAAGAGAAAAACTGTTTTGGTAGTATATTTAGTTGAGCAAACTATTATTTTTATTGCGGCAGGAATAGCAAGCGTTTGTCTTACACCTGTTTTATTTTATGTGTCAATGTTTGGCTTGAGGAATTTAATGAATTTAGAGGGGGTGTTGCAAGAAAATGTTGATTTTTATACATTGCTAAAAAGCTTTATGATACACTTGTGCTTTTTTATATGTGTTCAAGTGGGGAATTGTATATACATAAAGAAAAATAATCCGCTTAGTACAATGTTGAATGAGGTAAGAAGTGAGGCGCATACTGTTAAAAAAATGACTAAAGGGTGGTATGTGCTATCGTTAGGGATAATAACGCTGGGGTATTATTTTCCTCATATGATCAAAGCTGATTTTCAAATAGTACTTTATATGTTTGGAGCGGCGATGCTGTTGATTTTTGGAACAATATTGCTTTTTAAAAAAGGGATAATTGATATATTATTAAGCATAAAAAAAAGGAAACTTTTTTATAATAAAAAAGTTTTTTTTGTAGTATCAGATCTTTTGTATGGCGTAAATAAAAATGCAATGGCTTTAGCCATGTTAACTATATTGTTAACTGGAATTTTAACGGTTCTTTTAGGTGGAACAGCATTATATTTAAGCGTTTATGATAATATTGAACAAAAATATGCATATGACATACAGATTGATGAATATGAGCAAAATATTGCTGTTTTTGACGAAGAGACACTTGACGAACTAGCCAATGAAGCAAAAGTTGAAATAAAGACATATAAGATTGTTTCATATTGCAATTCTGTAATGAGTTATTCAGAGAGTTCATTGAATGAGTGGGATGGCGTGTACGATCACGAACAATTGATTGATGTTTATTTTATCCCTGTAGAAAAAAGTATAATCGAAAATATAGGAGCAACTAATGATATAGTAATATATGATCCAGAAAATAGAATTACTACATCAGATCTTTTGATTGGTGGCGTGAAATATAATGTTATAAGAGAAGAACATAGTGAAATTCAAGTAATAAAAGATGGTGGAAAAAGTGATTTAGATGAAATATATATATTTGCTCATATGGAACAATTAGAAAAGATGGATGTTAATAAGTATAGCTATAATCAATGGATAGGTGTTAACATATGTGATGCGAAACAAATGTCAAATACATTATGTGAATTAATAGAAGAATATATATTGGAATCAAATCAAGAAAATGTTTTTTATAGTAGTAGACAAGAGGCTATAGAGGAAACATATCAGATGTATGGCGGATTATATTTTGTTTCGATAATATTGGGTATATCATTGATTATTGCGTTTGTTATTTTGTTGTTTTATAAACTAAATGATGATTTATTGGATAATAGACACAATTATCGCACGATGTATCATCTTGGCATGTCTCGACGGGAATTAAATGCTTTAAGTAAAGATTATATAAAAGTTGTATATTTGGTTCCAATTATTATATCTACCGCCCACTATTTGTTTATGGCAATGGCAGTAAAGATTATATTGAATAGAGAAGTGAGTGTATCGAATTTATATTATATTCAAATATGTATTATGGTATTATTAGTAGTGGTTATCATTGTTTTTCTGTTATATAAAGGATTACTTGCTGTATTAACGCAAAATGATATTATGACAATGGGAGAGTGTTATGAGTAAGAATGAAGTAATAAGTTTGTGGAAAAAATATTTGTATGAAATTGATAAAGAAGAAAAATATGAAATGCATATGAAAAGTTGTTTTAATATGACAATAAATGAACTATTTGAGCAACGAAAAGAAGAAAAACCGAATGAAAAATTAATTAGTGATATTTTAAAACAACGTAATGAGAATTTGTACTTAGAAGAAATTATTAAGTATAATGAGTCAATGTTTAAGAATATTCCATTTTGGAATTTCTATAAGCCAATTTTATTTTATTATTTTGAGGGAAAGTCAAAATTTGAGGAATATCAAGAACAAGTTTTAGATATTGATAATTTTATGTGTAGAATGCTTATTCAGGGATATCTGTATTTGCATAATTATGGAAAAAGAAGCATAATATTCGAATTGAATTATGCTAGGGAAAATAAAGAATTGCATGGTGATAGTGCAGAAGAAAGATATCATTTTTTTAATGAAGAGATGTTGTCTGATGATATGTTTTTAAAAGATCTGTATAGTGAATATTCAGAATTATTTAAAGTTTTAACACTAAAGGCTAATCAATATGTGGAGTATGTAATTGATATATTGGAATCATATAGGAGAGAATGCCATCAAATAAAAAAAGTGTTTGGTTTTGAAAAAAACGAAAAAATTGTTGATGTGAAATTGGGACAGGGAGATTTGCATAAAGGTGGAAAAACAGTAGCAATTTTACAGTTGGAGAATAATTTAGTGGTATATAAGCCAAATAAATTGGGAATTGAAATTGCTTATTATGAACTGATAAAGTGGATTAATCGTAAGATAGATATTAACTTGGCAGCAGCAAAATCATATTTTACAGGCAGTGCAGTGTGGATGGAATATATGGAAACATCAGCATGTAAAACAGAAGAAGACATTAAGGAGTTTTATTTAAATATTGGCATGATAATGTGCATATTATATTCGTTAAATGCTACAGATTTTCACCACGAAAATATTTTGGCATGTGGAAGAAAGCCAGTATTGATTGATTTGGAAACATTAATTACTCCCTTTATTGAAGAGGAAAATAAGGATGCACTATCTGTTGTGAGTGCTATTTTAGATCGTTCCATTGCAAGTATGCATTTATTGCCAGAACATATTATCAATACAAATGATCAAATTTTTGATGTTAGTGGTTTAGGGGCTATAAATGAGCAACAAAGTCCATATAAAGTTGAAGTTTTAGCTAATGTTGGTATGGATACAATGAGGGTGGAAAGAAATTTTGTACAAATAAAATCTAAAAATAATAATCCTGTTTTTGAAAATAAAAAAATTGAATCCGTAAAATATCTTCCTGAAATTAAATTGGGATTTGAAAAGATGTATTATTGGATTGTTGAAAATCGTAGTGAATATAAAGAGAAAGTATTAGCTATTTTCAAAGGGACATCTTGTAGATATATTGCGAATGCAACTGCCATATATGCTAATTTGTTGAGTTCAAGTTTTCATCCTGATGTATTAAGGAATAGTATAGATAGAAAAGTGTTATTGTCTAGAATTGCATTTTCTCAGGAAGAAATATCACCTCTGGTTAAGTCAGAGATAAATGATATGTATAATGGAGATATTCCGTATTTTAGTGTGGGATTTGATGATAGAAATATATTTGATTCCGAAGAACATATGGTACAAGAGTATACATTTTCATTGTCACCGAAAGAAAATTTTATTAGGAAAATAAATGAATTTTCAGAAAGAGATTTGGAAATTCAATTATCGATTTTAGATTTTACGTATTTATATACCGTAGACGATGTTGAATTCTATAAAGAAAGAACATTGCCTAAGGGAATTTATGGTGACTATCAAGATTGTATTGATTCAAGTAATGAGTGGATTGAATTATCTCAAAAAATTGGTAAGCATATTTTCGAGCAGAGCATTAAGGGTAAGAATGGAGAATATATAGATAGAAGTTGGATAGGTCCTGTGTTTCTGGTAAAAAAAGAAATATATGTTAATGTGAAAAATATAGGTTTAGACATGTATAAAGGCAACAGTGGGTTGGCGTTGTATTTTGCATCAATATATAAGATCACAGGGTTGGAGTATTTTAAAATTGCAGCTATTGAGACACTTAATACAGCGCTAACTCTTTCGCAAAATGTTGGTTTAGATGCTATGAAGGAATATGCGATAGGCGTGGGAGCTTTTAATGGTTTAAGTGGAATTGCATATTCTGCTTTTTGGGTAGGTGTACTTCTTGGTGAAAAACAATATATAGATTTTGCTAAAGATTTTTTATTGGAATTGATAATGGGAAAAAATTCATACCCTAAGGATGCTCTAGATGTAATATCTGGATTGGCAGGATTATTAAGTGTATTGATGGCTTTAGTTAATAACTCTGAAGGATATATAACGAAAGAAGATGTTAATAAATTAGTTGAATGTTCTGATATAGTGTATTCTCAAATGGAGCAAAGTTTAACAGAAGATGAATTTTTTGGATGTGATGGACTTACGGGATATGGACATGGAACTAGTGGAATATGTACAAGTTTGTATAAATATTATTTGGTAAACAAAGATGATAGTGTGTTGAAATATGTGCGAATTTTATTGGAATACGAAAGAAACATGTATTCAACGGAACTCAATAATTGGTATTTAGATAGGCAAAAAGATGATGTCTCATATGGCTGGTGCCATGGAAGTTCTGGTATTTTGTTAAATAGGCTATTTTTATATGGAAATGGCTATTTTGATAATTATATTGAAAATGAAATACAAATCGCACTGAAGGAAACACTAGAAAAAGGTTTTGGCAATAATCCGACATATTGCCATGGTGATCCCGGTAATTTTGAAATAATTATGTATGCTACTCATATATTGAAGGATACTATGTTGGAACAACAGGTAAAAAGAGCATTTGGTCACTATGTAAATAATTATATTATGCAAAATTGGGATAAACCATTATTAGGACATGCGGAAGTATTTGCTTTGATGAGTGGAATGGCTAGCATAGGTTATTCACTTAATAAGTTTCTTGATAAAAAGTTGCCTAATATTTTATTGTTGGAGTAGATGTGTTATGTTTAAGAAAAAAATACCATATATACAGCAAATAAGTTATACAGAGTGTGGAATTTGTTGTGCCGGAATGTTGCTTGGATATTATGGTATAAATTACTCGTTAAATGAATTAAGAGATTACTTTGATGTAAGTAGAGATGGTGTTGATTTAAAACAGATAAAGGATTTTATTGATTCTCATGGTTTGATTACAAAAGCTATATCTTGTGAAACGGAAATGTTATTAAATGTTCGAGGTCCTGCTATTATTTTTTGGGAGAACAGTCATTTTGTTGTTTTAGAAAAAACGACGAAAAATTGCGCTTATGTAATTGATCCTGTATATGGTAGGAGAACAATAGAACTTGAAAAGTTTAAAGCATCTTTTTCAAGAAAAGCATTATTGGTTGCAAAAAAAGGTAAAATTAATAAAAAAGGTAATATAAATCATACAAAGCTATGGAAAATTTATAAAGTAAATAGCTTCGATGTTTTTAGTGCTGTTTTTTTGTTGATTTTATCAATGATAGGTTATTTATTTACCATAGGTATTCCAATAATTACACAAAATATTATAGATTTTACCGTAGAAAAGGGATATGTTAAGAAGAGTTATATTGGACTTATGTGTTTAGTGATACTCATTAGTGTGGCAAATGGGATCATTAAGAATTTAAGGACAATAGATATGCGCATTAAAATTGACCGTTTTATAAATAGAACTATTTTTTCACGTTTGTTACATGTTCCGTATATGTATTTTGATACGAGGGCACAGAGCGATATAATATATTCCCTAAATGGTTGTACGATTATTAGGGATGTTTATATAGAAAGATTATTTCAGTGTATGCTTGATGTGGGAGCTATTATATTTTTAACTATATATTTGCTAAAAAAATCATTGTGGATAACAGTTATAGTGTTGTGTTTGGCAATGATAGATTTGTGGATAGTATTGTATTCTAGAAAAAAAATGATGGAAGCTGAAAATTCTAAATTAATTGAACAAGGACGTGTTCAAGGAATTCAAACTGAAACAATATTCTCAATTTTGGGTGTAAAGATGAGTGGTTTGGAGGAAGATATACTAAATAGGTGGGATAAAGAGTATGATGATTTTGCCAAAATGTATAGGCGAAGTGAATATATTGAATTCGTGGTTGCTGAAATTCAACGAGGGATAAGTCAATTTTCTCCAATATGTGTACTGATAGGCGGATTATTTTTGATGGTAAAAGGATCTTTTTCTTTAGGAGAACTGATTGTTATGTATTCTTTAAACATCACTTATTTTTCTCTTATAATGTCAGTATTTTCCAGTTGTAATGCTTTTGTTACCGGAAAATTGTATATGGATAGAATATATGATATTCTTGATACGCAGGAAGATGATAGTTCGAAAGGAGAAAAAACAGAGTTTGAAGGGAATATTTTTCTTCAAGATGTAAGTTTTAAATATAGTAAAAATTCAAAAGAAGCCATTTCAAAAATAAATATTGACATCAAAAAGGGAGAGTGCGTTGCTATAGTAGGAGAATCGGGTTCGGGAAAAAGTACAATAGCTAAAATAATAGCGGGTTTATATATGCCTACGGACGGAAAAGTGTTTTATGACAATTGTGATAGTAGTAAAGTTGATTTGTCAGAAATTAGAAAAAAAATGGGCATAGTACCACAAGAAGTTTCTCTTTTTAATAGAACTATTTTAGAAAATATCAGATTAGATCGTACTGAATATGAGTTGAGTGATGTTCAAAAGATATGTGAAATTGTTAATATCCATGAAGATATAAGCAATATGCCATTGGGATACAATACGATAATATCTGAAATGGGAGTTAATTTGTCAGGTGGTCAGAGACAGCGAATAGCATTAGCTAGAGCATTGTTATCTAGTCCTAAAGTAGTGTTGTTAGATGAAGCAACAAGTTCATTGGATACTATAAATGAAAATAAAGTAATGGATTATTTTAAAAGTATAGGGAGTACAAGAATTATAATAGCTCATAGATTATCTACAGTAAAAGATGCTGACAAAATATTTGTAATTGATCAGGGGGGTATTTATGAAATGGGAACCCACAATGAATTGATGGCTAGTAGGGGAAAGTATTATGAGCTATACAATAGATACTATGTTGAAAATTTTTAAAATTATCGACACTTACTCTCGTATTAGATATAGTGCATCAAATGTTTTTGTATTCTGTAAGTGACAGCAAAATGCCAATCGATGCAAAATGTGCTTTCTTGTTTGAACTTGCTGAACTCTTGGTGGAAGTAGTGAAAGTACATACTCATTTGTATTCATCATTAACACCAGGAGAGCGAGGGACTTCGTTGAAGATGTGTGTTGATGCATTGATTTCAAAGTATGGCACTTTGATTTTTCGGAAATAAATTGCTGATAATTATGATAAATTTCTTCAAGTTGTTGTTAATAGCAGAGTTCGCATCATGCATATAAAAAGGCAACAGAAGGGGATTTATTTTGATGGTCCTGAATCAGTTCTGTATTCTCAAAAGATGACATTGCTTTATAGGATTATTATATTTGAAATGCTAGGCATTGAGGAAGAACTGTATAAAGATAGTATGCTAAAATTAATTGATTGTTTAGATAGTTGGAATGATATACAGGAAAAGTTTTTAGAAAAATTATAATAATAGAGTATCTGTATTGGAGGCACATATGATATCACGAGGTTTATTGATTTGTAGTTTTTATCTAAAAAAGAAGTATTCACGTTCAGAGGATGATATTCTTAATTTGAATGAGGAATATGAATATGACGGGGTGGTTTACAGTGATTTTATTGATATGTTCAAAGGATTTATAATTAATTTTTCGGAATTGTCTGATGATGAAAAAATGATGAAGATGTTTGCGATAGATGATGGTAGTGTTAAAAATCAAAGAAGAGAAGGTTACTCTATTTTGTCTGGAATTATAAACGCTGGTGCATATGGAATAGAAGGAGAAATAACCAATAAAACTACAAAAAAGGTCGTATATAAGCGAAATAAGGATGATGCGGATATTAAAAACTTTAATTATTTGATTTATATTCCAGAAGATGTTGAAGACAAACATGTGATTAAAGGAATAATGCTTTTTGAAACGATCGGAACATATGGGGTTAAAACCATCACAATTCAAAATATGAAAAGGTTTTTCTCGGAGAAATATGGATTGACTTTGGAAACAAGAAGTATTTCTGTAAGGATTTTTCTTGAGAAACTTTTAAGAGAAGACAAGTTGAGTAGAATAACTTTGGTAAAAAATAATGTTTCAAGAGATCCATCAGATAATATGTTTTATAATGTGGGTAGAGAAGAAAAAGCATATATTAAACCAAAATTAAAAGATGGATGGATAAGCATGCTATTAGAGAAAATAGATGGTATCAGGGAAACGGAGATTTTTGAAATTGAAGACGAAAAATATGATGATATTAAGATGTCATTTTCTCATGCAGGAAGGACTAAAACGGTAAGATTAATGGATATTGATCGATTTAGTATGATTGAGGATATACCAGAAAGCGTGTATCCAAAGAATCCTGGTGATAGAAAAAAATTATTAGATTATATGGAAAATACTGCTGGTCAGTATGCTGATAAAATGATTTTTGTACAACAGTAAGTTGGAGGTTTATATGGGGAAAACACAAATAGGTATTATTCTTATTATTGTGTCATCAATATTGCTTTGGATGGGATTGTTTAGGAAAAAGAATAATTTTATTGATTTAAGAAGTGTTTTGATTAGTCATTTTAAAATGTTCAGATGTGCTAAAATCCAGTTTTTTGTCATTTATATATGCACGCTAGTTATGGCAATAGGCATTTCTTTGATTTATATTGCGGATATTACATTGTACCAAAATATCATTGTTGTAATGAGTATATTTGTGTCTATGCTGATGGCGATGTTAAGTTTGATTAAGGCGAAAGACTATTCATATTTAAATGAAACTCAGCGAAAAAATGTGATAGAAGTGATAAAAGAAGTCGATAATCAGGTTGTGTATTGTTCATTTGTTAGCGTTGTTGTAATCATTTTTTCTCTCATAATGATTGCTTTATCAAAAATTGATAACCCTATTTTGGATATAATTACTTCAATGATTGTGTATTATTTGGTCGAGGTATTGTTGCTTAATATTTTGCTAATTATGAAAAGAATGAGTAAATTATTATAAAAAAAAGTGAGGTATCGGTCTTGATTCCATTAAAAATAGAAACATTACTGGAAGGTCGTGTTGTAGAGCATTATCGAGTTGAATATAAAACTGGCTGGAATCCTAATGATATTATTCATTCTATCTGTGCCTTTGCTAATGATTATGATAATAATGGTGGTTAGATTGTTATTGGCGCAAAGGAAAAGAATGGAATGCCAGTATTTCCGTTAGTAGGTGTTCCAAAGAAAAATCTAGATTCTATTCAGCAGGAGATAGTGGTCCATATCAGGCACCAAAGGTTGTATATGCTGAAAAAGGCGAGAAGGTTGATTAGAACCTGAAATACTGGATACGACCAGAATCACTTACAACAGAAGCGAAACAGGACGAAATATCAGAGTTGTTTGGTAAATTTAATTCGGTACCATTTGACGATAGAGTTAATAGAAAAGCTACTATAGACAGTATCAGAAGAGGTTATCTTGAAGATTTTATTCGTAAAAGTAATAGTAGTCTGGTACAAGAAATAAACAGTAGCTCTATTGAAAATTTGCTTCTTGCGGAAGAAGTAGCAAATGAAACAGATACAGAACTTGATATTAGGAATATAGGTGTATTGATGTTCGCTGAACATCCAGAGAAGTTTATTCCAGGGGCGCAAATTGAACTTATAAAGTTTAATACGGAAGAAGCAGAGGCTTCTGATGATTTTATTGAGAAAGTATTTACAGGACCAATATGGAAGCAGGTTGAGGATGCATTAGATTATATTAAAACGAATGTAATCGAAGAAAAAGTTGTAAAAATATCAGGTCAAGCAGCTGCAGAGCGTTTTTTAATTATTCGTATAATGCGCTTGAGGAAGCTTTGGGAAATGCTGTTTTTCATAAATCATATCGAGAAGCTGAACCTGTTGAGATTCGTATATATGTGGATAGTATACAGATTCTTAACTATCCGGGAATTGCAAAATGGATTAGTCTTGATAAATTTAAGGAAGGCAAAATTAGAGGAAGAAAGTATTGTAATAGAAGAATCGGTGAATTGTTTAAAGAAATCGATTTGTCCGAAAAAAAAGGTACTGGCATTTCAAAGATTTTAAGAGAATTAAAGAAAAATGGCTCGCCTGAAGTAGAATTCGAGATGGATGATGATAGAAATTATCTTAATACGATTATTCATATTCATGATGGGTTTGAAAAAAGGGACATAATGTACGAATCAATGTCCGAATTAGAAAAAGCAAGAATGAAGGTTGTGTTGGATTACTTGGGTGTTAATTCCTCTATTAATAGTACAAAGGCAGCCGAATTGTTGAATGTTGAGGTTAAGACTGCAAGTAGATTGTTAGCAAAAGCAGAAAAGATACAAATTCTTAGGAGTGAAGGAAAGACTAAGAAAAAAGTATACCATATGGGTTAGCAAGTACAGTAACGATAATATAGATTATTTATGAACTTGGGAGGTATAGAGATATGAATTTAGTTGGCTCGGAGATAAATGGATATAGATTTGAGGAAGCTCTAGGAAGTGGAAGTTTTGGTTCTGTATATAAAGTTTCTAAAGAAGGTCAACTGTATGCTGCAAAGGTTTTGGCTGAAACTTATATTCTCGATGAATTTAAAAATGATCAAAATAGGATAACCAGAGAAATTGATGTATTGAAGAAGGTCAAAGGTGATAATCTGATAAAATTTCAGGAAGATTTTTTCTTTGAAAATGAATTTGGTATAAAAGAATATGTGATTGTAATGGAATATTTTTCAGGAAAAACTCTTAGAAAATATTTGAAAGATGATGTTGAATTGGATGTCTTGATTTCAATTTTTGTTAAAGTTTTGAATGGAGTAAAACAATTGCATAATACAATTATTGACACTGAGGGAATAATACATAGGGATCTAAAGCCTGATAATATATTAATTGATGATAGTTTAAATGTGAAAATCATAGATTATGGATTGAGTAAAATAGTTGATTTTTCATCAATAACTTCTACAGGAACACAAATAGGATCACCACTATATATGTCTCCAGAACAGTTGAAGGACAGTAAACATATTGATTATAGAGCAGATATATATGCTTTGGGTGTAATACTATACGAAATGGTGACAAAAAATATTCCGTATAAAGCAACAACTTTACCAGAGCTATTAATGAAGATATTGAATGAACCAATTATACCACCGAAACAGTATAATGATAAAATAAGCGATGAATTGGAACATATAATAATAAAGGCTACCGCCAAGGAGCAATTTGCGAGGTTTCAAACCATAGACGAATTTATTGATGCGTTTAATAGTAAAGCAATACAGGATGAATTGAAAACTTTAGGAAAATATTATGCATGGGTATATAAAGAAAAAGATGTTACAATTCAGTATGAAAAGGATAATGAAGCAGATATAATATATCCTCTTCATGTACAGGGTTGGCAGAAAGGATTGCATAAGTATTTGCTTGAGAAGGAATTTGCCAATGTTATTATTGATCCGTCGACCCAAAGGCTATCATATGTTGCATTTGGTAATACGAAAGGATTGGTAGAACTTCCTTATGCGCCAGAAGTGGGTGTAATTTCCTTGGAATATTTGCAGAATCCGAAAATGAGAGAGCAATATATCTCTAAATGGTATAATAGTGTTAGAATGGGAAAAAAACTAATTCTACCATATCATTATATAAGTAATACAGATTATCCAGTTGACAAGATTGAAGATTGGATCAAAATGAATATTCAGTTAATTGATGAAAGTTCAAAAGTTGTTGAGCAAGATAAAGAAAAATATGCTATGATATCAATTGGATTAAGTCACTTGATTTTTCAGGCTGATAGGATATTGTCTTTTTTTGTTCATGCAAATGTAGATGGATTTATTGTTCAAGTTTCAGATATGAAACAATTAAATGAGCAATCACTAGGCAGTTATATTGATTTTATGATCAAACTTCAAAAATATACCAATAAGCCTGTTGTAGCATTAAAGGTTCCAATACCATTGGGGTTGGTGTTAGTGGCAAAAGGAATACATGGATTTTCACTGGGATTAGCGAGTATAGACTATTTTGATGAACAATATATAAAAGAGGAAAAAGATGCCTTTAATATATATTCTAAATTCTATTTTCCTCAAGTGTTATCTTTTTTATCATACCCTAAGAAAGATACTTTCGCATTTGAACAAATTTACAATTATTTTGGTGGATGTAGTTGTAAGTGGTGTACGGGAAAAGATGCAATCACAATAGGAACGGGTGATAAGGGTGTACAACTTCATCATTGGCAGATGATGTCAGAAGAAGTTGAAAAAATTAATCAGATAGGTAATTATGATGACAAAATATCATATATTTTATCGAGAATAGAAAATGCCTTGAGTAACTTGGATTCTATTCCGAAAGATATTATGAGTAGTCAGAAAAATACAGATTATTATAAACTGCTCAAGAATCTGAAAAAAGTATTGTGTTGATAAGGAGTGAAAAAATGTTTTTAAATGAAAAACAATTAGTTGAGAAACTAGTGCAGGATCTTCAGGAACGTTATAATACACAGTATATTGTTAGAGAGTTGAGAGGTGGAAATAATATTGCTGATATAGTATATACAACGGACATAAAACGTGAAAATATTGTGTTCGATGAATACTTTAATGCATATTATTATTTTAACACTATATATAATAAGAAAAAGATTCGTATAGATGAAACGGATAATATAATATCGTCAAATGCAAAGAAATTTTATCGATTCCTTAGAGAATTGGAAGAGTTAGGATATGTAAAAATTGATGGGAACTATGTTACTTCTGTAAAAAAGGTTGATGCTGTTGCGAAAAATTTTATTGCAGTTGAGGCTAAAATATCAGATTGGAGAGCTGGATTAGAACAAGCATATAGATACAAACAATATGCGAATGAAGTGTATGTTGCGATTAGTGCTGAATACTATGATAATGTTGATAAGGAAGAATTTAAGAAAATGAATATTGGATTGATGTGCGTGTCTGATGGAAAATTGAGAATACCAATAAAAGCAAAAAAGGAAAAAGTAAAAAAATTAGATATTCAATATTATATAGGTGACCGTTTTTTAAGACAGTTGCAAAGTGCAACTAATTCATAAGGAATATGGTGACTGTGCTGAGTGAGTTGTTTTGAATAGCTCTGAATAATACACCCACAAGTAACACTTTGTTTAGAAAATCCAGCAACCAAGCCATTCCCACCTCGTTGTACACACATCAAAGAGATAAGAATATCTGTTATTGCAGATTCAAAACCTCAGATTTTATCTGGGGTTTTTTATTTTGTATAAAAGATAATGATGCTTGAAATTGCAGTATAAACATAAATCTATTATCTGAACCGGTTTATAGGAGAATGGGATTGTGTGATATATATAGGGAAAGTTTAGATGCGAATAAATGAAACTCTCAAAATAAATTTGAACATAACAAAGAAGAAAAGGATAGTTATGGATATGTGTTATGATGGATTACCGGTAATGCTATCAAGCTATGCTTTGATGGATGAAGACGAAATGCTCTATAGAGAGTAAGATACAAATAGGTTACGGGAGTACATTAATTAGATTGATTATTTGAACAGTTTTATTAATTACAGGTGTAGCAGTTTATATTTGTTTAAAGAAACAATATTGGTTCTGGTAAATAAGAATAAAAATTTAATGAGTCGTCCCCGGGCACACGCAAGATGACGCATATTTCCGGGGGTTAGTTTATTGACTTAATAAAAAATCAAGTGATATAATTATAAGATAATTTTAAAAATATGAACTTGAATTTTGAAAGGAATAAGAGATGGGAAAAATAGGTTTTAGTAACGAAAAATATACTGAACTTCAGTCAAAAAACATCAAGGAGAGAATTGAGAAATTCGGAGGAAAACTCTATCTGGAATTCGGAGGTAAGTTGTTTGATGATTATCATGCATCCAGAGTTCTTCCTGGTTTTAAGCCGGATTCAAAGATTCAGATGTTAAAGCATCTCGCAGATAAAACAGAGATAGTAATAGCAATTAAGGCAGGAGACATTGAGAAAAATAAGGTAAGAGGAGACCTTGGAATAACATATGACATGGACCTCTTAAGACTGATTGACGCATTTACAAATAACGGATTGTATGTGGGAAGCGTTGTTCTTACACAGTTTGCAGAACAGCCTGCTGCAGTTGCTTATGAGAAAAAACTTAAAGCACTTGGACTTAAGGTATATAGACATTATATTATTCCGGGATATCCATCTAATATTCCATTTATTGTTAGCGATGAGGGTTACGGAAAAAATGATTATATTGAAACTACAAGACCATTGGTAGTAGTTACTGCACCAGGTCCTGGAAGTGGAAAGATGGCTACATGTCTTTCACAGCTTTACCATGAAGCAAAGCGTGGAGTTAAGGCAGGATATGCTAAGTTTGAGACATTTCCAATATGGAACATTCCACTTAATCATCCGGTTAATTTAGCCTATGAGGCAGCAACGGCAGACCTTAACGATGTAAATATGATAGATTCCTTCCATCTTGAAGCATATGGAGATACAACAGTTAATTACAACAGAGATATAGAGGTATTCCCGGTTCTTAAGGCTATGTTTGAAAAAATTTCGGGAGAGTGTCCATACAAATCACCTACTGATATGGGTGTAAATATGGCAGGTTTTGGTATTATTGATGATGAAGCCTGTTGCAAGGCATCTAATCAGGAAATTATCAGAAGATATTATGAAGCAATGGTTGCCAGACGTAAGGGAGAAGGAAATGATCAGACAGTTAAGAAATTAGAACTTCTCATGGAAAAGGCCGGAGTATCTATATCCGATAGACCGGTTGTAGCAGCTGCAAATGTAAGAGATGAGCAGACGGATGGACCGGCAGCAGCTATGGAGATGCCGGATGGAACAATTCTTACGGGAAAGACATCTCCAATGCTTGGGGCATCATCAGCACTTATTTTAAATGCATTAAAGTATTTTGCAGGTATTGATGATTCGGTTAAACTTATTTCTCCGGAAGTTCTTACACCTATTATGGAGTTGAAGGTTAAGTATTTGGGAGATACCAATCCGTTGTTGCACCTTGACGAATTACTCATTGCGTTATCTATGGAGTCTATTAGCAATGATGCGGCAAAAAAGGCATATGCATGTCTTCCAAAGTTAGCAGGACTTGAAGCACATTCTTCAGTAATTCTTTCTCAGGTAGACGTAGGGGTATTTAAAAAATTGGGAATTAATCTGACCTGTGAACCAAGATATGAGGGAAATAAGCTTTATCACCATTAATTATAGTGATTGAGAAATTAGAAATGGGAGATGTGTATGAAAATGTTAAATAGCCTGGAAAATATAATACAGGGCTGGGGACCGCTAACCATATTTGCAAGATTGGTTATCGCAATGATTATGGGTCTTATTATTGGATTTTACAGAGAAGTAAAAAACAGAAGTGCAGGAATAAAAACTCACGTCCTTGTATGTGTAGGCTCGGCTCTGACAATGATGACCAGTGAATACATTGTTCATCAGTTTCCGGGAGTTCGAATAGATATAGCAAGAATAGGAGCGCAGGTTGTAAGTGGTGTAGGATTTTTAGGAGTAGGAACTATTATAGTTACAGGAAAAAATCATGTGAAGGGGCTAACAACTGCAGCAGGGTTATGGGCTTCAGCGTGTATGGGTCTGGCTATAGGTATAGGATTTTTTGAGGGTGCGCTTTTGTCTCTTGCTGTAGTAATGTTTGCACTGTTTGTATTCAATCAGGTGGATGAATGGGTACATGCCAATACGCCCTATTATGATTATTATATAGAATTTAAGGAAAATAAAGGAATATCAGAATTTTTGGCACTACTAAAAAAAGAGAATATAACATATTCAAATTTCAATCTTATGAAAAAAAGCTCTGCATATGATGGACCTATTTTAACTTTGACTTTAAAGTTAAAAGATGAAAAGACAAGAACGGATTTTCTTGAAAAAATGGATATGTGTGAGGGTATTGTTGTAGTTCATAAAATATAGATCATATATAACAGAACAGAGGAGTGTTTACATGGGTCATAAAAAAAATATACATTATGCAAGAAAAAAACAAATGACGATTGGTTTAATTACATTTATCGTAATAGTTATTCTTGTAAATATCATGATGCTTATACAGCTTCGTTCTAATCAGATAAGAACTCAAAAAACATCTAAAGTATTGGTTGACCAAATAGAACATATTCTTGACGATAATGATATCGAAGAGGCTAAACTAAAAGAAGAATTAAAAGATGAGTATGTTGCCAAGGCAAAAGCTATAGCGTATTTTCTAAATAATGATTCAGAAAAAATAAATAATGTTGAAGAGATAGAAAAAATCTGTAATTTGATAAATGTGGATGAAATAAACATTTTTAATGAAAATGGTGTTATTTACGCAGGAAATGTTGAGGAGTATTATGGCGCAAGTTTTGATTCCGGTGAGCAAATTGGTTATTTTAAACCTATGTTGGAAAATAAAACTCTTACTATGTGTCAGGATTTAACAGAAAATACGGTTAAGTTCAAGCTTATGATGTATGCAATTGTCTAGGATGAGTCAGGCAAGAACATGATTCAGGTAGGAATTGAGCCAATCAGGCTTATAGAGGAATTAAAGAAAAACGAAATCTCTGAAGTAGTGAATAAAATGCCTTCTTATGAGGGTTTAGAAATTTTAGTTGCTGATTAAAAAACTTTACAGGTAATATTGTGGTTGTTAACGATCGACGTGTTGTAAACAGAACTATAATAATTACTATTGGAGTTGTAGCAATTTATCTCGCCATTGCATTCGTGGTTTTAAATATAATTGTCGGAAAAATGTCTAAAAGTGTATTGGAAGCCAATAAAACTGCCACAACAGATAAGTTAACCGGTTTGCTTAACAGAAGAGGTTATGAAAATACAGTTATTGGAATAGCTGACATCAGACAGAACTGGATATATGCAGATATTGATGTCAATGGATTGAAAGGTGTTAACGATAATTTGGGGCATGAAGCCGGAGATGAGATGATAAAAGGAATGGCAGATTGTATGATCAAGGCGCTAGGGCAAAAGGCAGAGCTTTTTAGAAATGGTGGTGACGAGTTTGTTGCAATTTTATTTATTCAACCGGAAGAATTGCCGGCTGTTAAAGAGAATTTTGAAAAGACAATCAGTGAATGGTCAGGAAAATTAGTGAAGAGTTTAAGTGCATCAGTTGGTTATGTAAGCAGAAGTGAATTTCCGGATAAATCTATTGAAGAGATTGCGAAGATTGCAGATGAAAGAATGTATGCCGATAAGGAAGCATACTACAAGAGGACAGGTATAGAAAGGAGAAAATGATGAAGCTTTCTATAAGCAAAAGATATCAATGTCCTTGTTGTGGTTATTATACTTTTGAAAGTGAGCCTAACGGAGATTACGGAATCTGCCCGGTATGTTATTGGGAAGATGACGGTATAGCTTATGATAATCCAAATGAAGTATGTGATTGCAACGGAGTTAGTTTAAATGAAGCTAGAAAAAATTATTTAGAGTTTGGTGCATGTCGAGAAGACATGGTTAAGTATGTTAGAAAACCTCGAAATGAAGAGCTGTAAATATATACATAAGTTTTTGAAAATATTGGTTTTTTTTACAGCAAAATATTATTGCTTGTGGTACAATAGCACAGTGTCATTCATTTCGGATGAATTTTAAGAGAAGTTTAATAGGAGAGATACAATGAGCGGATTTTTTGGAGTTGCTTCAAAAGAGCAGTGTACTTTCGATCTGTTTTTTGGAACAGATTATCATTCACATTTAGGAACAAGAAGAGCCGGTATGGCGGTATACGATAAGGAAAAGGGGTTTTCAAAATCAATTCACAGTATTGAGAATACTCAGTTTAGAACTAAATTTGATGATGAATTATCAGGACTTGACGGAACAATGGGAATCGGATGTATATCTGATTATGAGGCTCAGCCAATATTAGTTCGTAGCCAGCACGGAACATTTGCAATTACTACAATCAGTAAGATTAATAATGCAGATGAATTGGTAAAAAACATTGTTAAAGATGGAACTCATTTTTTTGAAATGAGTAATGGTGAGATTAATGCTACGGAACTTGTAGCAGCTCTTATTAATCGTAAGGAGAATCTTATTGAGGGAATTAAATATGCCCTTGATGTAATAGACGGCTCTCTTTCGTTGATGGTACTTACACCTAAGGGAATTTATGCAGCAAGGGATAAATACGGTAGAACACCTGTTATCCTTGGTAAAAAAGATGGAGCAAGATGTGCCTGCTTTGAAAGTCATTCATTCTTGAATCTTGAGTATCAAAGTGACAGAGAACTTGGACCTGGAGAAATCGTAGTTTTCGATGCAGACAGTTGCAAGACATTGGTGGCTCCTGGAAAGAAGATGAAAATATGTACATTCCTCTGGGTTTACTATGGTTATCCTTCAGCAGTTTATGAAGGTGTTAACGTTGAAGAAATGAGATACAATTGCGGTGCCAATATGGCCAAACGTGATAATGTAGATGTTGACGTGGTTGCCGGTGTGCCAGATTCAGGAACAGCCCATGCAGTTGGTTACGCCAATGAATCAGGTATTCCATTTTCAAGACCATTTATTAAATACACACCAACATGGCCTAGATCTTTTATGCCAACAATTCAGACCAAGAGAAATCTTATTGCCCACATGAAACTTTTACCGGTTCATGAACTTATTAAAGATAAGAAACTTCTTCTTATTGACGATTCAATTGTTCGTGGTACTCAGCTTCGTGAGACAACAGAGTTCCTCTATGAAAGCGGAGCAAAGGAGGTTCACATCAGACCTGCTTGTCCACCACTTTTATTTGGATGTAAATATTTGAATTTCTCAAGATCCAATTCAGAAATGGAGCTCATTGCCAGAGTTGTAATCAAAGAAATTGAAGGAGACAATGTTTCCCTTGAATTACTTCAGGAGTATGCAGACCCTGATTCAGAGAAGCATGCTATGATGGTTGAGGGAATCAGACAGAAACTTAATTTCACATCATTGAGATTTAATCGTCTTGATGATATGTTGGATTCAGTTGGTATCGACCCAAATTCTATGTGTACATATTGTTGGGACGGTAGAGAATAAAAATATCATAGGTCTGACGCTTGGATGTAAATTTAAGCGTCAGACATTTTATTATAGGGAGGGATTAGATGCCTTCAAAAAATACGAAGATTTAGATTCTTATATTTCTTCTCACTACATTAAGCCTGCCAGGGCCTTTGAGAAAATGAGATTGTTTTAAAGGGGAATACCAAATGGAAAAAGGAAAGATTGTTATAATTGCGTGTACAATTGTTATCATTTGCATTGCAGTAGGAGTAACACTGTACGTAACAGTAGGGAGTAAAAAATCTGATAAGGATAAGAAAAAAGAACTAGCTAACAAAGTGGAAAAAGAATACGGGAAACTTGTAAAACTGGAATATACAATTACAGGTGGAGACCTTCCGGGAAGTTATAATTTAGTTATTGCGCCGGAAGGTGATGACTATAAGCTTACCCAGTCTGATGACAGACGAGGTCAAAAGGAAAGTTCTTCCAAGGAATTATCTAAAAAGAAATTCCAGGATTTAACTGATTGTATAAATAAATACAAAATGTATGAATGGAATGATTTAGAGGACTCCGAATATCAAGCTTTAGATGCAGCGTCTTCCATTATTATTCTTACCTACGAAAAGGATGGTAAGACAAATTCGGTTACCTTCAGTGACCAAAAGGATTTTCCAAAGGATGGCATCGATGGATTTAATGAGTTGAGGTCAAAGTTGAATTTTTATGCAAATGTTGATTTAGAAGGGGATTGGCAGTGTCAGGAAAAACCTGAACAAGAAGAATATTCAGATATTTATGTTGGATACATTTCCTTATGCATTGAAGATGATGGAAGCTTTAGTATGTACGATGCCGAAGCTGGTAATCCGGGAATCAGTGGAACATTAACGATTAATTTTGATGGAACTATGACACTTGACTGTAGCGACAGCAAAGAGTTTGATCCACCAACATCCTGGGGAGATATGAAAAAAGTTCAGGATGTAACTTATGAGTACAACGGTGATGTTTTGAAACTCACTTTTGATAATGGCAAAGATACGCCTTCTACTTTAATATTTGACAGATGTACTGAAGTGGAATTCGACGAGGACATTGAATAGAATTACGAAAAAAATTAAAAAAAGGAGTAGTTATGAAATTTGAATGTATGCAGTGTGGCGGCAATATGCTATATTCTTTGGAAGCTAGGAAAATGGTTTGTCCAAACTGCGGGGGCGAGGATTGCTATGAAATTAACAAAAGCGAATCCACTACTATGTTGTGTCCTTCCTGCGGTACCCCTATTGAAACCGGTGAATTTACTAGCGCAACAAAGTGTAAAAGCTGTGGAAACTATTTGATTCTTGATGAGAGAGTGGAGGGTGACAAAAAGCCTAACATGATAATTCCCTTTAGAATCTGGAAGAGAAGTGCTGGTAAAATCTTAGAGCAAGCTTTTAAGAAAAACATTTTTACACCAATGTCATTTCTTAGCACTAAAACTCTAGAAAAGATTGAGGGTTACTATGTTCCATTTTTTCTTTACGACTATGACGTAAAGTCTACATTTGTAGCAGATGCTACCAAGGTTAGAACTTGGAGAACAGGTGATTATAGATATACGGAAACATCCTACTATGAGGTTGTTAGAAAGATGAGTGCGTCTTATGACAATGTTCCGGCAGATGCATCAAAGGGCATGCCGGATGATGTTATGGATTTAATTGAACCTTATAGTTATTCTGGGTTAATGGATTTTGATCCTAAGTATTTATCCGGTTTTCTTGGAGAGGTTTATAACAAACCAGCTGAAGCTTATGAATATAGGGCTAATGATAAGGTTAAGGAAAGTTCCTATTCCCTTATTCAGGAAAGTATACAGGGTTTTTCCACTGTAAGAAAAAAAGAATATACCAACGATATTAAAAATAAAAACACCGATTTTGCTCTCCTTCCTGTTTGGATATATGATTACAGCTGGGGTGGCAAGGTGTATAGATTTTATGTGAATGGTCAATCTGGTAAAGTTGTTGGAACAGCTCCTGTATCCAAATTAAAGGTTTTATTGTACACGTTGGTTTCTGGTGGATTTGTATATTTAGGGGTTAAATTACTCTGCGCTATATTGGAGGTGGGATTGTGATGATACGTCAGTTTTTAAAATATTTCAAAGTCCCATTTATCATTATTTTAGTTTTAACTGTTTTATATTTAGGCGTCAGACTTGTTAGTAAACCAAGTAGTCATTTAAATTTTGACTACTATGAAAGTACCAATGATGATCGTGTATATGGTGACCAAAGAGTTTTTGACGGTGGTAATCAGATGACAGAAGAGGATGAGGCATGGCTGGAAGAATATATTAACGAGGCTGAAAAAAAGACTACTTTAGATATTGTAGTTTTTACTTTAGAAGAATCTCTTGTGAATTTTGCTCCTTATGATAATGCCAAGTCTAATGATGTTACTATTGATAAAAAGGTTATGTTGGTTGCCGACAGTGTTTGGGAAAATTATGGTTTCGGGTATGATTGTGCCCAGGTCCGTGATGGTAGTACAGATACTGGTGACGGAGTAATTCTTGTAGATAATACCTACAGAGAATTCAACGGTAAAATTTATACCTGGATGGGTACAACTGGAAAAGCAGAAGAAATGTATTCTTCTGATATGATTGACAGAGCTTTAGATAGCTTCTATTATAAGATTCCTGATGAGGATTTGAAAAAATCTGATTTTGAAAAGTACTCTAAAGAATACCGTGAAGCTTGTAAGGCTTTTGTTGATCACATCGTTGAAGATGTTAAGGAAATACAGTATAAACAAAATTATAAATTCAGTCTTTTTAAGAACTCAGGTTTTGCTATATTTTGTTCAGTTATATTTATGATCATATACTACTTTAAACACAAGGGAGAAAGTAAGGGGAAAAATACTGTAAAAAATACAACTTACCTTGAAAATGGAAAACCAATATTCGACGTTAAAGAAGATAGATTTATTAGGAAAACAGTTACTAAAAGATACGATCCACCTAATAAAAGTTCTTCTAGTGGCGGTGGCGGCGGAGGAGGACACCACATTTCCGGAGGAGGAGGCTCTCACGGCGGCGGCGGTCACAGCAGGTAATGAAATTGTGATTAGAAAACAGAATACTAAAGAAAAACCCCCGTTGCCTTGGCAACGGGGGTTAACATATGTCGTCAACCTTTAGTGATGACAAATTATAACATTTTTGCTCTGAGGGTTTCGCCACTTTCTGGTGAGAAGTATGTTGGTGGGATGTCTAAGATTGTCTTACATCCTGTCTGGCCTTCCTGGTGCATACGGTATGCTGCTCTTGCAACGCAAACAAGTACGCTAGTGGTGAATTCTGGATTTGAATCAAGCTTTAAGCTGTATTCAATAATGTGATTGTGTTCTTTGTTTGCTCCTGTTTTTCCGGAACGGAATACGAATCCACCATGTGCTAAGCCCTGGTGTTTTTCGTTGAATTCTTCTTCACTTATGAAGTTAACAGTTGTATCGTAATCTGCGAAATAGTTTGGCATTTCTTTGATTTCTTTTTCAACCTTTGCTGCGTCTGCGCCTTCTTCAAGAACAACAAAACACTCTCTTGTGTGTTTTTGTCTTGTAGTAAGTTCTGGGTTTTCGCCGTTACGAACAGCTTCAAGAGCACTTTCTACAGGAACTGTATACTGCTTTGCATTTATAACGCCTTCGATACGTCTAATAGCATCTGAGTGTCCCTGAGATACACCTTTGCCCCAGAATGTATAATCATTTCCATCAGGAAGGATAGAGTTAGCATATACTCTCATAAGAGAGAACATACCTGGATCCCATCCACAAGAAATAACACCAATTTTGTTAGCTTCCTTAGCTGCTTTGTCAACATTGGCAAAATGCTCTGGAATTCTGGCATGTGTGTCAAAACTATCAACAACGTTGAAAAGTTTTGCGTACTCAGGTGTCATAGTAGGAAGGTCTGTTGCGCTACCTCCACAAAGAATCATAACATCAATTTTGTCTGTCCAATTTGTTAATTCTGAAACATTTAATACTGGTACTCCAGCAGTCTGAATCTTAACTGTTGAAGGATCTCTTCTTGTAAATACAGCAACTAAATCCATGTCAGGTGCATCTTTAACGACAACTTCAACACCTTTACCAAGGTTACCGTATCCAATAATTCCAAGTCTGATACTCATAATATTCCTCCATTTATAAATATTTTCCGATGAAAATTATATCACAAGGATAGATAAGTTGAAAATAAAGAAATTATAAAAAAATTATCATGACATGGAAATGACATAATAATAGTAATATGGTAAAATTTAAAAACAAAGCTAAAAGTATGAATTTAGGACAAGGAGAGGAGAAATGAGAAAAAAAGTTTTAGCAATAGCTCTTATGACAACAGTATTTGCAATGAGTTTAACTGCTTGTGATAAGAATGAGGATTCAAAAGAAACAACAAAGAATACAGAGACAAAGGAAACAACAAAAAAAGAAGAAGAGACTATAGAAGAGACTACAGAGGAAACAACTAAAAAAGAAGAAAAGACAACTTATGACTTAGAAGAGTATGGATATGACAAAATACTGCAACAGTATGATACATATCTCACAACAGGTGGCGATGATTATGAAGGAGAAACAGGCTATACAGCAATTATGGAGACCATCCATTCAGAAGGAGCAGAGGCGCCACCTGAATTAGTGGGATTTGGAGTTGAAGACTTAAGTGGAGATGGAATTCCTGAACTGTACATCGGAAGAGTAACAGGTTATACAGAAGAAAATGAAGGAACGACAACAACAGATATCTATGCAGTATATACATGTGTAAATGGAAGTCCCCAGTTTGTATTTGAAGGATGGTCAAGAAATTCCTACACATATGCAGGAGATGGAATATTTATGAATTCAGGTTCTGCAGGAGCAGATTCATCATGTTATGGAAAATACGAATTAACAGAGGATGCAACAGCGCTCAATTGTAAAGATTTTTATTTTAGCTGTGCATATGATGAAAATTACGATGATATAAGATATTATCACAATACATCTGGAGATTGGGATATTGATATATCAGAAGAACTAGATTGGGATAGTGAATATTTTTTTGATTATCAGACACAGTACGGAGAAGCAATGCCATTGGATATCAGGACATTTGATAAATATGATGGAGAACTTGATGTGGATACACCGGATATTGACGCAAATGTATCAACAGGTTCACTAAGCATCCAGGAAGTAACAGATTTATCATTATATGATGATTACAGCGAGTATACAGTAAGTACAGAGGAACCACTTACATATGCTATGTTATCAACAGATGGGGAGATAAAAAAATTAAAAATATACAATATTGAATTGGTAGATGCAGAAGGGGAATTACCTGTTTTTAAATCGACACTTAATTATGATTTTGGAACAATTACATCAGATGTTCCATTGGTGCTGGATATACCATTGGTGGAGACTATTCCAACAGTAGGAATATCTTATGTAGATGAAAATGGTAACACTGTTTATTATGCAATCCAGTTAAGTGGTGAAGATGGATCACTTTATCTTGGACAATACTCTAATGCAGAATGATAAAAGAGGAACGGTAAAAAAATGAGCGAAAGAGAAATGAGCAAATATTTCGTGGAACTTGAAAAAGAAATAATGGGGAAAAATACCTTTGCGTTGCACAATGGTGTAGAGATTACATATGTTGGAAATGATTGTGCAGAGGGACGTTTAACATTAACAGAAAAATCCATGAATCCATATGGGATAGCTCACGGAGGAGTTTACTTCACATTAGCTGATGTTACGGCGGCGTTTGCAGCAAGAAGTGATGGAAAAATGTATGTGACAAACCAGGGGAATATGTATTTTCTTAAAGCTACAAAGGCAGGAGTGCTACATAGTAAGGCTAAGGTAGTTAAACGTGGAAAATCTATATGCGTTGTTGAGTCAAGGATATATGATGAAAAAGAGCGAATTGTATTTGATTCAACATTCAGCTTGTTTTGCTTAGATAATAAATAAAATGTCTTATAAAGGGTCGTTGCCTAATGCATCGACCTT
This sequence comes from uncultured Eubacteriales bacterium, assembly GCA_900315425.1. GTDB lineage: Bacteria > Bacillota > Clostridia > Lachnospirales > Lachnospiraceae > Bovifimicola. Next base: position 139,652 of record OMZA01000008.1, read on the forward strand.
TTTTTATAAAAAAATAAAAAAGTTTGCAACACTTTAGGGATATTAATACACATATAAGTGAAAACAATAAGAAATGGAGTTTTTTATGGAAATTAATCCACAACTAGTAGCTAAAGCAAAGGCTGGGGATAAGGATGCATTTGCACAGATGTATGAACATATTTATAAAGATCTTTATAAATATGCGTACTATATGCTGAACAACCCGGAAGATGCTAAGGATGTCGTGGCAGATACTGTTTATGATGCCTACAAAGGACTGAGAAATCTAAAGGATGATGATAAATTCTGTAATTGGATAGTAACCATTTTGGCTAACAAATGTAAGATGAAACGAAAGTGGTATACAGAGCAAGCTCAGGCTTTATCCGAGGATATTCCGGATAAGACACAGGATTTGGAACAAAAATACGATGTAGAAAAAGCCATGGAAATGCTTGAAGAGGAAGAAAGACAGGTGGTTGTCCTGGCTATGTACGGCGGTTTTAAGAGTAATGAAATCGGAGAATACATGAATATGAAGGCCACGACTATCAGGTCCAAATTAAGCAGAGCTTTAGCAAAAATGGGAAAATATCTAGAAGTTATTTAAAACCGGAATTTGTTATTAGAAAGGTGGAATCGTGCATGAGTTTTGATGAAAAGGATATAGAACTTATGAAAAAGATTAAAAATATTAGCGATGAAGAAATTGAGATTCCAGAGGTCTTAAGTCCAGAAAACATGATGAAAACTATAGAGGAACGAGAGTCTAAGGAAACTTTTGAGAGTGGAAAAGAGGAGGATACTATGGAAAATAATGTGATTAATAGCCAAAACCTGCCCCCGGAAAATGGTGGTAAGAAAAAGAAGTATGGCAAGAAAATACTTATGAGAGTACTTGCAGTGGCAGCCAGTGTTGCATTGGTTACAGGTGGTGTATATGGCGCTTCTAAAACAGGTTTAATTAAGTGGAATACCAAAACAAAAGATAACAATGGAAAGAAAGTTGTAGAGAATTCTAAAGATGGTCTTGGAAAGAAAGAAGGCTGCAAGGATTATAAGGAAATTGCCAAGGTTCTAAGTAATGTCCAGGATAGATATGCTTATTCACGTTACATTAATGGCGGAATAGTTGAAGATGAAATGGATTATGAAAGTGCAGTGGAGTCAGATGAAAAGGTGAAAACTGCAACCGATGATAGTGTAAATGCAGGTGAAGGTACTGATTCTAAAGAATATACCGGAACAAACGTCCAGGTTGAAGGAATTGATGAGGGAGATATTGTTAAAACTGATGGAGATTATATCTATGCTATGGCAACACAGGGTCAGGTTAGTATTGTAAGCACAGATAAAAAAGAAAAGGTTGCAACTATCAATCCGGAGATAGAGATAAAAGAGCAAGAGTATGATTTTGACTATGAGTATTACTATTATGGATATGATAGCAGTGCCAATAATCAAATGCTTTTACTAGAAGATAAGTTGGTTTTAGTTTTGGATGAAGCCATAGATACAGACACGGAAAAATATAGCAGGATTGAGGTATATGACATATCTGATCGCAGCAAACCACAACTAATAAATGCCTTTAATCAGGAAGGTAATGTTAAGGAAATTCGTCTTGTGGACGATAAACTTTTTGTGATAACTAATACATACATTTATGGAGATATTGACGAGGACAATTGTGTTCCAAGAATTGATGGAAAGCAAATAGAACCTGAATGTGTATATTTACCTGAGGTTATATATTCTTCTGAATATGTATTTATAGTAAGTATGGACCTTAGCGACGATGGAAATATTTGCGACAAGAAAGCTCTCACCATGGAAGACGGTTGGTATGATTTCCTTTACATGTCAGACAATAATATATTTGTATCAACCTACACCATTGATGAAGATTCATATTTAAATGGCGGTTCAACGGTTATTTGGAGATTTGGCTATAAAGATGGCAAAATGGAAGATCCTGTAAGAGGTATTGTTGAGGGATATTTATATAACCAATTTGCAATGGATGAATATGATGGATATCTAAGAGTGGTTTCTACAAGATATGAGTACGAAGAGCCTATAGATGGAGATTATTGGTATTCAGAGGGTAATGAAATTAATAAGGTTAGCGTTCTTAAGTGCGATACCATGGATACTGTGGGAGTAATTGATGGAATTGCTAAAGATGAAAAGATATATTCTGCCAGATACGAAGGAAATACAGGATATTTTGTAACATACAGACAGATAGATCCGTTGTTTACAGTGGACTTTTCAGATCCAACTAATCCGGTTATTACAGATGAATTAGAGGTGCCAGGTTTCTCAAGTTACTTACATAAATATGCAGATAACCTTCTTTTAGGAATAGGAAGAGATGAAGGAAGTCTTAAGTTATCTATGTTTGAAACTGATGAGGATGGCAAGCAAACAGAAGTTGCCAAATATCTTTTCAGGGAAGAGAGAAAAGATGAGGATGTATCTCCATATGCCAGCTCAACTGCAGAAGATAACCACAGAGCGTTGATGATTGATACGGAAAATAACATTTTTGGATTTGATGTAAATACATATGTATACCATGTTATTACAAATCCGGATGATGAGCTTTTGAATTCCGTTAAAGATGAAGCAGTAGCGGTTTATAAAGAGAAGTACAAAACAAATGAGACCGACGATACTTATTTACAAGAGTATTTGAAGGAGCTTGAGGATCCGGGTAACCACTACGTATATTTAGATGAGGACATTTTAACCTATGATGTGTTCACGTATCAGGATGGGGAATTTGTAAAATTGGCATCCATACCGTTGTACGAGTACTACAATGTTAATGGGGAAAATACAGTTAGCGATGATGTTTTGAGCCAATACGAAAACAATTACAGAAATGTAAGGGGAATCATAATAGAAGATGAACTTTATGTGGTAATTCCAGGAGTTAAAATCATCGCATGTACAATAGGGGATTATGAAAATACAACAGAAATCTCTCTTTGGTGATATGTATGTAAATATTGCACAAAAATTCTAGTTTTGTAAAAACTTTTGTTGTAATATATAACAATAAGTGATATTATAGGTGCGTTGGTTTGAAAACCAAATTGCACGTAAGAGGAGAATTTAAAATGACAAAATATTCATTGAAGAGATGGGGAATTTTAATATTCGCCGGCTATATGGCATTAGCACTTATGGCCTGTACTAATTCAGATGAAAAAGATACGAAAACAACTACAAAGGCAACAAAAAAAACAACAGCAGAGGAAACAACCGCAGCAAATGAAGAAGTGACAACTGCAACAGAGGTTGCAACATTAGAGACACAGGCTGCAGAAACAACAGCTGCACAGGTGGAGACAGAAGAGAATGATGATCTTTCAACAACAGCTCTTTATCCGGGAACATATACAGATGCAGATGATAACTCTGTAACAATCTCTGACAATGGAGATGGAACATTCGCAGTTAATTTATCAATCTTTAGATTAGCATCAATTGATGGTGTTGGTACAGAGAATGCAGATGGACTTGTGGTAGAAGGAGTTGACCCATCTGAGAATCCAATTACAATATTATTCTCAACGGATGGTACAACAGCAACAGCCGAAGTTATTGATTCAACATGGGAGTACCTTGCAAACGGAAGTTCATTTAACTTCACAAAAAATTAATTTAAACCAATATGGAAATATGGGACTAAAGCTTGATGCAAAAGCTTTGGTCCCTTTTGTTTTATAAGAATCAGTAAATAAAAATTCCTTTATAGAAAATAGATTGCGTTGTATAATTTAATAAAGGTTGTCCATTTGTAAATGACATTTTTAAGTGCATAAAAAATGATAAAATATAGGAGGATGCTTAAGTAATCAAAAATGTTGACATTAGTGGTTAAATGTGCTCATGGAGGATATTATTTATGAACACATCCAATATCACTAATTATAAACCAAAAGATTTTGCTGAACTATTAGGCGTTTCTGTGAAGACGTTGCAGCGTTGGGATAGAGAGGGAACTTTAAAAGCAA